>DYRD01000313.1 GCA_020718905.1 Syntrophus aciditrophicus | reverse complement strand
TGTTGCGAAAGATACTGCAATCGTTGATAAAGCAGGGGGCGTCATTCCCGGAGTTGGCAACACGGACGGTACGGTCGTTGCTGTTCCTGCTCCCGCAGGGACACCGGTTGCCATAGAAACGCCGAAGGCGCCCGCAGCATCACCGGCGCCGTTGGGCCAATCCGGGACGGACGGTGCGGCCGTCGCTGTCTCAGCTTCCGCAAAGACGCCGACCGCAACGGAAACGCCGAAGAATCCCGTATCGTCGCCGACGCCATCGGGCCGCTTTGGCGCCGAAATCCGAATCAGGGAAACCGTTGAGGCGAAACAGGGGACCAATTTGTATATGATAGCCTATCAGCATTATAAGGTCGCCGACGAAACCATGGTTGACCATATTTTGAAACTCAATCCGGAAATCACGAACCCTGATTTGATTCTTGTTGATCAGAAAATCAAATTGCCGGAAATCACAGACGCGCTCTTGGTCGTCGCGACTCCGGAGCCGCTCTTCAACGTCCACTTGCGGACTTTTCCCGACAGGCAAAAAGCCAACAGATACGGGCGCGATACCGCATTCACCGGAAAAGAGAGGCAGATCGTTCCCCTGCAGGTATCTCCCCAGTACACATGGTATCGAGTGATGGTCGGATCATTTGCAACCAGAGATGAAGCATTGCAATTTGTTGAGGAGATCAAACGAAAAGGGTTTAGCGTCACCCCCCCGTAGAGGCAAAAAACCGCGACCTGCGCCAAAGAACGATCCCGATTAGTGACTTAGTCCTCAACTCCTGCAATAAAAAACAAGAAAATGAACGGACATGGCAGAAAATGCTAATAAGATGAGTGATTTGGAGAAGAGTGGCTGGACGTATCCGGCCTTCTTAAACCCCATCCCAACCCCGGCACTCCCCTTGAAGGTGAGGGAGTTTTTGATGGCGGACGGCCATTTGAGAAAATGGGTTGCGGGCGCAAGCCCGCGTTAGCATGTACGGATAAATAGAACCGTTTTCGCTCTGTCGCTTACCCCCGGTTGATCAGGAGTGCCAGGCTGAGTCGGCTGCCGGTTCTGGTTTTTTCGTAGATGGAGGTGAGGTGGGCCTTGACGGTCC
>DYRD01000137.1 GCA_020718905.1 Syntrophus aciditrophicus | reverse complement strand
GCCACGCTTATCTCGTGTCTCCTCAAGACTATGACCAGCGGCTGGCGCAAATTAAGAAGGCCTTAACGTAACCTTTTGTTAATAAATAGGTTATTTGCGTGAAGACGCAGCGCCTCTTTCTCATTTTTTAGAAACTCAGCCTTTCAAAACAACCTCATCTGACATTTTTCCAAAGTGAAAAAGCGGATTGCTGTCATTTTTGAGAAGCGGGCAGTATCGTGGCACGCGCCATGCTTCTCATTTATGGGAAATGAAAATAGATTTTTCCAGATGGGACGAGGTGCGGGTGTTGAATGCGGCGATTATAGCCGGAATGGTTGCGATTTTTCTGGCGATTGCCACACCGCTGGTGCGCGGAGCGGTGATCCGTCAGCGTACGGCTGAATGCGCCCGTAAAATTATTCAGGCGGCGGATGCCTTTGATTTTTACGCGGGAGCTTTCGGGTACTATCCGCAAAGTCAGCGGGATGCGCGCGAGACGGAAAAGGTGATGACGGGTGCTTTCGCGGTTTTCGACATCGACTGGTGGGAATCGGCGACCGAGCTGGGCGGGGAATGGGGCTGGTTCAACAACGGAAAAACCTCTTCCGTGGTGATTTCCGGCGACCGGATTTCTGAGCGGAAGATGGTGCTGCTGGATCAGTTGCTGGATGACGGCGATTTGGAATCCGGCCTGTTCCGGCGCTGCTGTTCCCGCTATCATTACTTCATAAAAGAACGCATTTTGTGAAGCCCGGGGCAACAGAGATGCGGGATGACTCGGGGGAGTATTTGGTGACGAGGGCCGTCCGTTTTACTGTCATTCTTCTTCCGGATAAGATGCCAGCGTGCCGATTGCGTTGATGGTGATGGTTTCTTCGTTTACATCCAACTCGTCCAGGGAGAGGATTCCGGAACCCACGTAGTCTTTGATATCATCCCATTCGACCTCGGTTCCATCCGGCAGGTTATTGAGCAACGCATATTGTTCTTTGGCGGCCTCTATGGTGTCCACGTTGGTCTGTTTGATCCGTGTGGAGGCGTTATCGTACGCACCTGTAATGGACGGGATGCTGATGGCGGCGAGCAGTGCAATAATCGCTACGACCACCAGAATTTCTACCAGTGTAAAAGCAGATGTGCTTTTCTTTTTCATAATGTTGCGCTTTCTTCCTGTAATGGAACTGTTTATACCGCTGAAATTAAAAAGCATCAAGCATTCCAAATTACAGGATAAAAGCATGTCCGGGCTTTGGAGCGGGCTCTGACGGTCCGCAGGGTGGCTGACTGGTTGAAAAAGGATGTTCATTAAACGGAATAAAACATGCTAAATACATAACTATATGAAAAAGCACATCCATGCGGAGGCGGTGGCGTCCCGTTCTGCTGTCCGGACAGGCAGGGAGGGGTCGTCACTCATTGAGCTCCTGACGGCCGTTGTAATCATCAGTATCATGGCCGCATCCATCTATGTCGGCGGTTTTGCAGTTTTACGACAGGCGCAGTCCGTGACGATTGCAACAGCGGCGCATCTGTATGCGAAAGAGGGGCTGGAGGAAATGATTGCGGCGGGTTATGACAGGTTGCGCGGGGGAGAGCCGGTTGAGCAGGTTATTATGGCGAACCCGGAGACTCACCACGTCGACTTGGTCCGGATGCCGAGTGTGATCTGGCACGCTCCCGATGGATCAACGAACAGCGTTCCGCTTGCGAACGGGTATGCCGAGGTCATTATGCGGGTTTCCTGGCAGGTTCCCCGAACCGGCCATACCGGATCCACTGCAATATCCACACTGATTTTCTAGCGAGGAAAGGTTGAAAATGAAAGCAACAGGGCGAAAACAGGGTTTCACGCTGGTCGAAGTGATGGTCACGATGCTGCTTTCCTTTCTCGTTCTGACGACCTTGTATGTGGTTTATCACTGGAGCGCCGAACTCGTGACGCTGTGCGGAAAAAAGAACCGGTCTCAGGTCGCAGCCATCAATTCATCCGTGCGGATCATGGACTGCATTCGCAACGCCTCTGAGATATCAGGCATTGACCCGAATGGATATTGGGTAGAGCTGACGTATCCGACCGGAGACACCGCCGTATTGGCCTGTACCAACAGTCCGTTAAGCACTAACGGCACGGCGCTGGGGCTGTTTCGCGACGGGGAAGACCCGGTATGGTTTGTGAAAAATGGGATCACGAAGGTGATGAGTCAGGGAAACAGCATCGTGGTTTTTTGCACCAATACAACAGATAAGCTGTATGTCAACTATCGTGTTTCACAGCCGGCCGGGAGCGGCGGACGCGATTTAAGCGACGAAAATTATGCCATGCATGTCCGCTTCGCGGCATGTTTGAGGAATGCGAACTAGGAAGGGGAGGCTCGGTTATGAAAACGAACGTTTGTTCCGGGAAAAACGGGTCCATACTGGTTATGACACTGGTTCTGCTGATCATCTCCTGCTTGATTATCGGGGCGCTTGCGGTTTTCACTTCGACTAATTCCGGAAATCTGCGGGCGACCATTGCCCGGGAACAGGCCTTTTATCTGGCGGATGCCGGGCTGAGATGTGCGATGAACCAAATGGTTAATGATCAGAGCGGGATATTTTCCAAGCAATCCTCCCGGGCGTTTTTTTCGGACACCTCGATGTTCGGAGACGGGGACTGGGGCTTCAGCACGGCAATTTACAATGTCAGCGGAAGAACAAACCGGCTGGTTTCAGGCGGGTTTTTCGATGGGGATCAGGAGACGGCCGAGGTGGGTTGCGTGGATACCTCCGAAGATATATACCTCAATTTTATTTACAGGCTGGTTTTCTATTCCGGGAAAATAGGAGGCCTTTTCAAGGTCGGGGGCACCGGTGATTTGGCGGACTTTGTTAACGGGGATGGTTACGTTCGCGGCAGTATTCAGGTGGCGGGGGATGCCCGTCTCCGCCACGGAGAACTGGACGAGAACGATAACGGAGTGCTGGAGCTGGGTGAGATTTGGGACAATGCCTATGCCGTAGGAGCTCTCGGTTCGATGACGCAGGCGGAATTTGACGCGTACAGCGCCTCGGTCAGTCCATACATGAATCTGTTTTACAATAACGGTGAGTATGATTCCGGAGAGGCCTTTGTGGATAGCATTGGAAACGGGATTTATGACGAGAATGAGGCGTTCACCGATGTAAACGGGGACGGCCAGTACACTCCCGGGAACACCGTAATCACTCCCGGAAACGGGACATGGGACGCGGGTGAAAACTGGGTTGATGACAGTCTCTACGGGCGGAATAATAACCGCTACGACCGGGCTGGCGGATATTATAACAGCCAGGGACGGTGGAAAACCACTTACAAGGTCGGTAAAAAAACCTATTCCTGCGCGAGTTGGCCGGCGGAGGCTTTTGAGGATCAGGGCAGTACTGTGGACATTCCACCCGAGCCGTTTGTTGACCGGAACGGAGTGTATGACGAAGGCGAAGAATATCTGGATGACCGGAACGATGCCTTCGACTGGGGAACGATGGCCAGCGGAACCATCACCGGAATGGATTATGGTGATGACTCGCTGGGAATCCGGGATGCCTTGGGAGGAAATCCGATCATCGAGCCGCCGGATCTCGTCAGCATGTATTATGATCGTCCGAAAACCGGCTCGACCCCGGCGTTTGCCGCCGAAGGCTGGGGACATGATGTTGCGGTAACCGCTGCGGACTACAGTGCCAACCAATATGCGGTCTTAACCACCAGCTCCCCAGAACACATCTTCATTCGTAATCCATCAACATCAAGCGATAAAAGTGTCGGCGGGGTGACGATCCGGGCGCGGAGCTACAGTGCGGTTTACTACACGAATTCAGTCGGAACCAAAGTGAGGATAGACGACTATTTTCTGGAAGATCCGACCGACAGCACCTACAACAACCCGTCCAGCAGCGGCGAAATCGGGAGTGCGGGATCGAAAACCTATCCCATGTATTTGAACGTAACAGCGGACGGGAACGAAAAAGTCTACTATGTTGACGGGAATCTCTATATCCATTCGCCGGTTGCCTATTCTCTGCGTTTCAAAACTCCCGGCACCAAGATCACCATTGTCGCAAGAGGAAATATCACGATTTCCGACGAGTTCTACTATAACGCCGATTATGACGAAGATCTGCAGTACGATGACATTAACAGCACCATCGTAAAAAACGCCGAAGATACGCTCTGCCTGATTGCCTTGAAGAATCCGGCTGTGCCGGGCAACAGCGGAAATATCAGAATCGGAGATTTGCAATTCGGAACAGGCGGAAGTATCCACGCCATGATGTATGCCGAGAACGATTTTATTGATAACAATCTCGGCGGCAGCGGACAGTCCTTCATCAGTATCTATGGAAACATGGCCGCCGGCGGCGAGCTGGCCATTAAGCGGGCTGTGAATGACTGGACCCGGCTTGACATCACCATGGACTCCCGTCTCAGCCGCGGCTCAGTCGTTGTCAACGGTCTGCCGCCGGCTCCGGCAGGCTCTGTATTCATCGGAAACAACGGGCTTCCCGACTGGGAAATCGTGCCGGGAACCTGGAAATCTGCGTCGGTGATGGATCAATAAGCGGCCCGCTGCTGTTTTATATCCCGGTGGAACAAGACGCCTGCGGAAACGCGCACAACCGGGAACAGAAACGATTTTCGGCATCAATCGTGCTTTTATTCCCATTGAATCCGCCGTAGGATGCGCAAAATATACAGCGCGGTATGGATCGGCATCTCATGGATAAGCAATGGATCTGAAAAGCAGAAAGACGGGAAGAGAGAGCGGACGGCGGCAGCTTTCCAATCTGCTGGGGCTTGACTTCGCCACGACCGGCATCAAGGCCGTCCGGCTTAAAAAGGTCAAAGATCGCATCGCGCTGGCTGCGGCCGATATTCTGCCGCCATGCCGCGCGGATGCCGAAGAACGGCCTGAACTGCCAAAACCGCTGGCCGCTTACTACACCGCGCTGTGCGCCA
>DYRD01000136.1 GCA_020718905.1 Syntrophus aciditrophicus | reverse complement strand
GGAGATGAAAAAAACGATGACAATCAGATCAGCTATATCCGGGATGGGGGCGACTTTGGCCGCTTCGTCCAGGGAAAACAGCGGAAGGCTTTCCCCCTTGTACTGCATCACCCTTCGCCCGCCAATGGTTTCTATTTGAGTATTTTTTATCTTTTCAATGCGCTGGACAAGACCGAGGGGAACGGCAAACTGTTCGCCGGGGGCGCTGTGGAAAAGAAGCAATGACTGGATGTCCCCCTGCGAGCGGGCCCTGGCCATCGCCTCTTCCCCTGTCCGTTCGCTGCGGGCGACAAAGTTCAGTTGCGCCATCTGGGCAAGGCCCGTGACGTCGAGGATCAGGGAAACCCGTCCATCTCCCATAATGGTCGCCCCTGCGTACCCCTTGTACCCCTTCAGGTGCCTGCTTAAGGGTTTCACAACAATTTCCTCGGCGTCTAAAAGCCGATCAACGATAAGTCCGTATTTCATTGTCGCGCTGGTCACCACTGCTATATTCAACGAGCTTCCCGCGTGGTACCGTCGCTCGGACGCCTGACGGCCCGCTTTGACCCTGGAGGGGGACTCGCCTGTGGGCGATTCCCCCTCGCATTCTTCAAAATCATCGCCCGCAAGGCGCCTGGATCTTCTGTCCGCGATCATCGTACGTCTATCCCCAGTAGTTTCGCGACATGCGGGATCGAGATACTTCCTCTCGATCCCTATTACATCGGCCAGCCTGACGAGAGGCAACAGCTCATCACGCAGGCGGAGCACCTCGGAGTTTCCAATAATTTCAATCCGCTCCTTGAGCTTATCCGGGGTAATCCGGATAAGCTCAAGGAGATTTACCTGCGGGATTGCGAATCTTTCTTCCATCACGACTACGATCTGGCAGGGAATGATGGCAAGTGTCAGGGGAAGTCTTATCTGGATGTTGGTCCCGATGCCCGGCTGGGAATCGATGAGGACATGGCCGCCGATCTTTTCGATATTAGTCTTGACCACGTCCATCCCCACACCACGGCCCGATACGTCGGAGACCTTCTGGGCTGTGGAAAAACCGGGCAGGAAGATGAGGTTCATCTTCTCATTTTCGGACATAAGCCGCGCCTGCTGCTCGGTGATGATCCCCTTGGAGATGGCGGAGGCAACCAGTTTATCAGGGTAGAGCCCCCGGCCGTCATCACGCACCTCGATATTGACCTGGCCTGCGGCATGAAAGGCCCGAAGCTCTATCCGTCCGCCCGGAGGCTTCCCCGCCTTCGCTCGCTCCGCGGGAAGCTCGATGCCGTGGTCAACCGAGTTGCGTATCAGGTGGGTGAGTGGATCATTGATGGCCTCGATGATGGTCTTGTCGAGTTCCACCTCCTTGCCTTCGATAAGCAGTTCCACCTCTTTGCCCAGTTTTTGGGAGAGGTCCCGCACAACCCGCGGAAACTTGTTGAAGACGATTCCTACCGGCTGCATGCGCGTCAGCATGATGGCCTCCTGCAGTGAGGAGGTGATCCGGTCCATCCGCTGCCCGCCCATCTCTATAAGTCTGCTGTCGTGAGATGAAATAGACTGGAGTAACTGGTTGCGACTTAAGACCAGTTCGCCGGCAAGATTCATCAGCTTCTCCAGCATGTTCACCTGCACCCGGACCGTATTTTCCCCGCCGGTCGGGGTGGCTGGTCCACTTGTTGGCCTATCCGGTTTTTCCAATTTTCCCGGCGGAAGTGTTGTTTCCCCGGCGCTCTGGGGAATGACCGCAGGTTCTTCTTCAGGGATGACCAAATCGGAGGGAATTGCGGGTTCTGAAGCGTTGTCGGCAACTGTCGGTTCCGCGTAAGCGGCAACAAGGTTCGGCGGGGCGTTAAAATCTCCACCGGGTGACCCGACGTCCCTATCCTCCGGCAAGAAGACAATTTGAGAATCATCAAGATTGAAGACCATGTTGACATCCCCCGGGTCCAATATTGTCGCATAAACGATATGGAGAATCAGGGAATCCGTTCTCTTTTCACCATTCCGCAATCCCTTTGGGGCAGCGGTTACCTCAATTGAGCTTTTAAGGATGTCGCCGGTGGAGAGCGCCTCTTCGATGAAATGGGAGAGACTCATTTGTTTTAGTTCGATGTCTTTGACGATATCAATATTTATTTGATAGACATTCTTGCCTGTGCGGCGGGCCAGGGCTATGACGTCCTGCTCCCGGGGCGGTTGGGCAGCAGCCGTTTCCGCCGGCGTTACATGTATTACGGTTGCTTCCTTAGGGGGCTTTGCAGAAACCGAAGATTTGTCATCCGTGATCGCTCGCAATTCACCCAGGTGGCGGCTGATATCCGCCTTGTTGCTGTTGCCGATGTCCGAAAGAAGCGCTTTGAGCGTATCGGCCGCGGAAAGGAGCGCGCCCACAATTTCCGAACCCGGAACAAGTTCGCAGCTTCTGATCTTCCCCAGGATGTTTTCCATCTCGTGGGTCAGTTCCTTGATCACCTCCAGGTCCATGAACCCGGCGCCGCCTTTTATCGAATGCGCCGCCCGATAGACCTTGTTTACCAGATCCAGGTCAATATCGGCGCCGTTCTGCTCGATTGCCAGCAGATCGCCTTCAATGTCCGCGAGGTGTTCGAAGGATTCGTCAATAAAATCTTTGAGAATATCGTCTTCCATGGTCTTTTCCCTTCACGTCGGTTATTCAGGTAACAATCAGGACAGCACGCCATTGTTAAGAAGGATGAACACGAAGCTTGCTGTTCACGATTCATGCTAAACCTTGAACCGTCCGACCAGCTCCCGTAACTGCCCGGCAAGGACGTTTAATTCATCTGCCCTTGTCTTCACATTTCCGCTTTCCGAGGAGATGGCGGCGGATGCCTGGTTGACCCCGGCAATATCCCTGGCCACATCTCCGGAAACAACAGAAACCTGGGCAATATTTTCCGTTACCTCCCGTATGCCGATCGATGCCTGGTTGATGCTCTCCGAAATTTCCATGGTAGTTGCCGATTGTCCATCAACTGCCGTTACTATGGACATTACGATGGCGTTAACCTCTCTGATTATATGGGTAATCTGTTGTATCTGTTTGACGGTGTCTCCGGTGGAATCCTGAATTGACTGCACCCGGGCGTCAATCTCTCCGGTGGCTGTTGTTGTCTGTTTTGCCAGTTCCTTGATCTCGTTTGCCACTACCGCGAATCCCTTTCCCGCCTCCCCGGCCCGGGCCGCTTCGATGGTGGCGTTCAGGGCAAGCAGGTTGGTCTGTTCGGAGATAAGGGCAATTGCCTCTGTCACCTTGCCGATCTCCACTGCCGCGGCGCCCAGTTCATCCACCTTTGCGGAGACCGATTCAGCCTCGGTTACGGCGTTGCCGGTGATATGCTGAGCTTTCTCAGTCGATTTGACAATTTCGGCGAGATTGGAGGTCATCTCCCCGGTGCTGTGCGCCATCAGGGTAATATTGGTTGAGGCCTCTTCCGTGGCTGCGGCAACGGTTGACATGTTGACGCTCATCTCCTCTGCCGCTGCGGCTACCGAATGGGTTCGCCCGGCCGTTTCCTCGCTCTGGGCAGAAAATTCATCGGCAATGGACCCAAGCTGGGAAGAGGAATCAGACAGGGTGGCGCTGGAGCGGGCTATTTCCTTAATGACGTCATTCAAATGCCTGCTCATCTGCCCCAGATTTTCAACCATCTGACCGATTTCATCGTGAGAGGCGGCTGTAATCGTCCCCGTCAAATCGCCATGGGCAACCTTGTCCATGAAGGAATTGGCGTTTGTAAGGGGTGTGACGATATTCTTCTGCAGAAAATACCACGATATCGCTATAATAACTGCCAGAATCCCCACAACCCAGGCAATAACAACCAGTCGCGCCCGGGATACGGCCTTGTTGGCCTCGGCCAGCGAGGCGATAATTTCGAAGGCGCCATGCATCTCGCCTGTCTTCCATCCTTCCTTGATGCCGCCCGTCATATCTTTTTCTCCTTTGGGGTCGCCATGGCAGAAGAGGCAGTCCTCGGTAAGATACACAGGTCGGAAATAGCGAATCTGATCCTTTTCGATAATGATCTTCTCTTTGAGGTTTTTACTTTCCAATTCTTCCAGAACCTTTCTCTCCAGCTCAGTAGGGGCATTTTCGGGATTGCGGGGGCTGATTTTGGGAGAACGGAAGACATATCCCGCCTCGCGGGCCTTGTCGTTGGCAACCTGCAAGGCGGTGACAACGGGGACCGCCTCCAGAATCCGGGAAGAGTCGAGCTCGGCGAGAGGTTTGATAACCCCCTTCTTCAGCTTTGAGGCCATGCGGTCGCGGGTTGCCTCGGCCATCAGAAGAATGCCGACGCTTTTGGAGATCATGGCCTCCTCCGCCCCCGTGCGAATATCGTCCAGTCTCTGCCAGGCAAGGATGACGGAAATCACCAGAGGGCCAAGGACGACGAAAAAAAGTATTTTCCATTTGATGCCGAGATTTTTAAACATGCATTTTCCTCCTTATGTAATATCCGTGGATGTTTTGGTTTATTATGGCTCCGGAAGCTTTGGGGAATGCTACCACAATCTGCTCTGAATGGCGAGAATTTCGTCAAGATGGTCGAAAAATATCTTTACCATTCGGGGATCGAAATGTCTTCCCGCCTCATCCCGGATCAATTGCAAGGCCTTTTCCAGCGGCCACGGCTCCTTGTACGGTCGCCGGGAGAGCAGGGCGTCAAAGACATCGGCTATGGCGGCGATCCGCGCATATACGGGGATCTCTTCACCCCGCAGGCCGTCCGGATAGCCGCTGCCGTCCCATTTTTCATGGTGCGACCAGGCGATCGTTCCGGACATTGTTATAAGTTCAGGTTTCCTGATCCCTTGCTCAAACCGAGTGACCCATTTCCTGGGAATTTACACCAGTTCGTGGGGCATTCTGTCGTCGGTTTCAGGAGTAAGTCACTGAAGTCACGTTACAAAACCGCTCAGGGCTTCACTAGTAATTATATATCGGGCTCCACGGAATCGAAAGAGTGCCAAGC
>DYRD01000312.1 GCA_020718905.1 Syntrophus aciditrophicus | reverse complement strand
GTCGCCGAGCAGGGCAATTCGTGAATTGCCCCTACGAAAACATGGTTGCGCAACAGGTTGATATTGAACGGAAAAATTTTATTTTCATACAATTTCTCTGACAGGCCTGCCGGAGAGGTTTTCTGAGCTGGAAAATGGTTGATCAAAAAATCCCGACACTACTGATCCTGGCATTGTTTTGTGCCGGAACTCCGGCGATTGCGGCGGCGGTCGAGGCAATCGCCCCTGCCGCGGAAAAGCAGGAATGGCAGGCCTCGGTTGTTATCGAGCGCAGCATTTACAGCCACACCAGTTTTGAATTCGGCAATCCCTTCGAACCTTATCAGACGCCGCTGAGCCGCCTCGAATTTCCCCTCAATACCTGGTGGGGAGGGGTGGAATTGCGGCGCGAATTCTCCCGTTGGTCTCTGGGAACCCGCCTGCTCACAAATTTAACGCAAAACACGGACGGCGACATGAAGGACTGGGATTGGGATGACGGTACAGCGCCCGACCAGTTGAGCATTTACTCTGTTTCCCGTTGCCGGATTGACCCCAGCTATCAGGCAAGATTCGACATCGACTTGAAGGTATCCGACTGGCTGGGATTACCTTCAAGTGTCGATATAAGGCCGGCGCTCGGGTTTCAATGGCAGCGGTTCAACTTCATGGCCCATGATGGAACTCAGTGGCTCTATCTCCCCCCCGCCGCCCCGGAGCCTTTGCCCGGAGATTCCCTTCATTTTCGCCAGGATTACCAGCTCTATCTTGTCGGAATCAAGACGAAATATGAATGGGGAAGGTCTGCTGGCTCCCCGCCGTCCCATATTTTTTTCGACTGTTACTGGGCCTATGTTAAGGGAGATAACGAAGACCACCACCTGCTTCGCCCGGGCTTTCGCCTGACTTTGGAAAAAACGACGGGGGATGCGTGGTTTTTTTCCGGGGGCGTGAGGGCTTGTATCCGTAACAATATTTCCGCGGTGCTGGAGATGAGCTATCTGACCATACGGACCACTGGAACTCATCGACTTTATAACGAACCGTTCGAGATAGACTTCAGCCCGGATGGCCACCTGAAAATCCCCCACCTGTGGCCGGGTCGAAATCCCCTTTTC
>DYRD01000042.1 GCA_020718905.1 Syntrophus aciditrophicus | reverse complement strand
GCAACCACGGCGCCGAAGGCCCACCAGAGCAGGAAGTAGCCAATCCAGAGGACGATGACCGGAAGAACCGCCTGAAGAAGCGAGAAACAGAATCCGCGGGTGAGCAGCCGATGGTAATCGGACGCTGAAATGGGCGTCACCAGGAGTTCGCCGCCGACCTCCGTCCAAGCCAGTCCCGTTGACAATCCGATCTGATCTTTTCCTTCTGTTTCACCGTGGCGGAACTTTGGCACCCCCAGATATTTAGAGACTGCCTTTGAGCTCACCCTGATCTGGTCCTGAATACCTTCCGCAACGATCTTGCGGGCTATTTTCCTGCAGACCGAGGCAATCTCCCGTTCCATATTCCGCACCCCCGCTTCCCGGGTATACTGCCTGATAATGGTAAGGATTGCTCCCTCCGTAAAAGCGATATTTTTTTCCGTAAGGCCGTTGGCCTCCATCTCTTTAGCAACGAGGAACTCCTTGGCGATACTGAGTTTTTCCGGTTCCGTATAGCCGGCGATACGGATCACCTCCATCCGGTCCTGAAGGGGCGCCGGAATAGTTTGCAAAATATTGGCCGTCGTAATGAACATCACGTCCGACAAGTCGTAATCAACTTCCAAGTAGTTGTCATTGAAGGCATTATTCTGTTCGGGATCGAGAACCTCCAGCAGGGCTGACGAGGGATCGCCCCGAAAGTCAGAGCTCAGTTTATCCACCTCGTCAAGACAAAAGACGGGGTTATTCGATCCGGCCTTTTTCATCAACTGGACAATCTTCCCCGGCAGGGCACCGATATAGGTTCTTCTATGCCCCCGGATTTCCGCTTCATCCCGAACGCCGCCCAAAGAGAAACGAACAAATTTCCTGTTCGTGGCCCGGGCAACAGATTTGGCGACGGAGGTTTTCCCTACCCCCGGCGGCCCCACCAGGCAGAGAATGGATCCTTTATTTTTCTTGACCAGACTTTGCACGGCGAGATATTCGATGATTCTCTCCTTGACCTGCTTCAGTCCGAAATGATCCTCTTCGAGGATCGCCTCGGACTCCTTCAGGGTATGCTTGTTCTCCGCCTTTTCGTACCAGGGCAAATCGAGGAGCCAATCAATATAGTTTCTGATTACCGTGGCCTCTGCCGACATGGGGGCCATCATATGCATCTTCTTGATCTCCGCCTTAACCTTTTTATGGGCCTCTTCGGAGAGTTTTTTCTGTTTTAATCTCTTTTCGAGCTCGGCGATTTCACTTTTTAAATCGTCTTTGTCCCCCATTTCCTTCTGGATAGCCCGCATCTGCTCGTTCAGATAATAATCCTTCTGCGTTTTCTCCATCTGCTTCTTGACGCGGCGCTTGATCTTCTCTTCCACCTGCAGGATTTCAATCTCCCCGAGGAGCATTTCATAGACGGCTTCCAGCCGGTCGTGGACACTGATTATCTCCAGAATCCGCTGCTTATCTTCAAGCTTAACGCTCACATGAGATACGATGACATCTGCCAGTTTGGAGGGGCTTTCGATGGAGGAAATCGTATTGACCATTTCCACATGGACCTTCTTGCTCAGCTTGACATAGGATTCAAAGGCCTCATTGAGACTCCTGATCAGTGCCTCGGCCTTGACCCGATCCTCTTCCCCTTCCTCCTCGATCTCCTCGACCTTGACGGTAAAGAAATCATCCATGGATATGTATTCCTTGATAATTCCCCTCTTTTTTCCCTCTACGAGGACCTTCACCGTCCCATCGGGAAGGCGGAGCAGTTGTATGATGATACCGACGGTTCCAATCCGATAGATATCGTTTTCTAACGGTTCATCCTTCTGGGCGCTTTTCTGGGCCACCATGAAGATACTCTTTTCATATTTCATGGCCGACTCCAGGGCGGCAATAGATTTGTCCCTTCCCACAAACAGGGGAACGATCATGTGGGGGAAGACGACCACATCCCGCAGAGGCAGCAACGGCATGGTCGCGGTTTCTTCTTTATCTTTATCTTCAGTAAAATCAAACATATATGTTCATCTTTTCCTTGACGTAATATCGATATTAAGCAGTTTTCGAGGCCGGTTCAAATATCAAAATGGGGTTCCCCTGTTCATAACCACATCCTCACTGATGACACATTCACGCATGTCACGGCGGGAGGGAAGTTCATACATGAGCTCCAACATGGTATTTTCCAGGATCGAGCGCAAACCTCTCGCCCCGGTCTTTCTTTCTGTAGCCAGCTTGGCCACCGCTCTCATGGCGCCATCGGTAAATTTAAGCTTAACATTCTCGAGATCGAAAAGCTTTTTGTACTGCTTGATGATTGAGTCCCTTGGCTCACTGAGAATGCGCACCATATCGTCTTCATAGAGTTCATTAAGAGTGGCGATTACGGGAAGTCTCCCGATAAATTCCGGGATGAGGCCGAATTTCAACAAATCTTCCGGTTGCACTTCCGTCAGTAATTCTCCAACCTTCTTTTCCTGTTTGCTTCGTATTTCCGCCCCGAAGCCCATATTGCTGAAACCAACCCTTTTCGCAATAATATCTTCAAGAACATTGAAGGCACCGCCGCAGATAAAGAGGATATTCGTCGTATCCACCTGGATGAATTCCTGCTGGGGGTGCTTTCTGCCCCCTTTGGGGGGAATGCTCGCCAACGTGCCCTCGATGATCTTCAGGAGCGCCTGCTGCACTCCCTCGCCGGAAACATCCCTGGTAATTGATGGATTTCCCGACTTTTTGGCGATTTTATCAATCTCATCGATGTAAACAATCCCTCTTGACGCCCGTTCCACATCATAATCGGCATTCTGAAGCAGGGACAGGATAATGTTTTCCACATCCTCCCCCACATAGCCTGCCTCCGTCAGGGTGGTCGCATCGGCAATGGTAAAGGGAACGTTGAGCATTTTCGCCAATGTTTTTGCCAAGAGTGTCTTTCCCGAACCCGTGGGACCAATGAGGAGAACATTGCTTTTTTGAATCTCCACTCCATCCATGTCTGCAGGACGGAAAAGCCGTTTGTAATGATTGTAAACCGCTACGGAGAGGATTTTTTTGGTTCTCTCCTGACCAATCACGTAGGAATCCAGGAATTTTTTGATTTCTTTCGGCTTCGGATTCCCCTTGGCCTTTTCCGCCGTCACCTTCGTGTCATTGTCTTCATGGACAATGGCCCGGCAGAGTTCGATACATTCGTCGCAGATATAGGCCGTGGGGCCGGCAACGAGTTTTCGCACTTCGTTCTGGTTCTTGCCGCAGAAGGAACAATACAGGAGTCCCTGCCCTCCGCCCTGCGCTTCTCTTCCTTTTCTGACCATTTATTTATAACCTCTTGATCGCCGTGTCATTGGCGCTTGTCGATGATAACATCGATAATACCATACTCCTTCGCCTGCTGACCATCCATAAAATAGTCCCGCTCCGTATCCGCCTGAATTTTTTCCAGCGGTTGATTTGTCATTGTTGCCAATATCTGGTTCAGGTCGTCCTTCAATCTCAAGATCTCCCGAGCATGGATAGCGATGTCCGTGGCCTGTCCCTGGAACCCTCCGAGGGGCTGATGGATCAGTATCCGCGCGTGAGGCAAGGCAAAACGCTTCCCTTTGGCCCCCGCCGCCAGCAATAGGGCCCCCATGCTCGCCGCCTGTCCCATGCAGAAGGTACTGACCGCCGGTCTTATGTACCGCATGGTATCATAAATGGCCAATCCGGAACTGACATGGCCACCGGGGCTATTGAGATATAGGAATATCTCCTTATCAGGATCTTCCGATTCCAGATAGAGCATCTGGGCGATGATCAGATTGGCCACATTATCATCAATAGCCGTTCCGAGGAAGATGATGCGATCTTTCAGCAAGCGCGAGTAAATATCAAAGGCTCGTTCGCCTCGTCCGTCCTGCTCAACTACCATGGGAATCAGGGGCATTTAACTTACCTCCTGTGTCGCTGCGGAATCTTTCTTAACCATCTTTATTATGGCTTGCTCCTTGATAAAATCGACAACTTTCTTATTTGCAAGTTCAGCCCTGATGCTTTCCAGCAGATCGTCCTTGGCAAGGGTTGCCATAAAAGACTCATAACTCTGGTTTCGCTTCTCCGCAAGCCCCCTTATGTGGTCATTCAGCTCTTCATCGCTCACGGAGATATTTTCTTTTTCGCCGATCCTTTTCATCAGCAACAACGTCTGGACGATCCGGGTGGCATCGGCCTTATAGAGCTCGTGATACTGGGGAAGAATTTTTGCCGCTTTGTCCGCATCAATTCCCTGCATGGACATCCGCCACCTCGTATCTGCCATCATCGAGTGAATCTGCCGCTCGACCAGGGAATCAGGGGCCACGATGGGATTCTTTTCGATAAGCTTCGCGATCATCGCCATCCTGTTGCTGCCATCGACCTGTTTCTGCTTCTGGGCTGCAATGTCCTTGCGAAGATCATCCTGCAATTCCTTCAGGGTATTGTACTGTTCAAAATTTTTGACAAATTCCTCGTTGATCTCAGGTATGAGTTTCTCCTTGATATTCTTCAGGACCACGGTAAAGATCGCATCCTTGCCGGCGACATCTTTATGGTGATATTCTTCGGGGAACTTAATGGCGACCTCTCTGATCTCTCCCTTTTTCATGCCCAGGAGCTGATCCTCGAAGCCGGTAATAAAGGTGTTCGATCCCACTTCCAGAAGATAATCATCGGCTTTGAGTTCCTTCAGGGACTGACCGTCAACGGCGCCCTGAAAATCGATGGCGGCGTAGTTTCCCGAGACAACCTCGGCATCGGCGGAGATCTCCTCCATAGTACTGTACATCTCCTGTAGTTCTTTTAGTTTAGCCTCCATATCGGCGTCTGTCACTTCGACTTCTTCCTGATCAATTTCCAGACCTACGTATCCTTCGGGATCGAAGACCGGTTCTATTTCCACGGTGGCGCTGAAGGCAAAGGCCTTTTCCGGCTCGATGCCCTGCTGATCTATTTCCGGCCTGGAAACAGGGTCAAGGGCATGCTCCCGCAAGGCATCCCAGAAATGCTGATTGAACAGTTGGGTCATTGCCTCTTCTTCGGCATGATCTTTATAGAATTTCTCCAGGACGGGACGGGGTATTTTCCCCGGACGGAAACCTCTCACCTTGGCCGTCTTGCTGATCTTCCGATAAACATCATCCAGGACAATTTTTGTTTCTTCCCAAGGAATCTCAAAGGATAGCTTCTTTTTGACAGGACTTATTTCTTCAATTTTTACTGCCTGGTTTGTTTCGTTCACCCGTTATTTTCTCCTTCACTTCTTTCATATTGTACGCGGAAAGGTCATTTGGTGCGAGAGAGGGGACTTGAACCCCTATCCGCTTGCGCGGGCTGGATCCTAAGTCCAGTGCGTCTTCCAGTTCCGCCACTCTCGCCAAGAAATATCTTTATTATATATGCGCAGACAAAAAGATTGTCAACAATATCCAAAAAGATGCGAGGCTTTATCGCAAACCTAATCCTTTTGCAAGCTTTTTCAGTCTGGCCCTTCTTTCCCCATCTCTTGGGCCCTGTCCTGGAACGGTATGGCCAACTCATAGGCCCCCGCAGCAAGGACGGCCTTAATCGGAAATCCCGACTTCTCATACACCCGCAACATCGCCTTGTTTACCGTCAGGACGTCGGCGGTAAATCCCTCGGCCCCTTCCTCTCTGGCAATCTTAACCAACAGTTCTAGAAGAAAGGACGCCATCCCCTTTCCCTGATAAGCCTCGTCCACAATGAAGGCCGTATCCGCATAAGGACGAACATGGGAACGAACATAACGGGCTTCGGCAATGATTTTTTCCGTACCGGTCTCCTCGATAACGCCTACGACAGCCATGATGCGCCGATAGTCCACATTGACGTATTCCTGCATCTTTTTGTGGGGCATCGCCTTGATGGGACTGAAATAACGGTAATACACGGCCTGGTCGGAGAACCGGTAAAAGAGCCGCCGCATCTCGTCTTCATCGGAGGGCTTGATCGCCCGGAACCGCACGGTCAGACCATCCTTGAAGGTATGGGTACAGGCCACTTTTCCCGGATAGAGATGGCCCGAATCGGCAAAATAAATCTGGTCCGCATAGATCATCTTGGCATCCTTGGCCTGCTGCACCAATACCGCCCGATCGTCGGGATGGGCAACATCGATCAGGGCTTGGGCGCGCTGCCGCAGGGTTCTGCCCATTAGGTAGGCCACGCCATATTCGGTTACGACAATGTCGAGGGACTCCCGATTGGAAAACTGATAGGGCATATTTTCCACAGACAAAACGATGTTGCCTTCCCCCTGCCGATTGCGACTGGGAAGGGCGAAAACCGTCCGGCCATTCCTCGACATAGCGGCACCCATGAAGAGCTCCTGGACGGCCCCTGGACCGGAGGTAACATTGCCTTTGCCCATATGGAGGGCTACGTTTCCCGTCAGGTCGACTTTCCGGGCCGGTAGGATGGCCATAACCCGGTCATTGCGCCCAATTACCTTGGGATTCATGATAACATCGATCGGCTGAAATTCTACCAGGGGGTTTCTGTCCAGCCAGGCCAAGAGTTCTTTCGTCCCCATGATATAGGAAGCCGCCGATTTCCCGCGGAATACCCCTTTGCTGCGGTTGGTCACGGCGCCGCTTTTCACAAGATCCATCAAGGCGTCCGTAAAAAATGGAGATTGGATGCCCAGATGCTTCTTGTGCACCAACTGCTGCCCCAGGGCCTCATAAAGAGGACCGCTGGCAAATGATATGCAGCTCCCGTCCTCCACGATCGAGGCGATATGCCCGGCAATTTTCAGGTAGACTTCCACCAACGGCCAGCGGGGAACATAGAAAATGGGCTCCGTCGCTTCGATCAGGTAGTCAAATTCATCAATATGCACCACGGTGTCGCCGAGGGTACGGGGCACGGCAGCGTTGATTTCTCCGACAACAACCTTTGCACTTTCCATTGCCTGACGTTCCACGGCCATGCCCAGACCGAGAGTGCAGTAACCCGTTTCATCGGGAGGGGTGATCTGGATGAAGGCCACATCGATATTTATGGCGCCGGTCCGGAAAAGCCATGGTATCCGGGAAAAGCGGCTGGGTATCAGATCAACCCGCCCTTCCTGGATGGCCTCTCCGGCCACCCATCCGGAGAAGAATGTTTTCAGGCGATATTTCTTCGAAAATCGCTCATCGATGGCAACGGCATCCCCAAGGCTTACCAACTGGATCACTTCCAGATCCTGAAGGTTAGGCTGCGCCGAGGCCATGAGGTGTTTTACCAGGGTCCGGGGTTCGGCCATGCCGGTGCCGAGAAAGATGCTCATCCCCGGCTCGATTTTCTCCAGAAGGTCATCAGGACCGACTACCCGGTTTTCCCAGGTAGGTTCGTTTTTTTTTTGGGGCGTTGGAAGCGATTTAAAAATCAAAAATTCTACCCTTATGTAGCAAGGTTGTAAGCGGCGGGGTCAAGGGGCGATCCGGCCGGGAATATCCGGGTTCCCAATTCCCGATCCAGCATGAAGACTCCCTCTCTGCTGTTTTCCACGCGTTCCAGCTGCCGTACATTCCTGTCTGCGTTCGCCTCCTCTTCAATCTGCTCCTTGGTAAACCAGTTCAGCATGCTATCTGAAGCAAAATCATTTTCTTTGCGGGCGATCTTAACCAGATTGTAGATCTTCGCCGTAATAAACTGCTCATGGGCATAAGCGTCCTTCCAGGCCTCCAGAGGGCTGTTCCAGGAAGTTTTAAGCTGCTTCATATCCAGGAGTTTTACCTCGTGACCACGATCAATGATATGATCGAAGAACTTCATGGCATGAATCATTTCCTCATGGGCCTGGCACCGCATCCAGTGGGCCATCCCATCCAGATTCTGAGAGTGGAAATAGGCCACCATGGATAGATATATAATACGATTCCAACTCATGTTTGACCTGTTCGTTCACTGCTTCCAACAATTTTTTTCCGATCATCGTCGTCTCTCCTTTCATTTTTTCACTGCGGTTCTTTGGGAACGTATGCACATCCATGTCGATTGTCAATAAAAAACAACCGACAAAAAAAATCGACTCCGCTGCCGATTTGGATTATACCTACACGAACAAAATAATGCAAAGATGGTTGTAAGTTATTAATATGTCAAAGATACTCGATAAATTTATCACATCCGCCCCATTTCTGGCTTTCCTTTATCTGTTTATCCGCCTTTATTCCCGGACGTTCCGCTTCCGGATTGAAAATGAATCAGCCTGGAAAGAATATCATAGAATGGGCGGAACCGTTCTACTTTGTGCCTGGCATCAGCATTTTTTTGGCGCCATCCGCCATTTTCAGTCTTATCGTAATTATAAACCGGGGCTCATGATCTCCAAGAGCAAGGATGGCCATATCATTGCCGAGGTCGCCAGAAGATCCGGATGGGAACCGATAAGAGGATCATCTTCCCGGGGCGGCCTAGAGGCCATGCTTAAAATGATTGAAAAATTGAAAAAGGAAAGGCTTGCCGGCCACATCGTCGATGGCCCCCGCGGGCCGGCCGGTGAGATCAAGGCCGGCGTTATCCGGATTTCCCATGCTGCGGACGCCGCTATTGTCCCTTTTTACATCCAGGCCGACAAAGCCTGGTATTTCAACAGTTGGGACCACTTTATGCTCCCCAAGCCCTTCTCGAAAGTCATCCTCCGCTTTGATGAAATGATCAAGTTTCCCGCAACCACCGATACCGAGCGATTCGAAAGTCAGCGGCGACAGCTTCAGGAAACCATGCTCAAAGGGGCCGGAAATCTTTTTGCTTCATCATAGATCAGGGATCTTTGGACGAAATGGCGGCGGTCATGAAACCGGTTCGGTCCGGACAATGGCAAGAACGGGCCTCATTATCCCCAGTAGCCCCCTCAGGCATTAAACTTTGTTCTTCGCGGGGGAAAACATATGCGAAGTGGGCCTCCATGCGGTCAAAATCCATCGCCTTGCCATCCCGGTAACGGTGAGGAGCGGACACCAGGGCCGGGGGATGCCGCCAGGAAACATGGTCTTGATCAGGCTTATTCTCTCCGCTCGCCGGTTAGCCATGGAAGTATTAACCTTTAATTTTCTTGATCAATTAGCATATCTGCCGGCAATGCTCAAGTCGGTGAACGGGCTGCTCCCGATACGTCGGTTTGGAGCACGCAGAAACCGCCTCATTCCTCTCCACCGGCAACCATCCAATCCCTGCCGTTGATCATTCTGGCCACGACCATACTCGCCACGTTGTCACCTACGGCGTTAAGCATGGTTGCCGGCGGGTCAATCAAGGCGCCGATCATGGCTACCAGGGGAAAGGCCGCGAGAGGAAACCCATAAAGGGAGATAATCAAAATATCGCCGATAACTCCTCCGCCGGGAATACCCGTGATCACGGTGCCGGCGAGGATGGCAATGCCGACCGCCGTCAGCATGGTAAGAGGACCGGTGAAATCGAGATGAAACATTCCGAAAAGAAAGGCAATCTTCAAAACAGCTCCCAGGCATGATCCATCCATGTGAATAGTTGCCCCAATGGGAATGACCACCTCGCTGATGTCCCTGGGAATCCCCGTTTTATTCGCCGCCTCAAGATTTACAGGTATCGTAGCCACACTGCTGCCGGTGGCAAGGGCCGTCAGGGCAGGGGGAATGATGTTCCTCCAGAAAGTCAGCAATCCCCGTCTTTTTGCCGCCATATAGGCATACACCGAAAAAGCGATAAAGAAGTAGAGGATGGCGATGGGATAGTACAAGAGCATGGCCCTGAAATAGGACCCCATCAGATCGGAGCCGTAAACGCCGATGAAATGGGCAAAATAGGCGCACAGGCCGATGGGTGCATAGTACATTATGTAAGCGATAACCTTCATCATCACTTCATTTGCCGCAACGAGGAAGTCTGAAAAGGCTTTCCCTTTTTCCCCGCACGAAGAAGCGGCCAACCCGACCAGAATCGCAAAGACAATCAGGGCCAGCATATTCCTCTTCGACAGAATCTCCGTGAAATCGGAAGCCGTAAAGGCCGTGACGATTTGTTCGGAGGTTTTCAACTGATCGATTTGAACCTTTGTATTCAGATCGAGGGCGACAGCCGCCGACGGCGGATAAAACCGGACGGCGATTAACATGAGGGAAGATGCGATAATGCGGGTCAGCATGCGGTACGATGGCCGTAAACAGGAGATTCAGAAAAGCGTCGCCGAAGGGCTTGAGGATGACGGCGTCTTTTTTGAAAACGATGCCGAGGATACAGCCTAAGAAAATGGAACCGATCAAGAGCAGTGAAAATCCATGCGACTTGAACACCGCGGAAAGTTTAGTCATCTAAATGATCCACCTCTGAAGCGAGTAACAGCAGGAATAAACACACCTCATGTCAACTACGACTGTCAACTACGGATGGGAAGACAAGGCAGCATCGCCATTACGGTCGAGCACGCACCACAGCAGATTCCGCAGCAAGTATGGGGATTGATTTTATTCATCATTATTCTCCCACACCTATGCTGCCGAGTTTACATGCTGATCGTTACTTCTTTGCCGGGGCGGAATCGGCGAGTTCGGAAGTGATGCCGGCAATGCGCCTTGCCTCGGCCGCGTAGTCCTCCCATTTGGTCATGGCCTTCACCACGAGCCTCGCCCCGTCGGGTGAGCCGCCGCCGTGCATACAGCCCGGTATTCCGCCGCCAACAGTCAACCATTCCACCAAACGGGCGGCGCGGGCGCGGGTTTCGCCGTCAGCCCCTGCCGTCAGCGCCGCGAGGATTTGTTTGCCGTATGCGGGTGACTGGATGTCTTGATAGGAGGGAAAACATCCCGTCTCGGCAATGCCGCCGGAAATGTCCTGGGCAATCACCTTTGTCTCATAAGGAAGCTTGGCCACCTGGGTCTTGTTGGCATGGGCAAGCAACGCATCGGGGACAAATAGCCCCGACGCCTGCTTTTTGCCCCTCATCATGGCGCCCAATCCAAGACCAAAGGTAATCTCATTGTTGATGGCCATCTGCACGAGCTTGTCCTGGAAGGGCTTCATGCTGAGACCGTTGGCGCGAGCCATATTGATAGCGGCTCCGATCATGATGTCGCCCTGTCCGGCTACACAAGCGCCGATGGCGGCACTGTAGATGGAGGTGAAGGTCATCAGGAGCCTGCCCGTGTATTTTGCCTCATCGCACATGAAGACCCGGTCGTTGGGGACAAAAACATCTTCGAAGATCAGGAATGTCTGCGTAATGTTGCCGGCCTTCCGGACGTCCCATCCTTCTTCCTCGTCGCGGGCGTCGCTTGGACGCCGGGTTTCCACAATGGTCAAACCTTCGATATCACGAGTAATTGCTGCCGCCACGCAAAAGTCTTTTTCCGTATCGCCATAACCACTTCCAGGCAGGCAGATGATTTCGTGCGCTGCCGCCACACCGCAAATCTGGCATTTGTAGCCTCGGAGCACGATGCTGTCAGGGCGAATCTCCTTGACATGGAGGTTGCTGTCTTTATTTGCCTGCTGGGAAGGTCTTAGAGAACGATTCCCCTTGGCATCAGTAATGGCTCCGGCCATGGTAATCGCATTGTCTTCCATGTATTGCCAATATTTCCTCACCCGTTCGTGATAGTGGGTGCCGAGGTCTTTGTCCATCTGCCAGGTGATAATCCCAGAGCACATTCATCGCCGTCCAGCCTGCGCAGGTGGCGCCCTGGCAGGTTCCCGACTGATGATACTGTTCCCGCTTCATGTTGGAATTGCCCATCACATCTTCCGCAGATTGCATCAGGGTATTCCAGCGGTGCACGGTCTCGCCGGTCAAATGCGACTTTGCCGTATAGATGGATGCCTTTTCAGGGTCATGGGACAGGTCGTATGAGCGCTTCACCGACTGGATATGAAGTCGGGTGGCCGGATCGGTCGTGACATCCTTGATAAGCTCGCCCCATTTATAAATGTTCGGACGCATCTTCCTTATGCCCTCTACATACTGTTCACCGTTTTTCAGTACCATCGCAATAATCCCTCTCCTTTCCTTGCTTGGATGCCTTCATTCGCACCATAACTGCTTACTTATTAATAATATTCATGATATCCACGACATGCAAATCCCCAGATTGTTCACCAGCTTTTTCCGACCTTGACCTGATACCCGGAATATGTATCACCTTCGGTCAATTGCAGGTTGTTGCCGATACTATACACTTTTTATCTGGAGAAATACAACAAAAGAATGCAAAAAGAAAGGTTGGATACTCGTCAAAACCACTATCGGAGCTGCGAACATACGGGGAAGAAGGGTAGCGCCTGGGTTGGTAAGAAAAAAGGGCGAGAGATGACTAATGTCCTATCTCGCCCCACTCAGGAGGAAATGTTTTCAGTTATGCCCTCCCGAAAAACCAGGCAGGGTGGAAATGATTGATCGTAATAATACATAGCGAGCAGCCGCCTCTTCTTGCATCGCTGCCCGGCAGATATCCAGGATTTCCCTGTTTGATTCCACCCAAGTCTCCATTACCTTTTTGACATCCCCGGAACGGCTTGCCTTACCGATTTTCCCTAACTGGGCGCTCCAGGCCTGATACATATTCATAAAATTTTGCTGTTGCATCTTCGTCA
Source organism: Syntrophus aciditrophicus (assembly GCA_020718905.1). Lineage (GTDB taxonomy): Bacteria > Desulfobacterota > Syntrophia > Syntrophales > UBA8958 > UBA8958. The sequence goes on along the minus strand of DYRD01000042.1, from coordinate 7,598 downwards.
ATTCCATGAACGGCTGCAGCGCTGGGTGCGATGCCGTAAAAGCGGGAACATTCTTCATCATCCCTGTAAATAATTCGGCCGATTTTGCCCCCTCGTTTCCATTTTTTTCTTCTGCCATCGGTTTATCTCCTTTCTTGCCATGAAATTCGTCTAATTCTGCCTTGAGCCGCGATCTATCCGTTGCAATGACGCTTTTTCCCGATAAAATACCTGTTCCTCTTTCAACCATCTTTTTCTTTGCCGTTGCCATTTTATCTCCCGCTTATCTCCCGCCATGGGATAATCCGTCCTTTCGCCTCAGTACGATTGGGGACTTTCGGATACACTATTTCGAAGAGCGTAACAATCGGGGGCATCCGTATTTTCGACTTCGAAAATCCTGAGGAGACATTTTGCATCCGTATTTGCCATTCATCTCCACCTGCAGGTATCTTTCCTTTTCCCTTGACAGAACCCCTCCGCCCTTCTATCGTCACGACCAGGTGATTTCTCATTCAGGGCAAAATGAAGGACAGCCGTGCCCAGTTGCGGCAGGAAGGGTAGCAAGCATGCGCATAGGCGATAAAAGAGATGAAAACACCTCGGGAAGCACCCCCGGAGATAATCAACATAGGCACGGAGCGGCATTCGGCAGCAAGGACGGGGTCTGTTTCCCGAGGCTACTTCTGAGTCTGCTGCTGATCCTGCTATTGCCCGTTTCCTCACTGGCCGCAAACCTTACCTGCAGCCGCCTTCCCATGCTGATGGACAGGTTCTTGTCCAATCACTACGCAATGAAGAATATGACCGAAGAGATCAAGAGCCATGCCATAGACCAGATGACCAAGAGCCTTGACCCCTCCAAAACGCTGCTATACGAGTCCGATTTGGCAAGGTTAAAGCCGCTTCTGCAAGGCATGTTTGTAAGCATGCAATCGGGAGATTGTGCCTCGCTTTCGCAGGTTTACAATGTGCTCGTCGCACGGGCTCAGGAGAATGAGGCCCTGGTAAAAAAGATTCTGGGGCCGGCCTACCGCCTCGACGAGACGGTGGAACTGAACATCAACGTAAGCAAGCGCCCCTATTTGAAGACAGCGGAGGAAAAGTATGAGTTTCTGAGAAAGGTTGTACAATTCCAGATCGAAAACGCCCTGTTGGCAGGCATCGACTTGGCGGAGGCCAAGAAGCAGCAGGTTCACCGCTACGAGCTACAGACGATGCGGGTGGTCGAGCGCAATCCTGAAAAGCTAATTACGAGTGTTGCCAAGGCCTTTGCCCTGGCCCTGGATCCGCATACGAGCTACCTGTCCTCCGAGAACTATGAGGATCTCCTGATTCAGACGCAGCTTTCCCTGGATGGGATTGGGGCCACCCTCAGCAGTGACAACGGATTTACCGTCATTGAGGAGTTGGTTCCCGGGGGAGGGGCCGAGCGTTCCGGCCTGCTGAAGCCAAAGGATAAGATCATCTCCGTGGCCCAGGAAGGGGAAAGGCCTGTTGACATCATCGACATGGACCTGCGCGAAATTATAAAGATGATCCGCGGCAAGAAAGGCACAAAGGTAACCATGACAATACTGCGGCAGGGGGAACGCACGTGCCGCTTTGACGCCACGATCATGCGTGACAAGATCGACATCAAGGAGCAGGAGGCCAAGCTCACCTACGAGATACATACCGTAGGCGGAAGACAGTATCGTTTCGGCGTAATCGATCTTCCTTCCTTCTACGGCAACGAGAAGGAAAACAAATCCTGCTCCGAAGACGTGAAAGGTCTTCTTGGGGAGGCCAAAAAGCAACATGTCGATGGGATAGTGCTGGACCTGTCGCGCAACGTGGGGGGGCTTCTTGAAGAGGCGGTACTCGTTGCCGGCCTTTTTCTTGGCAAGGGCGGAATCGTGGCGACCAAGGACAGCCAAGGGCAGGTTACGATAATCGCCAATGGGTCGGCTGCATCGGGGACGAGGGGCGACAAGGGCAAAGTAATTACGTTCCCCTCGGTAGACCCCCTTGCAGTCTACAATGGCCCCCTCGTTGTATTGACAAGCCGCCTGAGTGCATCGGCCAGCGAGATCGTCGCGGGTGCACTCAAAGACTACCGTCGCGCCGTGATCGTCGGGTCGGACCATACATTCGGCAAGGGATCCGTGCAGATATTGCTGCCGCTGCCCGGGGATATGGGCGCAATGAAAATCACCGCGGCGCTGTACTTCCTGCCCGGCGGCAAGTCTACACAGAAAATGGGTGTTGAAGCGAATGTGCGGCTGCCTAGCTGGTCAATTCTTGAAGATATTGGTGAAACGGAGCTGGATTACCCGCTTCCGGTCCAAGTGATAACCCCCTTCCTCGGCATCCCGGGAAAGGCCGTGCCACTCTGGAAACCTTTGGAACAAACCATGATCGCGGAGCTGACAGCAAGATCCAAGGTCCGGGTCGCCAAAGACGCGAAGTTCGCCGAAATCATCAAAAACAACAAAATAGCTGGCGGCAAGAAAAGCATTATCCGTTTCGCCGATTTACGCAAGGAGGTGGAGAATGAGGGCGGTGGCAACACGAAGGAGACACCGGCCGAACTTAGGAAGAAAGCCCGGGGCCAGTATGTTCCCTTCGTGAATGAAAGTGTCAATGTTCTTAACGATATGGTGACGCTGGGCTTCTCCCGGCCCATGTCAAGCAGAAGTCAATGAATTCCATTGCATTGTCACGGTAAAGTGTATTTGAGACCGGACAAACAAAAATGACCTGCCCCCAAAACATGTACCAGATGTAGAGTTAGAATTCAGCCATTTTATGCTTCCCCATGGAGTGAGATTCAGGCGCCGGAGGACGATAGTTCAAAGAGCTATGGGGCCTGACGGTATTGTATCCCCGCCTCCATTACTGAGCATAATATCGTCCATGGAACGCCCTATGAGAGTTTTCGTACCTTTGTTGGAAAAGCCCCAAAAAAGCGAAAAATATTTTACGTTATCAATTATAGAAAATCCACATGATAAGACGCTATTATTGGAGAGCATGCAAAACTGGGGGAAACACTGAAAATTCGCGGCTCTATTTTGCCAAGCCCATTTCGTTTTTTCGCAAGGAATTAGGAGAGACGTTTTAGAATGGGCATCCTGGTTTTCGGGTGGACGGGGGAAAGCTCAAGGTCGCTGCTTGGCCTCCCCCAGTTTTGCATGCCCTCTTTGTTTTGAGTATGATTTCTTCTTGGATTTCTTTGAACAGATTGAGTATGATCGTTTCAACGCTATAAGGTACCGAACCAAAAAAACGCGCGTTTATCAACACTTGCCTGGACTTCCTTTCAGTTATAAAAAAGTTGAGTTTGCTACAAGTGTAGTGGAAGACGTCCCAGTAACAGTTTCCATGATAATCGACAGTGAGATCTGCTTCCCCCTTAATCTCGGTTGTCCTGAATCCCAGTTTAGAAAGCCCTTTCTCTACGTTTTCTTTGAAACCCATTCGGTCATCGTCCGCATAGATGTAAACGGTCTTCTTTCCTTCCAGTAGTTGGGGATTTTGGATCTCGACTTTGTTAAAGGCGCAACCCGTCATTGTTAGAATAAGCCCCGTCAGCAACATAACGATTATAAGCGGAGCGGGCTTGTTGAATGACATGGCTAGTTTCTCCTTTTGACCTTGACCCCGTCGAAAAACTTCCTGGCGCTTTCCTCAAAATTTCCATCCAGTTCCCCAGCCTTTCCCCTTTCGCTATAGGTCAAGACAAACATGATTCTGGCATCGTCTTGATCGAGAAAACAATACATAAGAGTGGTCATGATGAGATAAGGGACATCTGCCGATCTAGGACCGTGATCTTCCACTCTATGAGATATGCGCACGGAGAAAAGCCCGAATTTATCGTCTAGAACAGTCTTCTGCTCCAGGAACGTGAAACGTTTGGGATCCATCATTTCGGTCAGTGCCTTCATGACGGTTAGAAATTTCTCTGGGGTATCGAACTGGGTGGTCATCTCTTCCCTACTGATCATGGCATACAATGTGTGCGTTGGTGAGGGGAGTTTCTTCATGAAGATCGTCTTCCCCCGGTCATGGGTGCTTACAACATGCCAGTCCTCTCCCTCCGGGGAAAGTACAGAATACCGGTCCCGGTCAAGGAGGGTGCCAGGCTTCCCAATCTTCTGATAAGGGGCCGGCGCACAGCCAAAAAGGATGAAAATGGATAGAAGAGACAGCGCGATTGTCTTAAAAGCCTGCACGTTTCTTTCCCTTAATTAATACCGACAGGGTGCTTTGAAAAATATGTGAGAGGCATCAATGGCCTTTCTGCCTTAGCCATGCTTCCATTTTGTACATGAAAAATTTTTAGGTTCTATATAAAATAGTGACATTAATAACAAGCTTTTTGTGCAAGCGCCAGGATCTTCACGAGCGCAAAAAATTCTGCTGCTTTTGGACCAGGGGGAAACCTATCGAAAAGCTGTTCAACAAGCGGACTTGAGTGTTGCGACTCTCGTTTGGGAAAGGCGAGAAAAGAAAAAACTTCAGGTAGATGGTTTAATCAATTGGGCGGGTTGTGTAAAGAGTTTTTCGCTTTTTTTTGGCAGTGCCCTTTCTGGTTGATTTATATAGCCTCTGCTAACCCAAGTGCCTTGTCGATGTCCTGTTCCCGCAATAGATCCATATTTAGGTATCTTTTCGTACCCCACTGGGTTCCGGCCACGTGGCGGAGCCGGGCCGCGGAAAGCATCAAGGCCGAGTGCCCATCCGGGAAAGCCCCTACAACTCTTGTCCTTCTCCGGATTTACCGCATGATTCGCTCCAGGGCATTGTTCGTTCTGATCCTGATCCGATGCTCTCGGGGAAATTCATAATATGTGAACGTCTCCACGATGGATTGGCGGATCTTCTTGGCTGCTTCCCTGAGCTTTAACCCTTCCAGTTTCAGGCAGATGGCTTCTGCCTTTTCGATTGCCGCTGCCAGATCTTCCGAGGCATGAATCGCCTTGAGCATCGTCGCGACGTCCAGCATCCGCTTCGTTGGCACAACACTCAATACATTGCGGTAGAAATGAACGATGCAGCGCTGCCATTTCGACTCGGGATAGTACTCGCCCAGGGATTCCACCAGCCCCATACAAGCATCAGTGATGAAAAGGCGAACGCCCCTGAGTCCTCGTTCCTTCAAATGACGCAAAAAGTTCGACCAGCCGGCTTTATCCTCTTTTGCACCCTCACAGATCCCCAACACCCGGCGATAACCATCACGATTCACCCCAATAGCCACCAACACCGAAACATTGCTGATCTCACCGGCCCAGCAACGCTTCAACACAATCCCGTCCAAATAAACATAGGGCACATCCTCTTCTATCACCCGGTTTCTCCAAGCCTCGATCTTCTCGTAGACCTTCTTGTTGAGATTGCTGATCGTGCCCGAGCTTACCTTCGTTCCCCACAACGCCTCGGTGATGTCCTCAACTCGGCGAACTGAAACACCCGCTAGGTACATCTCAATCAGCGCCTCCTCAACCGATGCCTCACGCCGCCGGTAACGTTCGATGTTCGCCGTCTCAAACGTCTGCTGACGAAGCTTCGGAACCTTCAACGTTACCTCGCCCGCCGTCGTGTGCAACTTCCGTTGGTAGTGGCCGGCCCGGGTGTCAACACGGGCTCCGCTCCTCTGGTACTTCTCGGCATTACACAACCTATCCGCTTCCGCTTCCAGCATCCCGTTGAGCGTCTCCTCAACCGTGCTCCGCACTAACGCACCAAGGTGATCCCTGATCGCCCCCTCATTTATTTGTATGACTTTTTCCCGTTCCTGTGTACAATCTCTCCCCACGGCAGTTGCCTCCTTTCTAAATTTGAACAACGTTTGGTCACGAAGTTCTTATCTCGAAAGGGCTCTGCCGTGCTAATCAAAAAAGCGAAAAATATTTCGCGTTATTTTAGGAAGCTATACGCCTTTCGTAAGTATTTGAAATCTGGAAGACCTCGTAACTATTTGATCCCTTGCGTGCTGAGCGGTAATGGATTCCTTACGGCAGGGCAGGAACCTATCTCCGGTCTACCCCCTCCCCCTTCAAACATACCCCTCTTTTGCTCTGTGAGGCGTCGCTGTGCCCTCTTTAGCAATACAACGCTCCTAACATGAAGTATGACTCATCACGCAAAAGAAAATCGTTTATTGACTGCCCAACACCAAGTCACGGGCAAGGATTGAGCAACAATCACTGAGAGCCGAGATATAAATTACCGTGGCTGCTTTCTCACAAGAGACCTTGGATTTCCAAAAGCGGTAAAATAGCGGTATATATTTTGAGACAAACAAAAAGGGGTTAACGATTCCTCGCTAACCCCGTGATTTTCATGGTCGGGGCGAGAGGATTTGAACCTCCGACCCTCTGAACCCCATTCAGATACGCTACCAAGCTGCGCTACGCCCCGACCTATGGCTTAAGACAAGGTGGTCTACTACCATCATGCGCATTACCTGTCAAGTTTAATCAAAACCCTCGGCAATGAAAATAAAATGCTAAAAAAGCTTGCAATCCTGCCCCATAGTCCCATATTATGACGGCTATGCTACTAGGAAAGGAACTTTCAGAAAATAAACTTACGGGGATCAGCAGTCTGATCGTGCTGCTGATCCTCATGACCCCCTTTTCCGCCCAAGGCGATATCTACAAATACGTCGATAAAAAAGGGACCATTCATCTCACGAACATTCCCACCAACCCCCAAGTCGATTATGTACTGGTTTACAGGAAAAAAAGGGTATTGTTCAGTATCAAGGCGAAGGAGGTGGCAAAATACGATCAGCTCATAACCCGGACCGCGGGGAAGTACAATGTCGACCCCGCCCTGGTAAAGTCCGTTATCAAGACCGAGTCCAACTTCAACCATCGGGCCGTATCGCCGCAAGGGGCTCAGGGGTTGATGCAGCTCATGCCTGCGACCGCCTATACCCTTCAGGTTCCCGATTCCTTCCACCCCGACAACAATGTGGAAGGGGGCGTCAAATATCTGCGGTATTTAATGAAATTGTTCAGCAATGACCTCTCCCTGGACCTGGCCGCTTACAACGCCGGCGAAAACGCCGTAATCAAGCATCGCGGCATTCCCCCGTACCGGGAGACCCAAAATTATGTACAGAGGGTCCTCAGCCATTACCAACAGTATCGCCGGGAGTGATTATTTATCCCGCTCCGATATAGAAATACCCTTGCAGCTGTTCAAATCGTTTTTCCTTGATACCCTTGATATTTTTCAGGCTTTCCAAATTGGTAATTCTTCCGCCCGCGGACCGACGCAGATCAATAATCCTTCGGGCCGTGCTTGCACCGATCCCGGGAATCAGGAGTAAATCGTCAAAGGCGGCCCGATTGATATCGATGGGCAGATCCAAGGCCAGCAGGGTCGCCGTTTTCATCTTTTCCCGCGTAACCTGGCCGTTGCCGTGAATCCGCAGGGTCGTACCGGTTTTCAGCGGTTGGGAAAGATCGGGGCCGGCGGGGGGGGAATATTCGACCCCGGCCATATTCAGAAACTGCGGCAAGGTTGTCTTTTCGGGAAGATAATAGACGCCGGATCGCGTGGTCTCTCCGGTTATTTCTATGACTACGGGGCCGCTCCGGATGTTTCCCCAGGGAATG
>DYRD01000311.1 GCA_020718905.1 Syntrophus aciditrophicus | reverse complement strand
GGGCTGTCGAGAGTGTCGAGCACCTGCTGCTTTTCAGCGGGAGAGAGGGCCCGCGGTGGTGTGGGAGGTGGAGTTGTGGGCGTTTCGGAGGGGTTCTTCCAGCGGTAGAACGAGGCCCTGGGAACTCCCAGAGCCTGGCACAGGGGTTGGCGGGGAATAATGCCGCTGGCGTCATTTACTGCACTTATGAGCTGCTTGCGTCGTTGTCCGGGAGCGGGATCCCCAGGATGAGTGAGAGTTTTTTTTGGATATCGATGATGGTTTCAGCCTGCTGCAATTTGGCGCGCAGGCGTTGGATTTCGCGTTCGAGGCGTGCGACCTGTTCATGATGGGCATTCTTGGTGGGTTTGGGGCCACGTTTCTTGGCTTGCATGACGGCCAAGGCGCTTTCCTTGCGCTCCAACCTCCAGGCGTGTAGGTAAGAGGAGAAGAGTCCCTCGCGGCGCAGTATGGCCCCAATCTCACCTGGTTTCTTACAACGATCGACTTCCTCGAGGATGGCCAGACGGTACTCTTTGGTGAATCTCCGCCGGACCGGACGGGCCAACACCTCCGGATCTGGCGGCGCGATAGGTACCGTGGAAGTTTGGGAGGGGGTGTTGCCGGTCCATTCCGGCTCGCTCCGCTCGCCTGCATTCCCCGGCAACACCCCCTCCCCCCGGCGTACCCCTGACTTGGACTGTACTAAAGATTGCATGGATGATCCCCTTCCCAACATCTACTCTAAACTATCCCCACCTGACTGTCTCATCCATGTTGGCACAGAGGGTGGGCGCAATCACCCGAAACCAATCCTGGTCCTCGCTGCCATCGATTCGTCCCGATTTACCTTGGTCATTTGGTGTGAGATCGGTTCCTCCCCCCGGTGTATCTCCATGATCGTCCCTTAAAACGTCATATACACGTACCTGGAGAAACTCACTTCTCGAGAAATTATGTGTGATTGGGATGTCGGATGTTTGGGGTAATACAGTTCCGTCGTGGTCCCGTTCGACCGAGAGGCCGCGATAGGTCTCTCGTGCCGTTCCATCACGATTGTTGGCTGTGACGAAAAAGCTGTACCTGCCCGCGAGTTTGTAGTTGAAAAGAGCGGAGTAAC
>DYRD01000310.1 GCA_020718905.1 Syntrophus aciditrophicus | reverse complement strand
ACAGATCCCGATCCAGAAGTGCGTCAATCTCCACCTCGCGCGGCAGAATGACATTTGGAAAATCAGATCCATAGAGTATCCGGTTCTTGTGGGCCGCGAGAAAATCGTTGCCGAGATTGAATGCCAGCCCCGCATCGGCGAGAAATGAGAAGGCCGTGTCCATGTAAAGGGCGGGATGGTCATCCAGAAGGGCTCCGAACTGGTCGTATTCCAACCCCCCCATGTGGGCAATGTTTGCCGGCAGATCCGGATAGCGCGCCAGCAGCCTCTTAAACGGGCCGATGCCCACAAACTCGTTACCGACGGGGCCGGTTCCCACATGCAGCAGAAGTCGTTTTTTCTTTTCCATGACAAGTTCATACAGGGGAAAGAGCCGCCGGTCGTCAGGGAAGAAGCGCTGGACGAGCAGTTGGAGCTTGAAGCCGATGATCCGCGGATGGGAGAGCAGGTCGGCTGCCATGGCCAGTCCGTCATCATCTTCAGGGTGGTAGGCGGCAAAACAGTAAACATTTTCCAATTCCCTGAGAATGTTTACATTCCAGTCGTTGAGCGATCGGGCGATCCCTTTTTTGTGGGCATAGTTTGAATAAACAACCTGTCCGACATCATGTTTTTGCAAATACTCGACGGTCTGGCGCCAGTACAGCCCGTCATGGAGTACGCTCCAGCCGTAATCCACGATGAACTGACGTCTGATCGCATCGGAAAGCCTGTCGGGGAAAAGATGGGTGTGAAAGTCAACGATCGGGGACGGCAGTGTGCATGTATTTTTTCGATCGGTCAAAAATATGTCTCCAACTTAAAGAATGATCTCGGTATCCTGTGTCAAGGCGAAGCAGTCGATTGCATGGCCGGCGACTTTTTTGCGACACTCCTCCACCATCTGATCCAGTGCGTCGTCGGTTCGGTCCTGGTTGTGGTGAAAAAGTCCGAGACGGGAAACGCCGGCGTCAAGGGCGAGCTGAAGTGCCTCCGTATAGGTCGAGTGCCCCCATCTTTTTGTTTTTCTGTATTCTTCCGGAAGATATTCGGCATCGTGGACGAGAAGATCCGCGCCTTTTGAAAACTCCCTGTAATCATCGTATGCCATGCCGCCCGGGT
>DYRD01000135.1 GCA_020718905.1 Syntrophus aciditrophicus | reverse complement strand
GTTATTTCAATTACATAAACACAATAACCAATGCGATGGGCGCGGGACGATGATCGGGGAGATTGGCTGCTCTGATCCCACAAAGCCGCTTGACTTTTTAGAAGGGGAAATATATTGCCGCCATAGGCTATGGTTCAGACAGCCGTGTTGTTGCACCCAGGATTTCATCTTACGGAATTGACAAGGAGGCAGGTATGAAAAAAAGTATGATCGTTCTGACTGTATTGGCATTTTTGCTGGGCGGGATGGGCATGCCCGCCGCATCGCACGCCGGAAAAACGTTGAAGGTCGGCATTGTTGACACCTACACCGGTCCGGCTACGGCCTTTACGCTGGATGTTCTCGACGGATTCAAGCTGGCCGTCGAGAAGATCAACGCCGGGGGCGGTGTTCTTGGTAAAAAGATCGAATATCTGACCAGGGACGACAAGTTCAAGCCGGATATCGGTCTGAACATGGCCAAGGAACTGGTGATGAGGGAAGAGGTGGATGTTCTGATGGGGACGATCAACAGCGCGACCGCCCTTGCCATCTCCGATTTTGCCAAGGCCGAGAAGGTTCCTTTCTTTGTCACCTTTTCCAAGAGCGACAGGATCAGCATGGCAAAGGGCCACCGTTATGTCTTCATGATGAGCGAAACCAGCGAAATGGCCGGCAGGGCCGCCGCGGTCGCCCTGGCCAAAAAACCCTGGACAAAATACTGGATTGCCGGCGATGACTACGAATACGGCCATTCGATCGCCAACGGCGTCTGGAAGAGCCTGCAGAAGTTGAATCCAAATGTGAAGCTGGTCGGCGAGAGCTGGTGGAAGGTCGGAGAGGCGGATTTCACCCCTTACATCACGCAGATTCTCGCGGCAAAACCGGATTTCGTCATCGTCGCGACCGGTGGCGCCGGGATGGTCAATTTCCAGAAGGCGGCCAAAGCGACCGGCTTCAGCAAGTCTGTTCCGTTCTACCAGCACACGGCTATCGAAAATTCAACCCTGGCCCCCCAGGGAAAGAACGCGCCGGAAGGCGTCTTCGGGACGGCCAACTACCTTTTCTATTATCCGGAGACCAGGGAGAACAAGGCTTTCGTGGATGAATTCAAGAAGGCCTACAACAGGCCGCCCAAGGTTGGAGCGCTCTACGGCTACCTGACCGCCAATTTTATCGCGGAAGGATTTAAAAAGGCGGGGAAAATTGACAAGAAAAAATTCGTTGACAGTATCGAAGGCATCACGCTCGACAGCCCGGTGGGGAAAATAGCCATCAGAACCTGCGATAATCAGCTCGAGCTGCCGATGTACTTCGGCGTCACCAAAATCGATCCGAAATACGACTTCCTGATCGCGGGCGATGTTCAGGTGGTTCCTGCGAAGGACTACATGCCGAGCTGCGCAGAAGTCAAGAATTCGAGAAAATAAGATTTCACATTTTATAACCAATACACACCCCCACCACACCGCCCTCCCCCGTTGAGGGGGAGGGACAGGCGTTACGCAGTAGAAGGGTGTGTTTCCGATGATCAGGGGATAAGTCGGTGGATTCTGCCTACATGTTGTTTTTGCAGAAGGTTCTCAGCCAGGTGCTGGTTGGCTTAAGCAGAACGACGATACTCTTTATCGTTTCCTCGGGGATGTCCCTTATCCTGGGGGTGCTGAGGATACCGAATGTGGCCCATGGCTCCCTTTACATGATCGGCGCCTTCATGGCCTTCAGCGTTTCCCATTTCTTCGGGGGCGGGTCGCAGGGCTTCTGGATGGCGCTCTTACTGGCTCCTGTCGGCGTGGCCATCCTCAGCCTTGTCGCCGAACGGGCGCTTTTTCAGCATCTCTACAAGCGCGAACACCTGATGCTGCTTCTGCTGACATTCGCGCTCAGCCTCATTTTCGGGGATCTGACAAAGCTTGTCTGGGGCGGCGAGTACAAGTCCGTTCCGGTTCCCCAGGTGTTCCACGGCTTTGTAAACGTCATTGGCGGATTTCCCATTCCGTTGTACAACCTGTTTCTCCTGGCGGTCGGTCCTGTCGTGGCCGTTCTGCTCTGGCTTTTCGTGAACAAGACGAAGATGGGCAAGATCGCGCGGGCGGCGGCGGTTGACCGGGAGATGGTAAGCGCGGTGGGGATAAACGTCAGTGTTGTCTTTGCCGCCGTGTTTGTCATCGGCTGTCTGCTGGCCGGTCTCGGCGGCGTCCTTGTCGCTCCGACGGTGAGCGTCACCCTCGGCATGGATCACACCCTCATCATGGAGACATTTCTGATCGTCATCATGGGCGGTCTGGGAAACATCTGGGGCGCCCTGATCGGGGCGCTGATTTTCGGTCTTTCCCAGTCGCTGGGGATCATGATCTGGCCCCAGTTCGGGATTATCTTCCCATACCTTGCCGTCGTGATCGTGTTGATGATCAAGCCGACCGGGCTTTTGAAATCGACATGGTAAAAATCCCGCCTGAGGGACAGCCAAAAAGTCCTGCGGGCGACAACTTTAAAACTGCATGCAAAGCTTGCAATAAGGCGCCTTAAGATGATGCATAGAGGTCTTTCGAAGAGGAATTGGGGAATTGCCGCAGCCGTCCTTGCCTTCCTTTTGCTGCTACCGCTCTTTCTGCCCAGATTTTACGTTTATCAGATATCCCTGATCCTTGTTTACGGACTTCTGGCGACAAGCCTGAATATTGTTCTGGGTTATGGGGGCGTCTTTCAATTTCACCATTGTGTCTTTTATGGGATGGGTGGTTATGCCACGGCGCTCTTTCTGACAAAGACAGGTCTTCCTTTCGTTGTCAGTTTTGCAGCCGGAGGGGTTTTCGCGGCGATTCTCAGCTTTCTGATGGGACTGATCACGATCAGGCTTTCCAAACTCTATTTCGGCATGCTGCAGATATCGCTCGGCTCTCTCGTCTGGGCCATCATCTATCGCTGGTACTCGTTTACCGGCGGGGATGACGGCATCCACGGGATCGAGCTTCCCGATCTGGTGTCTTCCCCCAGGGGTTCCTATTACTTTACCCTGGCGGTTACGCTTTTGTGTCTCTTTGTGATCTACAAGATATTGAAATCCCCGTTTGGAAGCGTCCTGCAGGGTATCCGGGATAACCCCGTCCGAAGCGGGATGGTCGGCATCAACGTAAAGCGGCATATCCTTGCCGCGCTGATTATCGCCGGTTTTTTCGGCGGCGTTGCCGGTTCCCTTTTTGTGGTTGTGGATCGGACGGTCTTTCCGGACATGCTGTTCTGGACCCTGTCTCTGGAGGTTCTGGTCATGTGCCTGATCGGGGGGTGGTTTAAGTTTTTCGGGCCGATGCTGGGCGCCGCCATCGTCATCGCGCTTCGAACCTTCGTCAGCGGATTCACCGTTTACTGGGCGCTGGTTTACGGCATCGTTATGATATTCGTCATATTTTTTCTTCCCGACGGGGTGCTGGGATTCTTTGAAGAGAAGATCAAGCCTGCCAAAGGTCGTGCGATTGCAGATAAGGGGTGAGCTTTGCTGAAGATAGAAGGGCTGTCCAAATCCTTCGACGGATTCATGGCGGTAAGCAACGTAAGTCTTGATGTCAAAAAGGGCGAGATCGTCGCGGTGATCGGTCCCAACGGCGCCGGTAAATCAACCCTTTTCAACCTCATCTCCGGGGTTTTGAAGCCCGATAGCGGCAGAATCATCTTCAAGGGGGAGAACATTGCCGGGCTTCCGTCCCACGCCATCTGCAAAAAGGGCCTCTCCCGTTCCTTTCAGATCGTCAATGTCTTTGAAAGGATGACGGTCTTCGAGAACGTGCAGATTTCGATCATGGCACGGGAAAAGATGAACTGGAACTTCTTCACCCCTTCGTCGCGGGTTTTGATCGAAGAAACCATGCAGATACTCGCAAGCGTCGGGCTGACGGAAAAAAAGGACAGCGTCTGCGGTCTTCTTTCCCACGGCGACCGCAAGGTGCTGGAGATAGCCGTCGCCCTGGGCGGCAACCCGGAGTTCCTGATTCTCGACGAGCCGACGGCGGGGATGGCCCCCGAGGAGACCGGGCGCTGCATCGATCTGATCAAGGGTCTCTGCGACAGATTCGGTCTGACGATCCTTTTTTGCGAGCACGACATGGAACTTGTTTTTGCGATTGCCAGCCGGATCATGGTGATGACAAGGGGCGCGACGCTGATTCAGGGCAGTTGCGATGAGGTCAGGGGCAATCAGGCGGTTCAGGACGTCTATCTCGGTGGAAGTGAAGTATGTTAGATTTGATCGACGTCAATACATATTACGGATTGAGTCATGTGCTGTTCAACATATCCCTGAAGGTGGGGCGCGGTGAGGTTGTCGGTCTTCTCGGGCGCAACGGCGCCGGTAAATCGACCACGATGAAGAGCATCATGGGGCTTGTCCCCCCGAAAACCGGAACCATCCGTTTCAAGGGCGAGGATATCGCGTGCCAGGCCCCGTACATCCTCTTCAGGAAAGGGATTGGCTATGTTCCGGATGACAGAAGGGTTTTTGCCGATCTTTCCGTGGACGACAACCTCGACATCGTTTACGGGAAGGACTGCGAGCGGACAAAGGAAAATGTCTATCAGCTTTTCCCGGCGCTTGCCGAGATCAAGGCAAGAAGGGCCGGTCATCTGAGCGGCGGCGAGCAGCAGATGCTCACCATCGGCAGGGCCCTCATGGGAAAGCCGGAGCTGCTCTTGCTCGACGAGCCGACCGAGGGGCTGGCGCCGCTGATTGTCCGATCGCTCGAAGAGCAGATCCTGAAGCTGAAGGCGACCGGGATGAGCATCCTCCTTTCCGAACAGAATGTCCGGTCGGCCCTGAAGATGGTCGATCGGGTCTATGTTATTGACAACGGCTGGATTCGTTTCGAGGGTTCGGTCAGCGAACTCGAAGCGGACAGGGAAATCATGAAAAAATATCTGATGGTGTAGGACGAAGGCTGAAAGACGGCTGATTGTGGATGGTTTTACCTGATGGAGTCGTTAAAATAATTTTTTAAAGGTGCAGACATGAAGACCGTTTCCGTTCCCTCCCGACGCTGGTATGAAA
>DYRD01000134.1 GCA_020718905.1 Syntrophus aciditrophicus | reverse complement strand
ACTTCCGCCTCCAGGGGCGTTTCCGCCACCTGACCGACCACGATCTCGACCAGATCCAGGCCATGGTTGATGAAGACTGGCAGCGCCTTCTCGCCAGGGCGCAGTAGAAAAACAAAAACCCCCTTTGTCTTATCACACAGGACAAAGGGGGAGTAAAACCTCTCTCAACGACCCGTTATTAAAAACCCTTCGTGAACATTTTCTGGGGAAGCCAGGTGATAATCTCCGGGAAAAGCGTCATGACAACCAGCGTAAAGGCGACAATCCCGACAAAAGGCAGGACCCCCCGGATGATGTCGTGCATGGTTATCCCCAGTTCCGGAGGCGCCGCCCCCTTGAGAACGAAGATAGACATCGCCATCGGCGGCGTCATGAAGGCCATCTGCAGGTTGACGCAGACCATGAGACCCGCCCAGAGCGGATCGAAGCCAAGCTTGATGAAAATGGGGGAGAATACCGGCACGATGATGAAGACGATGCCGATCCACTCAATGAACATGCCAAGCATAAAGACGATGAGCATGATGACGGAAAACGACGCCCATTTTCCCCCGGGAACGGCAAGGATAAGATCGGCGACGACATCGCCCGCCCCGCCGCTCATGAAGATGCCGACAAAGGCATAGGACATCGCGGCGATCATCACCACAAACGCGCTGACCCGGAGTGTTTCGATGGAGGCCATTTTTACCAGGCCCCAACTGAATTTCTTATAGACTATCGCAAGGATAACCGAGGCGAGGCACCCTATCGCCGCCGCCTCTGTCGGGGGCGCAAGCCCGGCAAAAATGGTGCCGAGAACCGCAAAGATCAGCAGCAGCGTCGGCAGGAGCGATTTGCTCAACCGGATGAACTTCTTCATCGTCATCTTCGTCACATCGGCCTCGGCAACCGAAGGTCCCAGCTCGGGGTGCAGATAACACCGAATGCCGACGTAAAACATGTACAGTGAAGAGAGAAGCAGACCCGGCAAAAAGGCCCCGATAAACATCTGGCCGATGGAAAGGCCCGCCTGCGGGGCATAGACGACCAGCATGATGCTCGGGGGAATCAGGATCCCGAGCGTCCCGGCCGCGACAACGGAACCCGCGGCGATGGATTTGTCGTAACCTTTATCGATCATCGGCTTCAGGGCCATCATGGAGAGGATCGTCACCGACGCGGCGATGACGCCGAGACATGTGGCCAGGATCGTTCCGAACACAATCGTCACGATGGCAAGCCCCCCCTTGAGACTTCCGAGCGTTTCGTAGAGGTTGTCGTAGAGCTCCTTTGTGGCCCCGGAATGCTGGAGAATGACTCCCATGAAGGTAAAAAGCGGTACGGCAAGGTACGGGTAGTTCAGCGACAGATCGTAAAAACGGGAATAGAGGATATGGGAGGTGGTCTCCGGGCCCAGGGCGAGCAGTCCCGTACCGAGGGCGACGCTCCCGATCATAAACGCAATGGGATAGCCGGAGAGGACGAGGACAAACAAACCGCCCAGCATCATGACTGTTATGGCTTCAGCGCTCAAATCAATCAATTTTCTCACCTCTCATAAAAAAGAACAGCTCCTTGATGTAGTTGGAGATGCCCTGCAGCAACAGAAGCAAAATGCCGATGACGAACAGAATCCGGTACGGAGACGCCGGCGGGTACCAGAAGCTTGTGAACATCACCTCGTGCACCTGGACGGCCTTGACGGCCCAGACAACTCCCATGTAGAGCAGCATGCCGAACAGCGGAAAGAAAAAAAGAAGCGGCGCGACCAGATTGACAAGGGAGCGCATCCGCGGTTTCAGCATATTGAAGAAGACATCCACCCGGGTGTGGGCCTCGTGCCGCATGTCAAAGGAGGCCCCGAGCAGATACATGGCCCCGCCGAGCATGCACATGACGTCGTAGGCCCAGTCGGAGGGGGAATTGAAAAAATGCCTCAATATGGTGTCGTAGGAGCCGACCAGCACCAGCCCGACAGCCGTCCATTTGCCGATCTGTCCCGATTTTTCACTGGCTGAATCAATCAGCCTCAGATATTTTTTTAATGCCCCCATGATGGACTCCTGATGCATTCGTTACTGCGGCAGATCGGGATCCGGAGCGGTGAAACTGTCCCGGATCCCGGCCCAGCCGGCGATTACAAACGGAAAATTTACCGAAACACGCGTCGTTATTTCATTGCATTGTAGGCCTTGCCGAAATTCTTCATCGAATTGTAGATTTCCGCAAAGATGGGTTTTTCCTTTTTACTTTTGGCCATATAGAATTCGTCCGCCGCTTTCTCAACCGCGTCGTCAACCTCTTTGGGCAGCCTGTAAACCTCGCAGCCAGCGGCCTTGAATTTATCAAGAGCCTTAATGGATTCGGCGATCAGATACTCGTGCTGTTTCTGTGTGTAGCTGGAAACGACTTCCTGGACGATAACCTTGATATCCTCCGGGAGTTTCTCCCATGACGTCTTGTTGAAGAAGAAAACCTGCGGGTCGCTGGGCGCGCGCGAAGGGGAAAGGATGACATATTTGGCCACTTCATTGAAGTGCATGTTCCAGTTCGAGGCGAGGGTGGAATACTCGAACGCGTCGATAACCCCGCGCTGCATTGCCTCATAGATGTCCCCGCCGTTGATGATAACGACGGAAGCGCCCATTTTCTTCATCACCTCGCCGCCGTCTCCCATGCAGCGTGCCCGGAGCCCTTTCAGGTCGGAAACCTTGGTGATCTTTACCTTGGAGTGGAAGAAAACCTCATCCGGAAGCGGCGACAGGGCGCCCGGCATGGTGATGACGTTATATCCGGTCATCATCTTGTTCATCAGGTCGGCGCCGCCCGCATAATCAAACCAGGTGCGGAGCACCTCGCCGGCAAGGGCGTCCGGACGCGAACTGATCAGTCCCGCAGCCGGCCACTTGTCAAGGTTGTACATCGGGCAGGAATAGGCCATCTGCAGCACGTTGCTGTTGATGGCGTCCACTTCCTTATACGCCGGAACAATCGAGCCGCCGACAAAGGGCTTGATTGTCAGGCGACCGGCTGTTGCCTTGGTAATCGCCTTGCAGACCTCGTCATGGAAAATCTGCGACGGATCGCTCGCGGGTCCGTGGCCCGAAGACTTCCAGATGATCTTCTTATCAGCCGCCATCGCAAACGAGGCTGCCGACACCATTGCCAACGCTAAAAACAACACCATCCATTTCTTCATTTTACACCCCCAGGTTAAGTTTTTGGCATGGTCCGCCTCCGGTGCCGGATCCGCCGAGTTTTCGGTTTATGCTACACGATCAGCGCATGGCCGGTCGTATTCCGGAAGAAACCTTTTTCTGTTTTCGCAATCGTATCGACGGCAACCCTGCCGGTGCAGTGCGACACCCCCACGGCCCGAAAACCCATGTCCCGCAAATAGACAACCGATTTTTCAAGAGATTCCCCGGACGCCTCGACCAGGTGCGTTCCTCCCATCACCGCGTACAGAGGGGCGGGCAGAAGCTGCCGTGCGGCGGAAAGCATGTTTTTCATCCCCGGATGGGAACAGCCGAGCAGCACGGCGAAACCCTCTTTCGTCTCCACCGCGACGGCGACTTCATCGCCAAAGGCGTCAGGCGTAAAACCGCTTTCGGTTTCAAGAACGAACCGGGGATTGATGACCTCGTCGGGATGAATGCGGGGAAAGGCCGTCAGGACAAATATCCCCGGCAAAATTTCGGTGACGGGGGCATCGACAACCCTGTGACGGATACCCAGAGAAGCAATAAAATCCGCGTCAAAATTATTCCCCAGATATTCATAGGAAACCCCGTCGGTGGCGTATTTACGCGCAAAAAAGCCCTTTCCCGTAACCAGGGTAAAGGCGTTGCCGACTTCCGTCAGACTGCGAAAACCGCCGGAATGGTCGTAATGACCGTGACTTAAGACCACATATTCGATATCGGATAAAGACAGGTTCAACTCGGCGGCGTTTTTGATAAAGGCCCCCGACTGACCGGTGTCGAATATCGCCTTGTGGCCATCCTTCTCGATCAGAAATGAAATCCCATGCTCTGTGCGAAGCGCCAGATGCTCGCCCTGCGAATTTTCTATCAGCGTCGTTATCTTTGTCGTCATATTCTCCCCGGCTTTCACTCTTCTATAATGTTAAGGATCTCCCTCTGGGCGTTTTCAAGATGGACGATCATGGCGCGTTCCGCCTTCTTTTCATCATGCTGACAAATGGCATCAAAAATGGCTTTATGTTCACCAACCGTTTTATCGGTTCTTCCCGGCACATGAAGACTCGTTATCCATCCTATCGGCAGCGATTTCGCCATGGTGCGAATCAAAACAAACAGGGTTTTATTATGGGCGCTACGGCCCAGCATGAAATGGAACTTTTCATCAACACTGATCAGCCCCTCCCTGTCGCCGGCATCGAGTTTCGCTTTGAATTCCGAGCAGATACTATCCAGTTCTTTGATTTCACCGTCCGTCGCATTGCGCGCGGCATAGACGGCCGCCCGGGGATCGAGCAGAAGACGAACCTCGAAATGCTGCTGCAGCTCTTCCCGGTTATTTTTGATCCACTCCATGAAACCGTCCCGACTGCGATCGACTCCCGAAGCGACAAAAATTCCCTTGCCCTGTCTGACGGTGACCCAACCGGTTACCTCAAGGGAACGGATGGCCTCCCTGATGGAAGACCGGCTCACCCCCAGCTTCGCGGCCAGCTCGTTTTCCGAATAAAATTTGTCGCCGGTTTTGAATTTCTCCTCGCCTATGACCTTGACGAGAACTTCGCTGATCCGATCGGATATGCGTTCGTGCCTGATAATTTCCATGTCTCCCCCCTATATGTCTGCTGGTCGGATGTCTGACAAGCAGACAGCCTCCTTATAGTGATTTTTTGAAACCTGTCAAGACTTTTTTTTTATGATTGCAAATGATCCTTTATGCCGTTATTTCCACACCCTGCTTCAGTGCGTCACCTAACGGAGTCTTGGCCGGATATGTTTACTCAGGATTTATTTCAATGGTTACATCCGCGGCGCGGCCCGAAGCGTTTTGATTCGCGCCGGATTCTCC
>DYRD01000309.1 GCA_020718905.1 Syntrophus aciditrophicus | reverse complement strand
TCAGGAGACATGCGCCGCTTTTACAGCTTATATACGGCAAAAACTTGAACAAGCCTCCCTCATGCAGGTCAAAAATGCTCGGTGTCCTGTATTTCGGCTGATACAGGACAAACTGCCCTTTCGGAATTTCCATAAAATATTTCTCCTTAAAGTAATAGGTTCGGGGTTCGGGGTTCGGGGTTCGAGGCGGCACCCCGCACCTCAAAGTAATAGGTTCGAGGTTCGGGGTACGAGGCCAGAGGGATCTATTTTAAGCCCGGGCCGAACCCCTCCCTCACCCCGAACCCCGCACCTCACTCATACTTCGCTGCCAGCGGGTCTTTGCCGTTCGGGAACATCGCACCGAAAGGCTCAAACCGCTCAATATCGGCAACGGTACAGAAGTGCATTCCCTTTTTGCTTCCGATCATCATCAGAGGCTTTGTTTTTGCGACATCAAGCGTTCCGTCAGGCCTCAGAAATTTGTCGTCCACCTCAAGCCGCAGCACTTTTCCCATGATGAGAACATAGTCGGATTCCTCATAAGCTTTGAAAAGCCCGCATTCCACCCACGCATAACATCCCGCAATGCCAGGGGCTTTGATGAGCGCGGAAGGCTTTTCCTCCAGACCGGCTTCTTTAAATTCATCCGCTTCGGGAGGAGAAAACTTTGCCGTAGGAACCACTTTGTCGGCAAGGTCTGTTCCGGCAAGATTCACCACAAAGTCGCCTGTTTCCCGGATATTGACCAGCGTATCCCGGCGTTTTGCCGAGGCTAAACAGATCAGGTCCAAGGGACGCAGCACCGGCATAATGCAGGAATAGGGAGCGATATTGCGGATGCCGTTTTTACTGATGCTTGAAATAAATGCCACCGGCAGGGGCATGAATCCTTCTCTCATAAAAGGTTTGAAAATCATGGCGTTTCCTTCATTTCCCGAATGTAAAGCGGGTTTCAAACCAGCTTTACATTCGTCCGGTACGGGGCTGTAGGGAAGGGATAGGGCTTTATTCCTTGACTAACCCCAGTTTTTTCATGGGATCCACGCCGGGTCTTGCCCAGTCTTTCGGACTCTGTCCTTCCGGAAGCTCGAATCTTTTGATTTCTTTGACAAAATCTTCAGGTTT
>DYRD01000308.1 GCA_020718905.1 Syntrophus aciditrophicus | reverse complement strand
CCCGAAGGGGCCAATCCGGCAATCCACATGCCTGTCGATTGCGAAAAGACCATCGATGTCTCCTTCGTCGGGCAGCGCTACGGCAATCGCCCGGAAACGGTTAATCTCCTGAAAAGGGCGGGAATCCATATCGAGGCCTTTGGATACGGATGGCCGAATGGTCCTCTGTCCACCGGGGAGATGGTCCGGGTCTACTCGAAAAGCCGTATTAATCTTGGGTTTGGTGGTGTTGAGGGCTACAACAGAACATTTTGCCTCAAGGGGCGGGATTTTGAAATTCCGATGAGCGGCGGGCTCTATCTTACCGAATACCATCGGGAACTTGAGACCGTTTATGATATCGGCAGGGAGATAGTCGCCTATGTAGGCATTGACGACCTTGTGGAAAAGATCAAATGGCTGCTTGCGAATCCGGGCGCAGCCGAAGCGATCCGCCAGGCCGGACGTCGACGGGCGCTGACCGATCATACCTGGGAGAAACATTTCGAAAAGATCTTCTCCCTGCTCAATCTACTACAGCTACCCCACCCATCGTCGTTCCCCGAATAGTGCAATCAACTCTTCACATTCGGGGAAACAGCCATGTAGTTGGCGTTCTGGAAGTTTTCCATGAATGGCGAGTAGCTTCTTATCTCCAGGCCTCCGGGCATCACCTTGGCCACCAGAAAACCGCGATCCGTGAGAAGCTGGTACAGCTCCATCAGGCTCGTATGAGAATCGAGATTGGTGCCTCCGTATTCAAATTGAATAAAGTCAACGAAATCGGTATTCAGATACCTGCCCAGGCCGGCGAGAGCCTTTAATTCATTCCCCTCGATATCCATCTTGATGAAATCTATGTGGGATATCTTCTTTTCTTCTATGTAATCGTCAAGTCTGCGCAGGCTGATAGTTTCATGATTGTCCATCTGCACATTATAAAACCGCAGGTTTCTCTGGTAAAGGGATGCCCCTTCACTTTCTTCTTTGTCGTAGTAAATATCTGCTTCTCCGTTTATGTTGGAAATACCGGTATTGTTGAGGGTGACGTTATCCGCCCGTGAAAACTTGGCGGTCAGTTCTTCAAAACATTTTCTTGTCGGTTCAAATACGTGAATGTTTATCCTCACGGCG
>DYRD01000012.1 GCA_020718905.1 Syntrophus aciditrophicus | reverse complement strand
ATTTCCCACTTATAAAAACCTGTATCCTGTCCAAACAACCCCCACCACCTCTGGGTGACCAAAGGCGCTCATCTTTTTGCCCGATGCTGGCTTCTTGTCGAGGGACAAAGCGAATTCTGGTTGTTCCCGCGCATCGCATTGCTCATGAATGCTGCAATAGATGAAAAGAATTTTGCCATAATTGAGTTCAGCCAGGGAGGGGGACCTCCACCATTCATAAAGACAGCTAGGGCGTTGGGTATTGAGTGGTTTGTCGTTGCTGACGGTGATAATGCCGGTACGAACTATTACACAGAGGCAAAGAGGTGCCTCGATGCAAATGAGCAAGAAGCCGACCATATGTTTCAACTGTCAAGCAAGGATTTGGAACATGAATTCTGGTTAGCCGGATACGATGATATCTATAAAAACGCGGTTAAATCGTCTGACTTGAGGTCTTTGCAAAAACAACATCCGGCAAGCTCGCCTGAGTTCGTTAAAGCTGTTATCGATAAAGCCATCTCGCAGCGATCGAAGCCAGAGCTTACTTTCGAAGTGGTGGCCGAAATTGAAAAGAGGGGAATTCATACTTTACCACGATCAATCCGAGACATTATCGGCAGTGTTGTTAAGCTGTCTGGAGGTTGAAAGAAATGATCGATTTATCATCACTTAACGAAAACCAGCGTGAAGCCGTGTTATGGGACAAGGGGCCTCTCCTGGTATTGGCTGGGCCGGGTTCAGGAAAGACTCGCGTGTTGACCTGCCGAATCGCTAGGATTCTGGAGCAATCTGAAGGTCAGTATTTCAGGATTCTGGCCCTTACCTTTACCAATAAGGCCGCAGCGGAGATGCGCGGCAGGGTCGAGGAACTGGTTCCAAGGGAGCTTGGCCGGGTACGGCTGACAACCTTTCATTCCTATGCAGCCGAGCTGCTCCAGCAGCATGGGAATCATATAAACTTCCGCCCTGATTTCCAGATTCTCTCCAATGACGCAGACCGGGAGGCCCTGTTGGACGATGCACTTGGTCAGCTTCGGAAGGATCTTGCCTATTCGTTGCCCGAACACTTCAAGGCCGCCCAGCTTCTTCCGGCGGTCACCCGTCTGCTTGAGCAATGCATCGCACCGGATCAAGCGGAAATCTTACTCCAGCAGGCCAACATCGAAAACGCCATCCCGCTAGCCCGTGTCTATGCCGCCTACCGGGAAGCGTTGCGCCGGACGAATTCCCTTGATTTCCCGAGCCTGATCGCCGAGTCACTAGAACTTCTGAGTAAATTTCCCTTCCTGATCAAGCATGTTCGCAAGGTTTTCAAACATATCCTTGTCGATGAGTTCCAGGACACCAATCATTTCCAATACCGGATTCTCTTGCTTATCGCACAACCTGACCCTTCCACGCTGTTTGTCGTGGCGGACGACGACCAGATCATTTACCAATGGAATGGCGCGAATCCAAAAAGAATACAGGCGCTGCGGGACGACTTCGGGGTGTCCGAGTTGCAGCTTCCGGAAAACTACCGCTGCCCACCGCTGGTCATTGAACTGGCCAACGCCCTGATTGAGAAGAACCTGAACCGTTCAGCCGGGAAAAAACCTTTGAAAGCAGTTAAGCAGGGTGAAAGCGACGATGTCGTGCGGGTGTTCCGTTTCAACTCCGTTGATGAGGAAGCCGCATGGATCGCACAAGACATATCACAAAGGAAATTGGAAGAGAGGACATCCTGTGCAGTTCTCGCCCGCACGAAAAAGCTTCTTGATCTGGTTGGGAGAAAACTTGAAGAGGTGGGTGTGCCGGTTTATTTTGCTGCCCGCAAGGACGAATTCAAAAGCTCCCCCTTGAGGATGTTGCACGCCATCCTTCGCCTAGTGAATTCCAAGGAAGACAAGCGGTCGCTCGCACGTCTTTCAAAGGCGTTTTACGAACTCGAAGGCATCAGCATCGAGTTGAGCCCTGTTCTTTCCCGCGCATCCGCCGACGGTACGGACTTGCTTCGTTCCTGGCTTGACGAGGTGAAGCGTCGCGACACCCTTGAGGAACGAACACGACGCCTGCTTGAAACAGACATTAGGCCGCTTTTGAACTCGCTGAATTACCGTGGTTTTGCGGACAAATTGTTTGACTGGGCGGAAGCCTGTCAAGCCGATTCGCAGCCTGATGAAAACGCCTTCAATGAATTCGAGGAAGAGCGAGAGGTCTGGAAAATACTCCTGGCCGAAATAATCAAGAAATTTGAAGGCGATGACGTGAGTCTGCATCAGTTGCTTCACGAACTCGACCTTACCTCTAAAACACCGCCGAAACCACCCGATGCGATCCCCTGCTTCACTATCCATGCTTCTAAAGGAATGGAATTCGGACACGTCTATCTCATGGGGTTGGTAGAAGATCAGCTTCCCAGTTGGGCCTCTGTCAAGAAGGGCAATGATTCCCTTGAGATGCAGGAGGAGCGCAGGAACTGCTTTGTCGCTATCACTCGTGCCCAGGAAAGCCTAACCATGACTTTTTCAGCACAGGTTTTCGGATGGACGAAACAGCCTTCCAGGTTCCTTCGTGAAATGGGGATTGAACTATAATAGATTAAGGAGATAACGGTTTGACGCCGATTTCAGGCTACACTGAAGACACCCTCGTTCAGTAAACGACTGCCGACTACCTAGAGCAAAAGCTAGGATGGCAATCGGTCTATGCATACAACAACGAGGACTTCGGACCGAATAGCCTTTTGGGCTGGGCATCAGACCGGTAGGTGGTGCTCACAAGGCCATTGCGCAAGAAGCTTACGGAACTCAACCCCGGCCTGCCCGATGAGGCATACGACGACGCGGTGCGGCAAATTGTGGCTATGACGGCGACGCAGTCGCTCATTGCCACGAATCGTGACAAATACAACCTTATCCGAGATGGCGTGCATGTCGCCTTCCGCAACGGCAAGGGCGAGCGGGTGAAGGAACGCCTGCGAGTACTGGATTTCATTCATCCCGCGGACAACGACTTCCTATGCATTCGGGAACTGTGGGTGCGGGGCGATCTCTAATGCCGCCGGGCCGACATCGTCGGGTTTGTCAACGGCCTGCCGCTGCTGTTCATGGAGCTCAAGACCGTAGACCGTGACATCCGTGTCGCCTATGAGAAGAACTTCAAGGATTACAAGGATACGGTGCCGCACCTTTTCCACCACAACGCGATTGTGGCACTGGCCAACGGCGTAGAGGCAAAAATCGGCTCCGTGACCAGCCGCTTCGAACATTTCCACGAATGGAAGCGCTTGGCCGAGGACGAGCCGGGCGTGGTGGACATGGAAACGCTGCTCAAGGGCGTTTGCGACAAGGCAAATTTCATCGATCTGGTGGAAAACTTTATTCTCTTTGACGACTCGACGGGTGCAACCAAGAAGATTCTGGCCCGCAATCATCAGTCCCTCGGCGTGAACCGCGCTATCGAGGCAGTGCGCGACCGGAAAAATCGCAACGGCAAACTGGGCGTTTTCTGGCACACCCAGGGGGCAGGCAAGAGCTACTCAATGGTTTTATTCACCCAAAAGGTCCACCGTAAACTGGGCGGCAATTTCACCTTTCTGGTGCTGACGGACCGCGACGATCTGGATACGCAGATTTATAAAACCTTCGCCGGATGCGGCGTCGTGGACAACGACCGCGACCCCTGCCGGGCATCCAGCGGCGAGAACCTGAGCAGGCTTCTGGCGCTTCAGAAGACGCATATCTTTTCTCTAATTCACAAGTTCAACCGGGAGGTGGAACCCAACCAGCCCTATTCGGAACGGGGCGACATTATCGTCATTACGGACGAAGCGCACCGAACCCAGTATGGAACGCTCGCGCTGAACATGCGCAACGCCCTGCCCAATGCCTCCTACATCGGCTTCACCGGCACGCCGCTTTTCAGTGACGACGAGATCACCAAGCGGGTCTTTGGCGACTATGTTTCAACCTATGACTTCCAGCGGGCGGTGGAGGACAAGGCCACCGTACCCCTTTACTACTACGCCCGTGGCGACAAGCTCGGCATCTCGGTGGGCGATCTCAACGAGCGCATCGCCGCGAAACTGGAGGAGCTTGAAACCGCCGACATCGATGTGGCCCAGAGGCTCGAACAGGAGCTCAAGCGCGACTACCACATCATCACTGCCGACAAACGGCTGGATCAGGTGGCCCGCGATTTCATGGATCATTATTCCGAGACCTGGGAAACCGGCAAGGCTATGCTGGTGTGCATCGACAAGATCACCTGCGTGAAGATGTATAATCTCATTGCCCGTTATTGGGAAAAACGGATTGCAGAGCTGACAGCCGAACTGGCAGAGATCAAAGACGAACAGGAAGAGCAATATCGCGAAAGACAGATTGCCTGGATGCGCGAAACCAGAATGGCCGTAGTGGTCAGCGAGGAACAGGGCGAGGTGGACAAGTTTCGCAAGTGGGATCTGGATATTACGCCGCATCGCCGCCTGATCAAGGACGGCATGGATCTTCCTTAGGCCATGCGTCAAAAACCACAGTTCCGCACCATGTAGCGGATGGCAGTGGACAAAGCCTTCAAGGAAGAAGAGCACCCGTTCCGCATTGCCATTGTCTGTGCCATGTGGCTGACAGGTTTCGATGTGCCGTCACTCTCAACGCTCTATCTGGACAAGCAGCTCAAGGCGCACACGCTGATGCAGGCCATCGCCCGCTCCAACCGCGTGAACGAAGGCAAGAACAACGGCATGATTGTGGATTATTGCGGCATCCTCAAGCATCTGCGCAAGGCCCTGGCAACCTTTGCCGGAACAGGCGACACAGGACGCCCGGGAGAGGGTGGTGAAAAGGAACCGGACAAACCGGAAGAGGAACTACTGGCCGATCTGGCGGAGGCCATCGCGTTTGTACGGGCGTTTCTCACCGAGCGGGGCGCGTCGCTGGACAAACATCATCAACCGGAAGGGTTTTGAACGCAACGCGGCCATTGCCGCTGCGAAGGAGGCAGCCAACGAGAATGACGAGACGCGGAAACGCTTCGAGGTGATGTGCCGGGCGGTATTCTCGAAATTTAAGGCCTGTCTCACGGTTTCGGGTGTCAATGATTACCGCCGGGATTACGAGGCGATCAACGCTGTTTACAAGAGCCTCCAGCAGGACCGTGAACAGGCGGACATCAGCGACATCATCCGGCAATTGCATCAGGTGGTGGACGAGGCAATCGAGACACGGGGATATGTCGTTGGTAAAGAAGACCTGGGACCGTACGACATCAGCCGGATTGATTTTGATCGGCTGCGGCGGGAATTCGAGCGGAGCCCTGCCAAACGCACAACGGTCCAGAATCTCAAGACGGCTATTGAAATACGCCTTCAGCGGCTGCTGCAACAGAACCCGTTGCGCACGGATTATCAGCGCCATTATGAGCAGATCGTGGCCGAATACAACCGCGAAAAAGACCGGGTAACCATTGAGCAGACATTTGAAGGGCTGCTGCGTTTTATTGATGAGATGACGGATGAAGAAAGACGCGCTGTGCGGGAAGGACTCGATGAGGAAGCGCTGGCGGTCTTTGACCTTTTAAAAAAGCAGGACCTTGCCGCCGGAGAGGCCAAACGGGTCAAGGCAATTGCGGTAGAATTGCTCCAGAGACTCAAGGCAGAGAAGTTGCGCATCACCCGCTGGCAAGATAAGGAAACCACACGCGACGCCGTGAGACAGGCTATTTTGGATTTCCTGTGGAACGATTCAACAGGCCTGCCAGTGGACCAGTACTCGGAAGGTGAAGTGCAGTCCCGTGCGGACGAAGTTTATCGACACGTATATCGTGTGTATCCACAATTGCCGTCGCCTTATTATCAGGCCGCAACACAGTGAATCAGGTAAAGGTAGGTAGTCGTACCCGTTCCGGATGAAGGCATGTCATTTTTTTACCGCTATATCGGAATAGATTATTCAGGCGCTCAAACGCCGACAGCAAGCCTAAAAGCTTTACAGGTTTATAGGGCTGATCGAGTCTCCCTTCCGGTGGAGGTACAACCGCCGCCGAGCTCACGTAAATATTGGACTAGAAGGGGTATTGCCGAGTGGCTGGTGGAAGAGCTTCAAGGAGATCAAGATACGATTGTCGGCATAGACCACGGTTTTTCCTTTCCCATCCGTTACTTTGAAGTTCACCGCCTTCTGCCCGACTGGCCATCGTTCCCCGACGACTTCCAGCGCCATTGGCCGACGGATGATGATCATGTCTATGTGGATTTCATTCGGGATGGTCTGAGAGGGAATGGCGCCGATCGTATGGACAATGCCCGTTGGCGTCGCTTGACCGAGGAAAGAGCCGGCTCCGCCAAATCGGTCTTTCACTTCGACGTACAGGGTTCGGTTGCCAAATCGACGCATTCCGGAATCCCTTGGTTAATATACCTTCGCCAGAAGCTGACGGACAAGGTACACTTCTGGCCTTTCGATGGCTGGGAATTTCCACCGGGTCGATCGGTCATCGTTGAGGTTTACCCATCTCTATGGAGTCGGGGCTTTGCCCGCGAAGAGCGAAACCAGGACCAGCATGACGCATATTCAGTAGCCAGATGGCTGCGCCAAGCTGATCTAGATGGCAGCATATCAGCATTCTTGTCGCCATCGCTAACTCCCGCGGAACGGACGCTTTCCCAAGTTGAGGGCTGGATACTTGGCGTGATGTGACAAAATTAGGAGGAACCAACTGTGGTCATCGCTACAGAGGAACAGAGAACCTTCAATTCATTCAATCAAGTGAGGATCGATATATTTATGGTCTTGCGAATTTCGGGTCGAAAGTTGCTACACAAGGCCATTCCATCAAATTAACGCTTTCAATAAATATCTGAGACCTCTTGATAAAATTATAGGGTAAAGAGTGGCCCGTATTGCCGGAGCCCACGATTTCATCTCCGAAATGCCGATGGGGTATGACACCTATGTGGAAGAACGGGGATCGTCACTGTCGGGCGGGCAAAAGCAGCGGATCGCCATTGCCCGGGCCCTGATTACGAATCCCAACATCCTCATCTTCGATGAAGCCACAAGCGCCCTGGACTATGAATCGGAATGGATTATCCAGAAGAATCTGAATTTGATCCGCAAAGGCCGGACGGTAATCTTTATCGCCCATCGCCTGTCCGTAATGCGGGATTGCGACCTGGTTATCGTTCTTGACCGCGGCAAGATCGCCGAGATGGGGAATCATGAGTCCCTGATGCGTCAAAACGGACTTTACGCCTATCTTTATCAGCAGCATCGCCTTTGAAGAAGAACAACGACCAGCATGATTTTAAGCCCATCCTGGCGGAGATTGAGGAGCGGCCGCCGAATCCCCTGGGGACCCTTTTCCTGTGGACGATAATCTTCCTCATGGTTGTCGTTTTGCTCGGCTTGTTCCTGGTCAAGGTCGATGTCGTCGTTACGGTGCGGGGGAAGATCGTGCCTGTGGGTGATGTCAAGATCGTACAGCCCCTCGATACAGGCGTGATCACTGGGATTCATGTCAAGGAAGGGGACCTGGTGAAGAAAGGGGCCATCCTCCTGGAAATCGATCCATCCATCGACAAGGCCGATCTCGAAGGAAAGGAAAAGAATCTCCAGAACTCAAGCATGGCCATGGAACGGGTCCACGCGGTGCTGGAAAACCGGGGATTTGCACCTCGCGGGCAAGGCGTCCCCGGCGAAACGGTGGAGACGCAGCGGGCTCAATACCGCGCCCAGCGGAATTTGTATTTCTCTACCCTCCAGGAGAAGGAGAAGGCTTACGGGGAGACCCAAAGCGCCCTCGCTACCTTGAAAAATGAGATCCGCAGTTTGAAGGAATTGGTCGCGGTCACGCGCGAGGATGAGCGTCGCCAGCGGGACCTGGTGGAGGTGGGCGCCCTTGCCGAGAACCGTTACCGGGAAAAGATGCGAGAAAGGATGAACCTGGAGAAGGAATACGGTGTCAAAACGGGTCAATTCGAGCAGACGGCGACCCGGTTGGAGCGCATCAGGGACGAGATTTTGACCTTCAAAAACACCTTCCATGAGAAGCTGCTCACCGAGTATGCCACGAACATGCAAAGCAAAAACACGTTGGCCGCCGAGGTCAGCAGCATCAGATTCAAACAGGAGAAAAGGTTTATCGTCTCGCCGGTGGACGGTTATGTCCATCTGTTGCCCGTCAAGACGGTGGGCGGTGTCGTCACTACGGCCCAGCCCGTGGCGACCCTGGTGCCGGAAAATACGCCGCTGGTTGTCCATGCCGTCGTGTTTAACAAAGACAGCGGCTTCGTGAAGGAAGGGCAGCGCTGCGTCATCAAGGTTGATGCCCATGACTTCCAGAAGTATGGAACCATAGAGGGAACGGTGCAGACCATCAATCCTTTCAGTCTGGAAGAGAAATAAGGCGGCCGGGATAAGGAAAGAGGTCCGGAAACGGAGGCCGGCGGCTATCCCGTACGGCTGAAAATGCTCGCCGATGCCCTGAAGACCAGCGACGGGACGGTCTATCGCGTAAAACCGGGCATGTCGGTCACGGCGGAAATCAATGTGGGCAAACGGCGCGTGATCGAATTCTTTCTCTTCCCGGTAATCCGCTATCTCGACGAGGGACTGAAGGTCAGATGATACAAAGGGAGCTCCATTCGGCTGTTTCTGGATGATAAGCGGTGGCTGCCTCCTATTTCTCTTCTTGACAGACGATAGCGCATACGCTATCATATGACCCGTGAAAGACAGGGGTTACCTGGAAAATCCCCGGAATGTCTTATTTGCCGATCTGCTGAAGATCTGTACGAAATATTTCGGCAAACCGAGGATACGCGGGAGTCATTACATCTTCAAGACGCCCTGGAAAGGCGATCCGAGGATAAACCTGCAAGAAGTTGATAAGATGGCTAAATCCTATCAGGTGAGAGACGTAAAGAGGGCCATCGGGAAAATGGAGGCGAAGGCAAATGCAGAGTGACATTGAAAAATATACCTACCGGATCGAGTGGTCGGAAGATGACAATTGTCATGTGGCCAGATGCCTGGAGTTCCCTTCCCTGGCTGCCCATGGGGAGACGATTGAGGAAGCGTTGCGGGAAATTGAATATGTTGTCGCTGAATCCGTCAAGTGGATGCAGGAAGAGGGTGAAACAGTACCCCAGCCATTGGGGATCAAGAAATTCAAAGGACATCTCACTTTGAGAATCCCTCCTGAAAAGCACCGGGAGTTGGCTATCCGCTGTGCCGAGGAAGGGGTTTCACTTAACCGGTTTATCCGGTCTCGTCTTTCTACGTAACCGGTTAGGACTGTTTACCTTTTCGTTAATCTGCCATAACGTTGATGAGGCGCTTCATGCTGGGTCTACGAAGGCTCGCCGGCAAGCAGTTGATCTAATTCTTCCCAGGGCTGGTCATCGATGGAATTGCTGCTTTTAGGAGTGGAAAGCAACGGGAATGCCAAGACCCGCAATAAACCCCTCTCAGTTTTTGTGCTTATGAATGCGAAGTGCCCTTCGCACTGTAAACTTACCTACCCAAACACTCTCCTTTTTCACCGTCACGATGATCGCCGGCAAGCCGGATCTTGAAAATAAAACAATCTTTTATTTCAGATAGATAAACTTCATTACCCTCGCTTTATGCGGTGTTGGCATGAATCCTGCTTATGGGCGGTTGACAAGCCTGAAAAGGAGAGGATCTTATGCCAAATTCAGAAAAAACCGTCGGCGTCGTTTTCCCCGGGCAGGGCGCTCAGCGCCAGGGGATGGGGAAGGATTTTTACGAGCAACTGCAAGTTTGCCGGAAGGCTTACGAAGAGGCCCCCGACGCCCTGGGATGGGATGTTGCGGAAATGTGTTTCGGGGCGGACGAGCGGCTGGATCAGACCGAATTCACCCAGCCCTGCCTGCTGGCTACGGAGATCGCCATGCTCCGCGGCCTGGACGCCCTTTATGATCTGTCGCCCCGCCTTTACGGCGGTCACAGTCTCGGCGAGTTCACGGCCCTTGTGGCCGCGGGCGTCCTGCCCTTGGGCGATGCCGTGCAGGTCGTCCATGCGAGGGGCCGCCTGATGCAGGAAGCCGTTCCCGTGGGTTTGGGTGGCATGGCGGCGGTGATCGCCGCCGATCTCGATGTGGAGGCATTGGAGGGGGCCCTGTCCGATCTGCCCGTAGATATCGCCAACGTGAATTCTTCCCGGCAGATCGTCATCAGCGGCCACGCCAGCGCCCTGCCCGACGCGGCGGTGAGGATCACCGATGTCGTCGAAGCGGGCGGGGATTTACGTTTTGTTCCCCTAAATGTTAGCGCCCCTTTTCATAGCCGCTTCATGCGCCCTATCGAGTGGGAATTCTCCGACCTCCTGCAAACCCTGGGCGATGATGTCGATGCCCACAAGGCCATGGCGGTAACCTCGAATTATACCGGAAAATTCCATACCCGCCATCGGGAGGATCTCTTGTGCTATCTCACCTATCAGCTGGGGAGCAAGGTTCGCTGGCGGGATAATATGGACGCCATCGCCGCCGAGGCCGATACGATATATGAAATCGGACCGAGCCGGCCGTTGCGGGATTTCTTCAAGACCATCGGTGTTAACTGCCTCTCCGTGACTACCCTCTCCGCGGCGGCGCGCATTTGTGAGGATAACTGAAAGATGGAGTTCAATTTGTCCGATCATCAACGCATGTACGTGGAGACGGTCCGACGCTTCGTTAAAACGGAGATCCTGCCCCGGATCCTGGAGCTGGAAGGGAAACATGCCTTCCCCGGCGAGATTATCCGCAAGGCCTGGGAGACGGGAATTCTGAATCTGAGCATTCCCGGTGCCATCAAGGGATATGAAATGGATGCCGTGTCCGCTGCCCTGATTATCGAGGAGCTCGCTTACGGCGATTCGGGGATTGCCACTTCGGCCATGTGCAACGACCTGGCCAACTCCGTCATCGCCCAGCACGGATCCGGTCCACAACAGGAGGCCTTCCTGAGACCATTTGTCGATAATCCCCTCCTCGCTTCCTTCTGCCTGACCGAACCGGGGGCCGGTTCCGACAACAGCGCC
Source organism: Syntrophus aciditrophicus (assembly GCA_020718905.1). GTDB lineage: Bacteria > Desulfobacterota > Syntrophia > Syntrophales > UBA8958 > UBA8958. Next base: position 36,839 of record DYRD01000012.1, on the reverse strand, counting down.
ATGACGACGTTCATGAGCTGCCGGGAAGACGGAACCTATTTACTCAACGGGGCCAAGTGCTTCATTACCAACGCCTCCTACGCCGCCCAGTTTACCGTCTTTTGCAAGGTGGGGAAGCCGACGGGCAATTTTATGGCCTGCGTCATCGTTCCCGTCCCGGCGCCTTCCCCGGAGGAGCTGGCTTTCGGGTTTGAGCAGGGGCGAAAGATAGCCATGTCCACCGGCGGGAATATCGTCGTCGGCAAGGGGGAAGACAAATTGGGCCAACGGTTGTCCAATGCCGCCGCCGTGACCTTTGAAGACGTCGTTATCGCCCCCGAGCAGATCATCGGCGACCGGCGTCTCGGTTTCCGGTACGTCATCGATGTCCTCGATTATGCCCGGCCCATGGTTGCGGCCATCGGCGTGGGCCTGGCCCGACGGGCCCTGGATGTAACCCTGAACTACACCCGGGAGCGCAAGCAGTTCGGTCAGCGGATCTGCGACCTTCCCGTGGCCAGGGATACCCTGACGACCATGTGGAAAAAAGTGGAATTGGCGAAGCTGGCCCTCATGAAGTCTGCCTGCGCCCTTGATGAGAAGACCGAAGACCACGGGCTTTATGCGTCCCTGGCCAAGAATACCGCCGCCGAGGCGGCCCTCTTCTGCGCCAATGAGGGGCTCCATCTCCACGGCGGCTACAGGTTTATGAAGGAGTACGAAATCTACGAGGGGACTCGGGAAGTGGAGGACATGATCATCGGCCGGGAGATCTGCTGATTATGCTGTATCTGCACGGCTTGGGACACTTCCACCCGGAAAACGTCATTACCAATCGGTTCCTCGAGGATCTCGATATCGGGACCAGTAACGACTGGGTCCTGGACCGGGTGGGAATCCGGGAGCGCCGGACCTCTCTGCCCCTTGATTACATCCGGGAAACGAAGAACAGCGACACCCGGGCGGCTTATGAAGCCGGTATGTACACCAACGCCCAGACCGGGGTGGCGGCAAGGCAGGCCCTTGCCCGGGCGGAGATCGTTGCGGGAGACATCGGCCTGGTGATTTCCGGCAGTTCAGCCCCGGACCATGTCACCCCGTCCGAGGCGGCCGCCGTGGCGGCGGAACTGGAAATCGAGGCGCCGTGCTTTGACATCAACGCCGCCTGCTCGACCTTCGGGGTCCAGTTGTCATTTTTAAGCAAGATGAGGCCGGAGGCGCTGCCTCCCTTCGTCCTGGTCGTGAACCAGGAAAATGTGACCCGTTGTATCGACTATTCGGATCGCAATACGGCGGTCCTCTTCGGAGACGGCAGCGCGGCCGCCGTAGTTTCGGCGACCGTACCGTCACGGATGCGCCTGCTGGCAAGTGATTGCGCCTCGAGACCGGCGTCATGGCAGAAGGCGATTATTCCCCGGACGGGTTATTTCCGGCAGGACGGGAATGCCGTGCAGGGTTTTGCCATCCGTAAAATGACGGAGGCCGTGCGGACATTTCAGGAAACCTATGGAGGGAGGCAGGAAGGGGAAGGAGGGGACGGCCATAATGGCCGGCGTCTGCTCTTTGTCGGCCACCAGGCAAATCTGAGTGTCCTAAGCACGGTTTGCGAGCGGTCGGCCATTCCCGATGACTGCCACTGGCACAACGTGACCATGTTCGGCAATACGGGTTGTTCCGGCGGCCCGGCAGTTGTGAGTCAGCACTGGCGGGATCTTGAGCCGGGGGATTGCCTGGTCATGGCTCTGGTCGGGGCGGGACTGACGTGGTCCACCCTCATGTGGCAGATGACATGATGTGAAGAAATTTCCCTGGAAGGAGAGGGAGGGAGATATCGGCGGGGAATCGCCCGCCCGAACTTGTCTTCAGGGGGACGGAAATAGCTGACCGTTGATATGAGGTATTTTTGAATGAAATATGAAGAGTTCCAAAACCGTAAGAGCTTTGATCTTACCGATTTGATCGCCTTTTCCTATGGCCGGCTGGTGGAGGACCCTCCCTAGGGCTTTGACGCCCGTCTGCCCGCTCCTCCCTTCCTCATGATCGATCGCATCCTCTCCCTGGAGATAAATGGCCGGAGAGGGAAGATCGTTGCCGAGCAGGATATCCATCTGAATGCCTGGTATTTCCAGTGTCACATGCCCGGCGATCCTGTGCAGCCCGGTTGCCTCGGCGTGGACGCCATCTGGCAGCTGCAGGGATTTTATGGCGTCTGGCGCGGCGGCCTGGGGGCGGGGCGGGCCCTGGGATGTGACGGGGTGACCTTTAATGGGCAGGTCCGTCCCTATCATCGCGTTGTCCGCTACGAGATCGAGATCTGCCGTTATTCCTCCCTTACGGAATCGCGGGCCAGCGTCATCATCGGCGACGGGACCATCTCCGTGGACGGGGAGTGTATTGCCGAGGTTCACCAGGCCCGGACCGGCCTTTTCCGGGGCATCGTCTACGACGATTATCCGTGGCCGTCGAAAAACAATGCGGGCGGAACAGGGTAGTGAATTCTAATCGGTATCGTATTCCCGCCCCTGCGAGGGTTGGGTTGGGGATGGGTGATAATGATTCATTACGTTTATGAGGACGATCTTTAACATGGAAGACAGCAAAGTAGCCGTTGTGACCGGGGCGGCCACGGGAATCGGCGCCGCCTGCGCCCGGGCCCTGGGGGCGCATGGTTTCATGGTCGGTATTCACTACCGAAAAAGCGAGCAGGCCGCCCGGGAACTCTTGGCGGAACTGGGGCAGGGTTTTCTTCTCCAGGTGAATCTGACTAAGAGCGGGGATATCGACGCCATGGTAGAGGAGATCAAGACTGCTGCCGGCCGGCTGGATGTCCTTGTTCATAATGCCGGATTTTCGGTAAATATGGACATCAACTCTATGCGTCTGGAGCAGTTCGATGCCCAGCGCCCCCTGGCGAGAGGGGTCTGGTACCTGATGAAGCGCGTTTTGCGGCAATTCATGCTCCGCCGGAATCAGGGGCGGATCATCAGCATCAGCAGCGTCGTCGGCCATACGGGCAACGGCGGACAGATCCCCTACACCATGGAGAAGGCCGCCCTCGATGCCTTTACGAAATCTCTGAGCAAGGAGTTTGCGGGGCGCGAGATCCTCGTAAACGCCGTAGCGCCCGGTTTCATCGCCACGGAGATGACTGCAGGCCTGCCAGAAGAAGTTCAGGAACGGCTCCTGGCCAATATTCCCCTGAAACGCATGGGGAAGCCGGAAGAGGTGGCGGAGGTCGTTGCCTTTCTCGCCTCCGGCGCGACGTATATCACCGGATCGGTGCTTCACGTCAACGGAGGTCTCTATGGCGGCTGATGACGCTATGCGCGCCCTGATCCTGAAGACCGTTCCCCAGGAACCGCCGTTTCGCTTCATCGAGGAGATCATGGAGATGGACGGGGAGTGCATCACCGGGGCCTATCGCTTCCGCCGGGACGAATATTTTTATCGCGGTCACTTTCCGGGTCGCCCCGTTACCCCCGGGGTGATCCTCATCGAGGCCATGGCCCAGACAGGGATCGTTGCCCACGGCCTGTACCTGTCCCTGATCAAGACGGGGGCGTCCGTCACCGAGGTAAAGAAGATAACAACCCTGTTTACTTATGCTGAGGAAGTGGAGTTTCTGGGGATCGTCGTCCCGGGGGAGCAGATCGTTTTCCGGGGACGGAAAGTCTATTTCCGCCAGGGAAGTCTGAAAGCGGCCGTTACCGGCGAGCCGGAAGACGGAGAAGTCGTCTGTCGGGGGGGCCTGGCCGGCAAGGGAGTTCTTGCGGGATAATTGGCCGGCCGACGGGGATAATAAAACATTTTGAGGTAAACAGTCAGATGAAAAAAAGGATTGTCATTACAGGCATGGGCGTCGCCGCCCCAAATGGACACGGACTGGATGCTTTTGCCGAAGCCTTGCGAGAGGGCCGTTCCGGCATCCGTCACATCAAGGAGCTGGAGGATCTGAACTTCGGCTGCCAGGTCGGGGGAATTCCGGAAAATTTCGAAACCGTACGGAAAAGCTATTTCGATCATGAAAAACTCATGTCCATCAACGACAACATCGGCTACGCCTCAGTAGCCGCCATCGACGCCTGGCGGGATGCGGGATTTGAGGTGCCCGGAGGCGATGACGACGGGGTCCACTGGGATACGGGCGTCATTCTCGGATCGGGAATCGGGGGGATGGACACCATCGCCCGGAGCGTCGTCCCCATGGTGAACGAGGGCAAGGTGCGCCGCATGGGGAGCCGGATTGTGGAACAGGTCATGAACAGCGGCACGAGCGCCCGCATTGCGGGACTGTTGGCTTTAGGAAACCAGGCGACGTCCAATTCTTCGGCCTGCTCGACGGGAAATGAGGCAATCATCGATTCCATGTGGAGAATCCGCATGGGGTTGGCGAAACGGATGCTCGCCGGCGGTTCCGAAGGCGCCTCTCCCTATATCTGGTCCGGATTCGACGCCATGCGGGTGATCTGCCGGAAATTTAACGACCAGCCGGAGCGGGCTTCCCGTCCCATGAGCGCCACGGCGAGCGGTTTCGTCCCCGGGGCCGGGGGTGCGGTCCTGGTCCTGGAAGATTTGGAGGAGGCAAGGCAGCGGGGAGCCAGGATCTATGCCGAGGTTGCCGGGGGGGCGGTGAACTGCGGCGGCCAGCGAATGGGAGGGACCATGACCGCTCCGAACCCTGCGGGAGTGCGGCGCTGCATCCAGGATGCCATTGCCGACGGCCGGGATAACGCCCCATGACATCCAGGCGATCAACGGCCATTTGACGGCCACCTACGCCGATCCCATGGAGGTGAAGAACTGGTCCGAGACCCTGGGGAGACCGCCTGCCGATTTCCCTTTCATCAACTCAACGAAGTCCATGATCGGTCATTGCCTGGGGGCCGCCGGGGCTATTGAATCGGTTGCTGTCGTTCTTCAGCTTCAGCGGGGATTCATTCATCCCTCGGTGAACAGCGAAGATATCCACCCGGATATTGCGGCCTTTGCAGCGAAGATCCCCCATCAGGCAATAGACATGCCCGATTTGCGCGTTATTGCCAAGGCCGGCTTCGGTTTCGGCGATGTGAATAGTTGTCTGATCTTTAAGAAATGGGAAGAAAAATAAATTAACAATAAAGGAGTTTTAAAACTGAAGAGAATAAGATTTTTACGGAAATGATCGAGATCCTGCGGCTGTATACGAAGGATAAAACCCACCTGGACCGGGCGACCATGACGACCCACATCCTCGATGATCTCAAGGTGAATTCGGCCCGCCTTCTGGATGTCATCATCAAGTGCGAGGATATCTTCGGGATTATCATAGAGGACGATGAGGCCGACAAGATCCTTACGATCGGCGACGCCGTGGAGCTGATCAAGAAAAAGCTATGACCCTTCCGACGGCTTTCCATCTCCGCCTTCAGTCCGCCCTGGGCTTTCTGACCGCCGGGCTGCTGGCGCCCCTGTATTTTCTCTTCATGAAATTCAGGGGCTACCGGATCATGGACCTGGACAAGATCCGCCGCCAGTGGGCCGGGCTGCTGAAAAACCACCGGGGACCATGGCTGATCTGCGGAAATCATCTTACCCTGATCGATTCCATCATCATGATCTATGCCCTCGTGTCTCTGGGAGGGCATATCAAGGGGTTCCAGCGGCTCCCCTGGAATCTTCCGGAACGGGCCAATTTCCAGCAGAACCTTTTCATGGTAATCCTGTGCTATCTCTCCAAATGCATTCCCGTCAGCCGGGGAGGCGATCGGGAAGAGATGCAGGCGACCCTTGCCAGATGCAATTATCTCTTGGAGCGGCGACAGGTCCTCATGGTCTTTCCCGAGGGAAGGCGTTCCCGATCGGGACGCGTCGATACTGAGAATTTCTCTTACGGTGTGGGCCGTTTTCTCCAGGGCCATCGGGACTGCCGGGTCCTTTGCGTTTATCTCCGCGGGGACGCCCAGATATTGTATGGTGACATGCCCGGCCGGGGCGAAACATTCACCATAACCATGGACGCCTTCCTGCCCGCCATTCCCGCGGGACAGGGACTAAGGGCGCAACGGGACCTGGTGGGGCAGATTGTCCGCCGCCTGGCCCAAATGGAGGAGTACTTTGCCCAGCATCGGGAAAAGCCGGGAACGGATTAGCGATTAAAATGGAACTCGGTAGTTGACGACCACCCGGTAATCCTGCATATCCTGACCGCCCATGGCTTTGTCCTGGGTGATAAAAGCCGTTCTCAGCCGAATCCACAATCCGGCCATAAATTTTTGAAAACGGTAATCCACGGTAAAATCGAGTTCGCTCTGACACGGTGACGCCTGGGGGCCTGTCTGCGGGGTGGAAGAATTGGTGAAGTTGCTAAAGGCGCTCAACCCGTTTATGCCGAGGAAAGAAAAATCGTAGGAGAGACCGGCAAGCCAGGTATTCTCCCCCGCCCGGTCATTGTCTTTCACGATCATGGCGGTGAATCCGGGATAACCCGCCCAGGGATTAATTATGTCGTGAGCGCCGGAAGTGGATGTGTAGGCAAAGGTCACTCCCAGTCCCTTCCATTTGACGGTTTCCTGCCCCCCGACCATGCCCCTATTGAACGATCCCGCCATACGTCCTGTTGATTCAGGAATTGCAGGGAGGTCACGAACGCAAGGTCGTCGCTGTATTTCCACTCGCCGTCTCCCCGGGCATAAATAATATTCATAAGGTTATTGCAGTAATATTCCCATAAGTTCAGCTTGTAATTTTTTGCCGGTTCAAATACCACGCCCGCCATGGTTACGGGTTCATTAGTACCTGTAAATCCTGCTGCTGCGGACATGCCCTCGAAGGAGGTGTCTGTCCACGGTTTGATTTTGGTGACATGGGAGGCAAGGAGGGTAAGGAACGGGAGGTCCCGGCTCGTGATGGTGTAGGCCTCAAACGTATTGGGAGTCATGCTGCTATCGTGGGGGTTGATAAAGGGGGTATCCAATTCTTGACGGAAGACAGTCAGTTCCGTTTGGGAGACCTTTCCCTTCAGGTAGGCAGCGCCCAGGGCCGTATAGCCATTTTGCTGCGGTCCCAGGATGCCGGTGCCGCCTTTATCGGGATCGGTGCATATCAGGCCCTGGGACGTGAACACCGTCACGCCGACCATCAGATTATGCCACCAGGGGGTCCGGTAGTCCAGGGACCCTCCGAGGGCCAGGGATTCCTGGGGAGAGGCAATGCCATATGAACTTTTCAGGTAATATGAACGTATATTTAAATCAAACTTGCCGATATCCGGTTTCCGGGAGGGATCATCCGAGGCATTTACTCCGCCTGCGGCAAGCGTCACGAGGAAAATTATCCCTAGGAGCGGTGAATGGAGATGATTCTTCGGGAATCCCATGGGTATTCCTCTCGTTGATAGTATTTCGCTTCTCAACCCCGAAATCCGAGGTTGCCGACCGTCGCAGCGGATGAATTTGATTAACTTGGCTGAAACCAAAAATCAGTGTTAAACATTGATCAGGTTGTGATTGCGAGGGATGAAAACTCATGGTAATCTCCTTTGCCAGGATGTGAAAATATGAAAACAATCGATCCACGGCAATATGAGCACATCGTCTTTTTCACCGGCGCCGGGATGTCTGCGGAAAGCGGCGTTCCTACCTACCGGGGACGGGGCGGCCTCTGGAGCCAGTACCGCTGGGAGGAGTATGCCTGTGAAGATGCCTTTGCCGGCGACCCGAAAAAGGTTCTGAAGTTCCACGAATTGAGGCGGGCGGCGGTCCTCGCCTGCCAGCCCCACGCCGGACACGCGGCAATCGCCACGTTGGAGAAGCAGCACCCGCGGGTGATGGTGGTGACCCAGAACATCGACGGGATGCATCAGCGTGCGGGCAGCGGGAACGTCATCGAGCTGCACGGGAGTCTCTGGCGCTTGCGGTGCCCTGACGATGGGATATCAGGGGATATCGGCGCAAAGTATAAAGGCTGGAAGTGTGAAAAATGCGGGAGTTGGCTGCGGCCGGATATTGTGTGGTTCGGGGATATCCTCGATCAAGGTGTGATGAGCGCCGCCATCGCTGCGATCCGGCGCTGCGACCTCTTCGTGAGCATCGGGACATCCGGTGTCGTATATCCGGCGGCTGGCTTTCCGCGCTTCGCGAAAGAGAACCATGCCCGCTGTATCGAGATCAATCCCGAGGCGAACGAAATGTCGTCCCTGTACGACGAGTCGCTTCGGGACACGGCGGGCAGGGCCCTGCCGGAGCTATTCGTCCAATTCTAACTCAACGTTCCATTTTAGCGGGTGAGGTCTCTCAGGCCGATCCGATGTGGGCTTGATGGGTTACCGCCGATCCTTCGCCCAGAGAGCGGGCCAGGGTCATGAAGTTGTCGGGCAGGGGGGTGTCCCGGTCCATGATCAGAATGCCGAGTTCCCTGGCTTGGGTGAGCATCGTGGGATTGTCCACTCCTTCCTGGCTGTCGCAGAGAAACTGGACACGCAGGGCGTCGGTCAGAGGAATTTTCAGCTCGGGGAAGTCATCGGCAATCCTCTTCATTTCCTCTTCAATGCGGGACCGGTTGGTGACGGCAAAGGACAGAAAAGGCTCCTCATGATTCGGAGTACAGAACAGCTCATTGATCACGGCCCCGGTCAGTTGATTGACAAAGGTCCGTTCCGGGTGAGGACAGCGTGCTGCTAAGCCGTTTATTACGGTTTTGAAGAGGACCATCTTGATGAGATGAATCCCTTCCCGCAGGATGGGAATGAGCTTGTTTTCCAGCGTCATCGGTCTGCCTCCTATACGTTGAAGCGGAAGGAAATTATATCGCCGTCCTGAACGACGTAATCCTTTCCTTCCAGGCGCAGTTTCCCGGCAGCCTTGGCGGCGGCCATGGTTCCTCCGCAAGGGATGAATTCTTCGTAGCCGATTACCTCGGCCTTGATGAACCCCCTTTCAAAATCCTTATGAATGGCGGCGGCGGCCAGGGGCGCCTTGGCCCCGGCGGGAATGACCCATGCCTTGACCTCATCTTCCCCCACGGTAAAATAGGTGATCCTTCCCAACAGGCGGAAAGCGGCCTGGATGATGCGCACGAAGGCGGGTTCGGTCATATTGAGGGCAACGAGGAATTCCTGCTGCTCTTCCGGGGAGAGCCCCGCCATTTCCCCTTCCAGTTCCCCGCAGATGGCGATGACATGATCCGTCAGGCCGGCCTCCTTCTGAAATGCCGCCGCTGTTCCGAGACGTTCTTCCGTTACGTTGAGGACCACCAGCTCCGGTCGCAGGGACGAGAAAGAGAAGCTCCTCAGGATATGGCGCTCTTCGGAAGCCAGGGAAAGGTCGCGCAGGGGCTGGCCCTGTTCAAGCTGGGTCTGGAGGCGGGGCATCAATTCCACTTGGAGAAGCTCCGCTGGTTTCAAGGCCTTTTGGGGCACCCTCTGGAGACGCTCCCGGCGGTGTTCCACCACCATGAGATCGGACAGGATCAGCTCATCCTCAAGGCGGCGCCACCGCTCCACCATCTCCGGCAGGTCGGCGGCGGAGAAACCATCCACGATATGCAGGAGACCGTCCGCCCCGGAGAGGCTCTGGCGAACCGTTTCCCAGGCCTTTTCTCCTTCGGCATGGACATCCACGAAGGGTGCCTTCGCGGGAGAAACCTTTGCGGGGTGGAATATGGCCACCAGGCGGTCAAAGCGTCTATCGGGGACGGACGCCTGGCCGCGGACGCAGGTTTCCCCATGGACGTCCCGGCTCCTGATCTTGGTCATGATTTCAAAAAGAGAGCTCTTCCCGCTTTGGGGAAGGCCGATAATTCCCATTTCCATATACCTATCCTCTGATTGCCGGCTGCCTGCCGAGCTTGCGCCCTATAGCAGCCTCACGGGGTCATATCAAGAAAAAAATATGACCTCCGCAAGTTCCTGATCCGGTGTATGTAATCCTGTCCTGGCAAGTAATAACCGGGATTATCCGATTTATTCATTGAATCGATAAGAAGAATATTGTAAAAATAAAACAAGAGGATGGGAGAGATGTGTAATTAGATTAATCTTTTTTAAATCCATATGTTAGCTATGCGTAGTCAAATCAGAAGGAGAATCGCCAAATGGGGATGACCATTACCGAGAAGATCCTGGCCGAACATGGGGGCCTAAAAGAGGTACATCCGGGGATGTTGATCAGCGCCCAGGTGGATATTGCCATGGGGCATGACGTGACGGCCCCCATCGCCATCGGGGAATTCAAGAAAGCCGGGGGCCGCAAGGTCTTCGACCGCAATAAGGTTGTCCTTGTTGCCGACCACTTCACACCGAACAAGGATATCCAGTCGGCCCAGCAGGTCAAGATCATGCGGGATTTCGCCAAGGAGCATAAAATCAGTCATTATTACGAGGGGGGCGATGCCGGGGTCTGCCATGTTCTCCTTCCCGAGCAGGGCATCGCCCTGCCCGGAGACCTGATCATCGGCGCCGACAGCCATACCTGCACCTATGGGGCGTTGGGGGCCTTTGCCACCGGCGTGGGCAGCTCGGATTTCGCGGCGGCCATGCTGACGGGGGAACTATGGTTCAAAGTTCCCGAGACCATGAAGATCGTCTTCCACGGCAAGCTCAACAAGTGGCTGTCGGGAAAGGACCTCATCCTCTACGTGATCGGGCAGATCGGCGTGGATGGGGCCAATTACAAAGCGATGGAATTTACCGGCGAGACCCTCGGAGAGCTGACGATGGCGGACCGTTTCACCATGGCCAATATGGTCATCGAGGCGGGGGCCAAGAACGGCATTTTCGTCCCCGACAATGCAACGAGGGAATACGTACAATACCGGGCGGAACGGGAATATACCTGCCATGAATCCGATCCCGATGCGAATTATGCCTCCGTCCTGGAGGTTGATGTCAGCAAGATCGAGCCCCAGGTAGCCTTCCCCCCTCTGCCGTCGAACGTTCGGGGACTCAGCAAGGTTGGTTCCATCAAGGTTGATCAGGTTTTCATCGGCTCGTGCACCAACGGCCGGATCGAGGATCTGCGTCTGGCCGCCCGGCTTTTGAAAGGCAAGCAAGTCGCGCCCTACGTGCGGGCCCTGCCTGGGAGGGCACATGGGAATCCTGGCCGACGGCGAGCGGGCCGTGGCGGCGGCGACCGCCGTCCTGGGGCGGATCGCCGGCCCGGAAGAACTCAAGGGAGTGCACAAGATATGAAATTAAAAGGAAAAGTCTGGAAATTCGGAGACCATGTCAATACGGATTTGATCATTCCGGCCCGCTACATCAACAGTTCCGATCCGGCCTTTCTGGCGTCTCATTGCATGGAAGATGCCGACCCGGATTTTGTGAAGAAGATGCGTCCGGGAGACATCATCGTGGCGGGAGAGAACTTCGGATGCGGGTCCTCTCGGGAGCACGCCCCGATAGCCCTTAAAGCGGTGGGCGTTGCCGCCGTTGTGGCCGGCGGCTTTGCCCGGATCTTTTACCGGAGCGCCTTCAATATGGGGCTGCCCATCTTTGAATCCCCGGCTATCTTTGGTTTGATAAGCGAGGGCGACGAAATCGAGGTGGATGGTGATGCCGGCTTAATCACCATCGCGGGAAAAGAGACCGGACCGATCAAAATCGAACCGATTCCTCCGTTTATGCAGGAATTGGTCGCGGCGGGAGGATTGTTGCCCTACTTGATGAAGAAGAGGACGGGAAATAGTTAATGCCCCCTTTTACGAAAGGCGCTGAAAAGAGCTAAGCAAACCCCATCCCCACCCTGACCCTCTCCTTGCAGGGGAGGGAATACCTATATTAATGAATGCAAAGACATGAGGTTTAACTTTTAGATGGAAAAAGAATTTAATATCGCGGTGTTTCCCGGTGATGGCATCGGGGTCGAGATTATGGGGGAGGCGCTGAAGATTCTTAGCGTGATTTCCGAATCTTCAGGAGCAAGCTTCAAACTGACCCACCGCCTCATTGGTGGGGCGGCATACGACGCCCTGGGGACTCCTTTCCCCGCCGCAAGCCTGGAGCTGGCCCTTGGCAGCGATGCGGTTTTGCTTGGCGCCGTGGGCGGACCCAAATGGGAGGGCCTCGACTATAGCGTCCGCCCCGAACGGGCCCTATTGGGCCTGCGCGAGAAGCTTGGACTTTTTGCTAATCTGCGGCCGGTGCGGGTCTTTGATGAACTTGTGGCCGCCTCGCCATTGAAGCCGGAGGTGGTCCGGGGGATCGACATCATGATCATCAGGGAACTGACGGGGGACCTCTACTTTGGGAAACCCCGGGGGGTCCGGGTCGAAAATGGGCAAAGAATAGGCGTCAATACCCTTGTCTATACGGAGGAGGAAATACGCCGGATTGCCGTGGTGGCTTTTGAAACGGCAAGGAAGCGCCGGAAGCGCGTCGTCTCCGTGGATAAAGCAAATGTCCTGGAGAGCACCCAGCTCTGGCGGGACGTGATGACGGAAGTCAGCCGGGACTTTCCCGAGGTGGACCTCTGCCATATGTACGTTGACAACTGCGCCATGCAATTGATCGCTAATCCCGCCCAGTTCGATGTTATCGTGACTACCAACCTTTTCGGCCCATGATCACCGGCTCCATAGGGATGCTGCCCTCGGCGAGCCTGGGAGCTAAGGGCGGCATGTATGAACCGATCCACGGGTCCGCCCCCGACATCGCGGGACAAGACGTTGCCAACCCCCTGGCGACAATCCTTTCCGTAGCCATGATGCTCCGCTATTCCTGCGCCATGGAAAAAGAAGCCCGCCGTATAGAAGCGGCCGTAAAAGAGGTTCTTGGCGCCGGTTTTAGAACGAAGAACATCCACCGGGAAGGGACAACCTGCGTCGGGACGGCGGCGATGGGCAACGAGGTTGCCAAACGGCTTAAACATATTTAAAAAAAGCCTGATACCCATGATGATGGCATAACCAGCAAATCATCTCGCTTAATAACACAGAAGGGTACCCTGATGGATAACCAATCCCAGACGGTGAAGGAATTGTTTCAGGAGTTGGCCGCCCTGAAACAGAGGCTTGCGAAGCTGGAGCGATTGAAAGCAGGGCCGGACCCTGGCGACTCCTTGCCCAATGATGGAGAAGCGAAGTACCGGCGGCTCTTTGAGATGGCGACTATCGGGATCTTCCAGTCTTCACCGGAAGGAAAAGTGATCACCGCCAATCCCGAATTCGCCCGCATGTTCGGCTACGAATCCCCTGAAGATGTCATTTCCTCCGTAAAAGACATCGCCGCCGACATGTATGTAGATCCGCAGCGCCGATTGGAAATTGTGCGCCTCATTGTGGAAAATCCAAATTTGAGAAGCGTTGAGAATATTTATCGCCGCAAGGACGGCAGCACTTTCACGGGGAATCTGCACATCTGGCCGGTACGGGATGGAGATGGCCGTCTGTTGACGATAGAGGGTTTCGTTGAGGACATCACGGAGCGCAAGCAGGTCGAGGAGGAATCGCTTAAAAGCCGCCGTTTTCTATCCGACCTGATCGAAAATGCGGGCGCCCTCGTCTGCGTCAAAGATCGTGAGGGGCGTTATGAGCTGGTCAATAGCAAGTGGGAAGAAGTAGCGGGATTGACGCGCTGGGATACTATCGGCAGGACGGATGAAGAATTGTTTCCCGGGCCAACAGGCAAAGCATTCCGCCGCAATGATTTGGAGGTCATGGAATCGGGAGTGGTGCAGGAAAAAGAGGAAACCCTTGCCGACGAGCAGGGGGTGCGATCCTTTATCTCCATTAAATTCCCCCTGCGCAGCGATGACGGGGTGATCAGGGGCATATGCGGGATGATCACCGAAATAACGGCCCGCAAGGCGGTGGAAGAAGAACTCGGCCTCAGCAGGAACCGCCTGTCCAGGGCCGAGATCATTTCCCGTTCCGGTAATTGGGCGTTCGATCTGGAAGCTAACCGGGTATTTGCGTCTGCTGGGGCGCGGAGGATATACGGGTTTCTCGATGCGGAATGGACCATACCGGAAGTACAAAAGATACCGCTCCCGGAGTACCGGGATATGCTCGACCAAGCGCTCTGGGGATTGATCAATGAAAATCACCCGTATAATTTAGAATTCAAGATACGGCGACCCGACACGGGCGAGATTGTCGACATCCATTCTGTAGCCGAGTATGATCGCCACCGGAAAGTAGTGTTCGGAGTCATCCGGGATATTACCGAGTACCGGCGGACGGAGCAGGATCTGAGGGAAAGTGAGGAGCTTTATCGTACCTTCATAAATGCCACCTCGGACATGGTGTTCCTGAAGGATGACCTATTACGCAACATTGTGGTAAGTAAAACAATGGCGGTATTCTTCGGCAAACCCGAAGGAGAGATAATCGGTAAAAGCGACTTTGAGCTGATGCCGCAAATAGCCGCAGAAAATTGCCGTCGTACGGACCTGGCAGCCCTGTCTGGTTTGTCTGTTGTTATTGCGGAAGAGATTGTCGGAGGCCATGTCTATGAAACGCTCAAATTCCCCGTCGAACTTGGGAAGAACAGGGTTGGCGTGGGCGGTTTTATCCGTAATATTACCGCCCGCAAACAGGCGGAGGAGGAACTGTCCGAATCCCGCAGGAGATTGGAAGACATCATTGAGTTTCTTCCCGATGCCACCCTGGTTATCGACCAGGAAGGGAAGGCGATTACCTGGAACCGGGCTATGGAAACAATGACCGGCGTCAGAAAGGAAGATATGCTCGGAAAGGGCGATTACGAGTATGCCATCCCCTTCTATGGAATCAGAAGGCCTATCCTCATTGATTATGCCCTGCATCCCGATAAGGTGATGGAAAGGCAATACACGGCCACTCGAAGAGTGGGAGACATTATTCTTGGTGAAGCCTTCGCTCCCAACCTGCCCCCCGGTGACATGCATTTGTATGCCAGGGCGTCCGTTCTTCACGACTCCAAAGGGAAAATTATTGCCGCCATAGAGTGTATCCGCGATAATACGGAGCGTAAAAGGTTGGCGGAGCGGTTAAATCGTGCGGAGAAGATGGAAGGCCTCGGAAGACTGGCCGGGGGCGTAGCCCATGATCTGAACAATATTTTGGGGGTATTGGTTGGATACTCGGAACTGCTGGGGGAAAAGCTCCCCCAAGACAGCCCCTTAAAGAGATATGCCGCTAATATCCTGCAGGCCGGTTTGCGGGGCGCGGCAATCATCCAGGATCTGCTGACCCTGGCCAGAAGAGGAGTGGCCGTTGCGGAAATTGTCGATCTGAACAGGATTGTTTCCGATTATCTCAAGGCGCCCGAATTTGAATTGTTGAGGTCAGAATACGGAGAAGTGAAGGTCCATATTGAGCTTACGGAAGGATTGTTGAATATCAAGGGATCGCCCATCCATTTGAGCAAAACCCTCGCTAATCTTGTCGCTAACGCTGCCGAGGCCATATCGGGCCGCGGGGAAATAACGATTAAGACGGAGAATCGTTATTTGGATGTCCCCATCCAGGGGTATGACGATATGCAGGAAGGGGATTATGCCGTTTTGACCGTCTCCGATACGGGCAAGGGGATACCTGCCAAGGACATGGGAAAGATATCCGAACCATTCTATAGGAGGAAGATCATGGGAAGGAGCGGCACGGGGTTGGGCCGGGCCGTAGTCTGGGGGACGGTGAAGGATCATAACGGATATGTCGATGTCCGCAGTGAGGTGGGCAGAGGTAGAGGCTGTTGCCAGCGGGGAAGGGGCGATCGGTTACTTGGACGGCAAAAAGGCCGACCTGCCAGCACATCATTAAAAGCAACCCCCGCCAGCGGGCGGTCATTGTCAGCGGCTTTTCGGAGACGGACCGCGTCCGTAGGGCCCAGGAAATCGGCGCTGGCGCCTTTGTCCGCAAACCCTATGTTCTGGAGAAGATCGGTCTTGCCGTCAGAAAGTAACTGGACCGGCAATAGGCAGAACCATTACCATCAGTGCCGTAAGGACATATTCATGGCCCCTTTGTTTTTTGAATCCATCCCCGTCCTGCCATCTACAGGCGTCTCGGCTACCGGAAGGGAGCTACCCGGATCAGTCCCGGGCAGGGGCAGGAAATTGAAGGTTATATCGCGGCCGCCCTGCCCCTGGTCCAATTGCAAGGGAGCGCCCTGCGCCTGCCCATCGAAATTGAAAACACCCTGCTGATCAGGCTGCCCGAGGGGGACGCCTTTGCCAGCCGGAAGCTGGCCCGGTTCCTCAAAGACGCTCGCGAGCTAATCCTTATGGGGGCGACGGCGGGAATGGCCATCATGGAGGCTATCCAGGCCGACATCGAAGGAGGGAATGCGACCCGGGGCGTGGTTCTCGATGCCACGGCCAGTGAGGTTGTGGATGCAGCTCTCGACTGGATCACGGGCTACTTCCGCCAGTCCCTGCGGCGGGAAGGGAAAACACTTTTAAATAGCCGTTTTTCAGCTGGTTACGGTGACTTTGATCTTGAAAATCAACAGCTTATGCATCGGCTCCTGCAAATGGACAGATTGAATGTAACCATTACGGAAAACTGTCTCCTCGTTCCGGAGAAATCCGTGACCGCCGTTACGGGGATAGTTTGAGCTGTAAACGGACCGCCCCCTCCCTCAAAGGGATGGCCGCGGTGGGGAAAGGCAGGTCCGTTACGGGCATACCGATATGGAAAGCGCCATGATTTTTGTTGTCATTTAAGCCCGGCATGTTATAAGAATCGGTATATCTTTGACCTTGACGGTTGGTGAATCAACGGTTTCATCAGGAGGATTACGGTGAACAAAACCAGGATAAAGACATTGCTCAAGAAGAGGATCCTCATTCTTGACGGCGCCACCGGGACGGAGTTGCAGAAGCGGGGAATGCCCGCCGGCGTCTGTCCCGAGCGGTGGTGCACGGAGAATCCGGAAGTTATCCAGGCGGTCCAGCGGGATTACCGGGAGGTGGGGGCGGACATGGTTTATACCTGCACTTTTGGCGGCAACCGCCCGAAATTGTCGGAATACGGCATCGACGACGTTCAAGAAACTAACCGCAAACTGGCCGTCCTTGCCCGGCAGGCGGTTGGGTCCGGGGTACTCGTAGCGGGAGATATCGGCCCTACGGGCCGGTTTGTCGAGCCCTTTGGCGATCTTCCCTTCGAAGAAGCCGTGACGATTTTCAAGGAACAGGTAGAGGGACTTGTGGCCGGCGGCGTGGATCTTTTCGTCATTGAGACCATGATGGACATCCAGGAAGCAAGGGCGGCCCTCCTCGCAGTAAAGGAGACGGGCGATTATTTTACCATCGTCACGATGACCTACGAACCGGAGGGGCGCACTCTGAACGGCACGGACCCGGTTACGGCCCTCATTACCCTCCAGAGCCTCGGAGCCGATGCCGTGGGCTGCAACTGCTCGGCGGGACCCGAGGCGATGATGGAATGGATCTCCGCGATGAAGCCCTACGCAACGGTCCCCCTGGCGGCCAAACCCAATGCGGGGATTCCCCGTCTGGTGGGGATAACCACGACTTTTGATATGGATGCCCGCGCTCTCGGCGCTTTCAGCAAACCTTTTGCCGCTGCCGGCGTAAACCTTTTGGGCGGGTGCTGCGGAACGACGCCCGATCATATCGGCGCGCTGAAACGGGAACTGGCGGCGATGCCTCCCGTGTTGCCGCGAAGAAAATCCCTGGCCGCCGTGAGTTCCGCTCGCGGGCATGCCGTCCTCGCTCGCGAGAAGCCCCTGTTCGTCATCGGCGAGCGGATCAATCCCACGGGCAAGAAGGCCCTCCAGGAGGAACTACGGGAAGGCAAGACTTCCCTGGTGCGGCAAATGGCGCGGGAGCAGGAAGATCAGGGCGCCGATCTTCTCGATGTTAACGTCGGTGTCCCCGGCATTGACGAGCCGGCGGCCCTGCGACTCTACCCGGGACGGGCCCTCCTCAATTCCATTTCCGGCGAGCGGGAAAAGATGGAGAAGCTCCTGCCCCTGGCGGCGCGATACGGGGCCATGTTCATTCTCCTTCCCCTCCTCGACGGGGAGATTCCGGAGACAGCGGCGGGACGCGGCAAGGTTGTCCGGGGTTTATCGGGCGGCGCGGCGCCATGGTTTTACCAAGGAGGATATCATCGTCGACGGACTGGTGATGACCGTTGCCGCCAATCCCGACGCCCCGTCGAGACGTTGAAAACCGTTTCCTGGTGTTCCCGCTCCTTCGGCTGCCGGACGGTGCTGGGGGTGTCCAACGTGTCCTTCGGGATGCCGTAGCGTAAATGGCTGAATGCAACTTTTCTGAACATGGCCCAAGTTGCGGGGCTGACGGTGGCTATCGTCAATCCCGCCAATATCGAATTGATAGCCATGAAGAAGGCGGCCGACGTCTTTTTGGGTAAAGACCGGGGGGGCGGCGATCTATATCGAATCCTTCCGGGACGGGGAAAAAACCGCAAAGAAACCTGCCGGGGGAGTATCCCTCACCCCTTCCGAACAGGTTCGTCAGGCGATCCTCGCCGGCAATCGCGATGATATCGTCGGTCTCATTGGGGGGCTTATGAAGAGTGGCACCGGCCTGCCCGCGGCCCGGATTGTCGAGGAATTAATGATCCCGGCCATCCTCAGGGTGGGGGAGCTTTATGAACAGAAGACCTATTTCCTTCCCCAGTTGATTGCCAGCGCCGAGGCCATGAAGAAGGGCCTTGACCACCTGGAGCCCCTGCTCGGGGCTGCGAAGTCCCGGGGGACAAGTAAGGGGGTCGTCATCCTGGCGACGGTCCAGGGCGATATCCACGATATCGGAAAAAACATTGTCGCCCTGATGCTGAGAAACTACGGCTATGACGTCATTGACCTAGGGAAGGATGTGGCGACCAAGACCGTTATCGAACATATGAAAAAGCACAAGCCCGCCGTAGTCGGCCTGTCGGCCCTGATGACGACGACGATGACCGTCATGCAGAATGTTATGATGCTGGCCCGCCAGGAAGGTTTGACCACGCCCTTTATCCTTGGCGGCGCCGTTGTCACCCAAGCCTATGCGGCGTCCCTGGGGGCGTCCTATGCCCGGGACGGCGTCGAGGCGGTGCGGGTCATAGAAACGCTTTGCCCAAATAAAAATATGGAGAACTGACGCTGTGATGACAATAGATAAAATGAAGGCCCGTCTCATGGAGATTATTATCGACAAGTCTTTTCAATACCGTGATAATCCACCTTTTACCCTGGCCTCGGGGAAAAGGAGTAACTACTATTTCAACTGCAAGCCAACGACCCTCGATCCCGAAGGGATGAACCTCATCGGAGGAATCCTCTTTCAAATGCTTGCCCATACCGATGTCACCGCCGCCGGCGGCCTGACTTTGGGTGCCGATGCCTTAGCCAATGCCCTGGCCGTGATTTCCTATCAGCATGGTAAACCCATCAAGGCCTTTATTGTCCGGAAAGATGTGAAAGACCACGGTACAAAGAGTGCCATCGAGGGGAGCGTCCGGACGGGGGAACGGGTGGTGATCATCGACGACGTCATCACGACGGGAGGCTCCACGATTACGGCCATAGAAAAGGCAAAAGAGGCGGGACTGATCATCGAACGGGTGATCGCCCTTGTCGATCGCGAAGAAGGGGGAAGGGAGAACATCCTCGCCCATATCCCGAGGGTGGATGCCTTAGTGACACGTTCGGAAATCATGGCGGTCTATAAAAAAGGTCTTGCCTGACCGCTCGAGCTGAGATTAAGGCAGCGCCGGAATCCGGATATGGCGGCATCGTAAAAAGTTCGGCTGCGGCGTTGCACTGTTTCCTCCATCACTGCGGTGTACGCCAAGTAATTCTCATTATTCATGATTTGCGCGCCTTGCCTGCGAATCTCTTTACGATGCCGTCGATTATGACCATTTTTTGACTCTTTACGAGTTCATCATATATGGATGCAGGAAAAATGCTCAACAAAAGGCTTTTGTCTTTAATATTGTTGGTACTTCTTACGGTCGTCATGTTGGCGGGAGAGCTCTTTCCCCTCGCGGAAGAATCCGTGGTGGTGGCTAAATACCGGTCTTCCCGGCTGGTAAATGGCGTCCCGGAAGGTTGGACCCTGATGAAGCATAGTGGCACCCCGAATATAAATCTGGTCAGGACGGGAGATGCCTACTATGTCCGGATGATAAGCGATCCCCGGTCGGGATTCGGCATCGAAAGGACCGTGCGGGTTGATCTGAAGGAATATCCCTATCTCAATTGGACATGGCGGGCGACAAAACTTCCCCAGGGAGGGGACGTCCGCAAGTCTGCAACGGACGATCAGGTGCTGCAGGTCTATGTGGTTTTTCCATCCACGGTTTTTCCTGAAAAACTCAATACCCCGATCCTGACTTATATCTGGGACAATGAAGCCCCGAAGGGCCTGTCGGCGTGGAGCCCGAAGCCCTTCCTGAAGCGGATACGTTACCTCGTCCTCCGGAACAAAACAGACCAATTGGGGAACTGGTACACGGAGAAGAGAAATGTTTACGAAGATTACAAACGTATTTTCCGGGATATCCATGGGGGAGAACCCATGGGGGCGATCCATGGCGTCCGTTTTTACATCAATTCCCAGAATACGGGAAGCAATGCCGAAGGCTATATCGGGGAGATGTCCTTCAGCAAACAGTAAAAAAACTGATGAAAAAAAGAATCCCCCTCATCCTCAGCGCCGCTCTTGTCATCATCTTCATGGCGGGCGGCCTGTCCGTTTATTTCTATCGACATATCCAAGACCTTGAGTCCTACCGGCCGGCCATTGTGACCTATGCGAAAAAGGCCCTGAATCGGGATGTGCAATATGCATCGGGCCATGTCTCTTGCGGTTTTGGGCCGCTGTTGACCTTTGACAGGGTAAGGATCAGGGAGAAGAATAGTCGCGATTCTTTTGCCTCCGCGGCGCGGCTCACCGTCAGGGTTGCCCTGCTGCCCTATCTGCTGGAGCGGAAAATCATCGTGAAGGAAATAACTCTGCAACAGCCGCATATCGTCATTATCCGGGATGAACAGGGAAAGTGGAATATTGACGATCTGATAGAAACGAAAAAAGAGCCACCCGTGGAACTCGGCGGTCTGACCGTTCAGGGAGGCGCCGTAACCTTCCGGGATCTATGGATAAGCCCGGAAGGAAGGCAAACCGATTTTAAGGAGGTCCGCCTCAAAATCGATCAATGGCAGCGGGGAGGGAAGACAGCCTTGCAGCTGGAAGCGGTCATTGCGGAAAAGACCCGGAAGACCAGGCTGGGGGTGGAAGGAGCTCTTTATCTTCCCCGGTATCCGGAGCCGATCATTAATAGCCGGATCGATGTCCCGCTCCGTATTCAGGACCTCGATCTGGCCACTTCATGGCCCTATTACCGCGGTAAAGTTCCCTTCCAGCAATTAGCCGGTCTGCTGAATGCCGATATGGTCATTAAAGGCCGGAAGCAGGATTTCACCTCCTCCGGGGCCATAACACTTAATAACGTAAGATTACAATATTCCAAGGTTTTTCCAGATCCGCCGGCGCCGTCCTCGGTGCGCCTGGTCTATGATCTGAAGCGTACCGCCGAGGATATTTCCCTGAGCAAAGCCGATCTTGCCTTCGATGATGTCAGGATTAAAGGGCAGGGGGCGATCAGGGACTTGGGAAAAGAAGATCCCTTCCTGGATATAAAGGCCACGCTGGGACCATTTGATCTGGAAAGACACGGGAAATACCTCCCTCACGGCATTATCACTCGGATAGCGTCGGCGTTTATCAAAGAACATATTCGGGCCGGCATTTTCAACGTGGAGGAGGTTTTTTTGAAAGGCCGGTTGAGTCAATTGCGAAAGTGGGGAGAAGCAGGCCACGACAATCTCCTCTTTGTGAAAACATCCGTGGAGAAAGGAGTTGTGAACCCGGAGGGCGGATCAGCGCCGTTCTTTAATGGCGTCAAGGGTGAGTTGGTGTTTATGGAACGGGATATTTTGTTCAATCAGCTGACGGGATATTTCGGAACCTCACCCGTCACCCTGACGGGAAGAATTGCCGGGTATTCCCTCGCTGAACCTGCCACCTATCCCTTCAACGCTACGGTCCAACCGACAAACCGCGAGCTGGCCTGGCTGATCGGGGAAGATCTGTCAAAAATACTATCTTTTAGAGGCAATACCACCCTGAAGTTGAACGGCATGGGACCATGGGCCAATTATCGCCTGCAGGGCGAATGGAACCTGACGCCGGCCCACTACCGCTATGGCGACATCATGATCAAGACGGCCGGACAGGAAAACCGTCTGGATTTCGTAGCGGCGATCAGAGACGGGAGGCTGCAGATAGACCCGTTTAATTATTCTTTGGGGTCCCTGGTGCTGTCAGGAACCTTGACGCCCCCCCGCCAGGATACAAATCAGACATACTCCATCTCTTTTCGCACGAACACCGTTAATCTCCGGGATCTCCAGGCCAGTTTCCCCGAGGTCAAACGGTGTCAGGGAGAAGGTTTGGCTCAGGCCGTTATGAGCGGCGAAGGGGCGGTAAAAACAGGGGCTCCCGACCGTTGGCGCGGCGATATTTCCCTGCAGGGAACGTCCTTCCGCCTCGCGGAAAAGATGAGGCAAATTAGGGATGTAAATGGCTTGGCACACCTGGAAGGCGAGAAAATAACCTTTTCCCCGTTGTCGGGACGCTATGGCGAGACACCCTTTACCGTGGCCGGTGCGGTTACGGGCTTTAAAACCCCGTCCTTTCCCCTTCCCTTTTTCCATCCCGAGGAATTCGGTTATCAAAGCCTGCCGGCAGGGTATCAGCTAAGGGATGTAAGCGGCGATATCTCCTTCGGGAAGGATCTCTGGCAGGTCCGCTCGCTGTCCGCCCGGCTGAACGATGCCGTCGTGACGGCCAGGGGGTCTATTCGGGATGGCCGGGAAAGGGTCATCAACGGCGACGTTGCTTTCTCTTACCTCAAGGGGGAGGAGCTGGCGGCGCTGCTGAAATTGAATAGCGCCGGAGCCAGGAAAACAGGCGCTTCCCCGATATCCGTGCAGGCCAGGGTCCGGGTGGCGGCGGGCAAGATTGGGGAGCTGCCTTTTGCTGACCTTCGCGCCGAACTCGGCTATCATGCAGACTAGCGAATTTTCGTCCCTTACCTGGGCCATGGGGACCGGACGCGGCACGGCCAAAGGTACTACTCGGCTGCCAGCGGCAAGTTCCCCGCGCCACCATTACCAGTTCCAACTTGAGCGAGTGCCGGCGGAGTCCCTGTTATGGACTGGGGAGAAAGACCGGCGGGTAAGGGGGATGCTAACGGCAAGCGGCGATCTTACGGCCACGGGAAAAACCGCCGCCGAGCTGAAAGCGTCCGCCGCTGGCATGGTAAAGATGAGGATCGAAAAGGGAACAATCAGCAAGGTCAATACCTTATATAAAATATTTTCCGTCCTCAATATGTCCCAGCTATTAAAACTTAAACTTCCCGACCTGACTGCGGACGGGATGCCCTATAATTCCATTACGGCTACCCTGCTGCTGAAGAACGGGATCATGACGAGCAAAGATTTCTATATTGACAGCGAAGCCATTAATATCCTCGCCATGGGCAGTATGGACATTATCCAGGAAAAGGTTGACCTCAGAGTCGGTCTGCAACCCCTGCAAACCTTGGATAAGATTATCAGCACGATCCCGGTGATGGGCTGGATCCTGACGGATGAGGATAGAAGGTTTATTACCGTCTATTTTGAAGTTAAAGGGCCGGTGGCAGATCCCGAGGTCAAGGCCATCCCGGGAAGGGAGTTGTCGGCAGAAGGCCTCGACATGGTTAAAAGGGTATTCAAGCTTCCCCAAAAACTTATTACCGATACGGGGGAGGTCCTCTACTGAGAAGCTATCCGCAGCCGGTTCACGGCCAGATGGGCCTGCCGGATCGGCTCCGGCAGCCGATAGCCCCGGCAGCACCTCATGGTGACCTCCCGGGATCTCCCCAGACTGATCAGATGTCCCGGAGAGACGAAAACCGGGCGCACTCGGGCCTTGGTTCTCATGACGGACCCGATCACCTGCCCCTGATAAAGCAGGTCTTCATGGTCTCCCGGGCAAGGCCCCGGGTCCCGGTACTCTCCGCACAGACGCGATTTGTCACAACCAATCGCCGGAATATCGAGAAACAATCCCAGATGTGCGGCGAGGCCTACACCCCGGGGATGGGCGATACCCTGGCCGTCAAAGATGACAAGATCCGGCACCTGTTGCAGATTTTCAAAAGCCTTCAATAAAACCGGCCCTTCCCGGAAGCTCAACAACCCGGGAATATAAGGAAAAGAGACCCTTCCCACGGCGTGGACCTCTGCGAGGGGCTGCATGTCCGGATCGGACAGCAGGACGACGGCGGCAAAAAACAAATCGCTCCCGCGGATATAGGAAATATCCGCGCCGGCGATTACAGCTGCCGGCCCGATTTTAACCCCGTCGTGCAGGATAAGGTCTTTTTTATGGTATTCTGGATAGATACGGCTTCTTGATAAGCAACGTCCCAGGGATGAAGAAGACGCAAATGCAAGGGTTCCTTTCCCGGCCGTGGTGCCGCCGTTTTCCTGCCTGCCCCGGAGAATGAACAAAATCACCCGTCAGGACAATAGCTTGCGGGCCTCCTCCACATCCTTCCGGATCTGGACAATCAATTCCTCCGAACCACTGAATTTTTTCTCGTCCCGGAGTTTCTCCATGAACAGGATCTCCAGGTTTTTCCCGTAGATGTCTCCTTTAAAATCGAGGATATGGACTTCAATTGACCGTTGATTGTCGGCGAAGGTCGGGTTCATGCCGATGTTAAGAACGCTGCCATGGGTATGATCGTCGACTCTGGCCAGGGCTGCGTAAACGCCGCGGGCGGGAACAAGTTCCTTTTCAGGTTCGATATTGGCGGTCGGGAAACCAAGGCCGGCGCCGCGATTATGGCCCACGGCAACCCTGCCCACAAGATTATAGGGTCGTCCCAGCCAGGCTGCCGCCGTTTTGACGTCGCCGTCAAGGATGGCGTTCCGCACCCTTGTACTGCTGATAATCGTGTCGCCAACCTGGAAGGCCCTCATTACCTCCACGTCAAAACCCAGTTTCTTCCCCTTAGCGACAAGAAAATCCTCATTCCCTTCTTTGCCGCTGCCGAAGGTATAATCATGACCGATGAGGATTTTTTTTATCCTTAATTTTCCCCACAGGAGATCACAGACAAACTCCCGGGCCGTCGTTTTAGCGACGTCAAGATTAAAGGGAATGATGATCAGCCCGTCCACGCCCTGGGCCTCAATGAGGCGGATCTTTTCCTCAATGGATGTGATCAGATAGAAGGGACGTCGGTCCGGGTGGAGGACCATCTGTGGATGGGGGGCGAAGGTGAGGACTACGGACGGGCGCCCCGCATTCCGGGCCTGATCGACAAGGTGCCGGAAGAGGTACTGATGTCCTCTGTGGACGCCGTCGAAGTTACCTATGGTCAGGTAAGAGCCAGTTAATTCTTCGGGAATATTGTCAATTTGCAGGATTGTTTTCATAGGACGCCACCATAGCACGAATCCGTTAATTTTCAAGATCATTTTTGCTTGACAAGGCAAGGACGACAAGTGTAAAAGGCACCCGTAAACAATATGCCGAAGTGGCGGAATTGGTAGACGCGCTAGGTTCAGGGTCTAGTGGGTGTACGCTCGTCCCGGTTCAAATCCGGGCTTCGGCACCATAAGAAAAACAGGGGGTTAGCTTGGAAACCGGCTAACCCTTTTGTTTTGGTTTTTGGGCTTGGTCACTATTCCGGTCCCTGTTTGCGATGACCGTCCTTGAGCGCCCCCCCCGGTCACCGCATCGATAAACCGGATTTTATGATTGACCAGGAGAAGGCGTGGCGACATCGCAAAACCGCAATACACGATGAACTGCCATTTCATAACCCTCGCTCCCCAGGGGGGAGGCAAATCTATTCTGCCTCATCCGCAGCATAGAGAGGACGATATAGTTCAGTGCGCACCCTGTCCGTATATTGTTCTATTTGAGTGACGGGAATACCAAGATGGAGGAGTGCTTGGCGGGCAAATTCCAGGCTTGCTTCAAATTCCGGCTGTATGACAAGAGAGACGCCTAAATCGTGCAAAACCTGCATTGATTCAATCTCTTCCGCTCTGGCAATTATATGGATAGTCGGATTCAGTTTTTTTGCCGCAATGACGATTGTTTTTGAAATTATGGTTACTGGTGTCGTTATGACAATCATCCTTGCCTGCCCCAATGCAACCGCCTCAAGAATGATCTCCTTCTGTGCGTCTCCGAAAAGGACAGGAAAATCGGACTCCTTCAAGGCATCAACTTTGAGGGAATCATATTCCACGATGACGAAGGGGATCTTCATCCGCTGTAAGACATCGGCTACATACCTGCCCACTCTTCCTCCGCCGGCAATGACGAAATGATCCTGCATAGTTGTTTTTGGGAAATGGAGCGGTTCTAACGGCCATGGCTTTCGCCAATGCCTTAAAAACGCATATAATGGCGCCGTAAGTCCTGAAATTACCGGTGTAAGCAACATGGTGACAATAGTTACAGTCAGAACCAATGCATAGAATTCCGCAGAAATGGAATGTGTTTCAACACCCACACGACCGAGAACAAAAGAAAATTCACCAACCTGCGAGAGTCCCAATCCCATTGCCAGGGGAATGACGTTTTTATAATGGAAGGTACGACTCAAGGCGGCGAAGATCAGAGCCTTTCCTAATATAACGATGACTACTAAAAAGAGAATCATCAGCAGGTTATGAAACAAGAATTTCGGGTCAAGCAGCATCCCTATGGAAGTAAAAAACATCAGGCTGAAGATATCACGCAATGGTATTATATCACTCAAGGCTTGGTATCCATAATCGGACTCACTGAGTAGCATCCCTGCCACAAAAGCCCCGAAGGCGAAGGAAAGACCGAAAAGATATGTGCCATAGCCAATCCCCAGCCCCATGGCTGTGATGGCGACAAGAAATAACTCTCTGGATCCCCAGTTGGCAATTAATTTCATGGCATGAGGAATGATGCGGGTACCGAGAACGATTATTAATATTAGGAAGATGACCGCATTCATGGCGGCAAAGGCCAGCATCGGCAAGCCGCTTTGGGGGGTGCTCAACTGTGGGAGAATGATCAGCATCGGCACGATGGCCAAATCCTGAACGATAAGCACGCCGATCATGACGCGACTCGACAAGGTGCCGATCATCCCCTGATTCTCCAGGGTCTTCAGGATTACCATCGTACTCGAAAGCGAGATGAGAGAGCCGAACCATAGCGATGGAACCCACTCCCAGCCCAGCAGTCTGCCGACGCCAAATCCGAATGCTGTCGTAATAGCTATTTGGATCGGGGTTCCCATAATGGCAATCTTGCGGACAGGCTTCAACTCCCGGATGGAAAATTCCAGCCCCAGGGCGAAGAGCAGCAGCGCCACTCCTATTTCTGCAAGCTTCTCAATATTGTGAACGTCAGAAACGGTTACCCCTCCCGTATGTGGTCCCACAACCACCCCGGCGAAGATATATCCTATGATCAGGGGTTGTTTTAATATATGCGCCATGAAACCTCCCAAAAGAGCGGCGGTAACAATGATGGCTATGTCTCCAGCAATACCCATAGTAAGATCATCCTCCGGTGGTAATCTACAATAGGAATTGCTATTTGTCGATCATTTATGCAGGGAGAGTTTGAAGAAGACCGCTGCGGGAGGCTTCATTATCCCCGAGTCTTTAGAGGGCATCATGGCGGGGGTCCTCCTTACTTTGAGGCGTGCTTGGCTATTCGTTTGGTGTGTCTTCGTTCCAGGAACATCGTGACGCAAAGGAAAGCGGTGGTGATGATAAATATCGCCCTCAGGCCGAAAACAGCCGCCAAGACTCCCCCTAAAAGCGGCCCGGCCATGCTGCCGAAAATGAAGTCGCTCTGGAATATACCGTAGATCCCGCCCCGGTGGCCCTCAGGGGTTGACCGTTGAACGAACGCATTGATGGTTGGAACAGCTTCCTGAGATGAAGATGCCGAGTCCGGCACGCAGGAACAGCAATTGATATGCGCTGGTCACGAATGCCTGGGGCAGCATGAAAATCAAGATGCCCGCCAGGGAGATCCTGAGCACCTTGCTGAAACCTATTTCATCCCCTTTCTTGCCCCACATCGGGGATGCTATGGTGCTGGTGATTCCGGTAATTCCGAAAACAAGTCCGGTCATTATCTCCAAATATTCGGGAGTAAAGTCCAGGTATTCGACATACAGGCTCAGGAAAGGCGCCACGAAATGGACCGAGAACTGGACCATCAGCATGATAAGAAACAGCGCGCGCAGGTCCGAGGACCTGAAGACCGATCTGATGTTCTTCTTCAGGTCGGTGTAGTTATTTTTGTTCTCCACCGGGACAAAGGTCTCCCGGACGAACCAGACCACTATCAGGGCACCCGAGAGACAGCAGATCCCCGTCCAGAGGAAATTGGCGCGGCAGCCGCTGAAATGAGCCAGGACCCCGCCTATCAACGGCCCGACAATCATCCCTGAGATGAAGGCCGACTGCATTGTGCCGAGAGCGAAGCCGATGTGCTCCCGGGGTGTGCCCGAGGCCAATAGGACCATGGAGGGTGCGAAAAACCCGATAGGAAACCCTGGAAGATTCTCTCAGGGTGAGCAGTTGGTAGATATTGCCCGCAAAGCTCATCAGTGCATTCGCCAGGCCCAATCCCAGCATGGCCCGGACCACCATGGGCTTGCGCCCGTACCGGTCACCGAGAACACCCCAGAGCGGCTGCATTAAAGACGAGACGAGGGGAGGGGCGGCAACTATGATCCCGCTCCACACCTTGACCTCATCAGCGCCCGTCACCCCAAGCTCCCTGATGTAAAAGGGAAGAAAGGGCATGACCATGCTCAGGCCGACTGAGGAGACAAACTGGGCCATCCAGATGACGTAGAGGTTCCTTTTCCAGTCGGACATCCTGCCGGGAAAATCCTTCCGAGTTCCGGTCTTATCCAAGATTAATCACACGCAAGATTATGGCAGGGAACATTTTCCATGAGTCCGGGCGAAGGCTGGTACATTCCTATTCAGAAAAAAACGGCAAGCTCTATAATCATTTCAGATTAAGGGGTCCTAAATCAGTCCCATGGGCCATTATCGACGGTGGTACAATTCCGACTCTATATAATCCCGATCTCCTCGTCTGTCAGGTAACACGTGGGGTCAGGGGCCCAGGGATCATCGTAGAAAGCCTCCGCCAGGGCCCGGGAGTTGCCCCCACAGATATCGAGCCACTTGCATTTTTCGCAGCGGCCTTTTAGGCGGAGCCGGCGATCCTTCAGGCCGGCCATCAAGTCATTCGACGTGTCCATCCATATCTCGCTGAACTGCCGTTTGCGGATGTTCCCGAATGAGTGGTTGCGCCAGAACTGATCAGGATGCACCTCGCCGTCCCAGCTCACGCACCCGATCCCCACGCCGGAATTGTTGCCCTTGTTCATCTTCAGAAGCTTCAGCACATCCGCGGCCCTGCTCTCGTTCTCCCTGAGCATGCGCATGTAGATATAGGGGCCGTCGCAGTGGTTATCCACCGTGATCACCTCTTTTTCGCTGCCCTTCTCGAAGAGCTCGCGGGTGCAGTCGATGAGGAGGTCCATTATATTGCGAGCCTCTTCTCTGGAGAGGTCCTCTTCTCTGAGATTCCAGCCCCGGCCGGCATCAGCCAGGTGGTAGAAGCAGATCCGCGGGATGTCTTCTTGCGCGAGGAAATCAAATATGGCCGGGATCTCTCGGAAGTTCCTTTTTGTGATTGCGAAGCGCACGCCGACCTTAATACCGAGGTCGCGGCAGATTCTCAAACCCCGCAGCGCCGTCTCGAACGCCCCCTGGGAACTGCGGAACCGGGAGGGGGTGTCTCCGACCCCGTCGAAGCTGATGCCCACGTAAGCGAGCCCGATTTCACGGAACTCCCTGGCCATGTCCTCCGTGATCAGGGTACCGTTCGTGGAGACGGACACCCGCATCCCCTTCCTGACGGCATAGCGGGCCAGGTCGATAAAGTCCGGCCTCATCAGAGGTTCGCCCCCGGAGAGGAGCAGCACCGGCGCACCGAATGCGGCCAGGTCGTCGATCCGCGCCTTGCCTTCCGCGGTGTCTAACTCCCCCGGATACTCGATATCGCGGGAGTTCGAGTAGCAATGGACACATTGCAGGTTGCAGCAGCGCGTCATGCTCAAGACGACGACGGGCTTCTTGTCTTCCGAGAACTGCAGCAGGTGCGACGGAAGCTTCGCGGAATGCGCTCCGTACCGGAGAACGTCCGCTGTCTTGACCGTGCCGCAATACAGCTTGGATATTCCGATCATCTATTTCCTCCCCCAGATCCGTAGCTACCTACAAAAACGATTTTAAAATTGGTAAAACACTTGACCCAATTAATCAAGTCCAAAGTTCAGACATAAAACTTGGGTTATTTAGTCGTGCTCTTTTTTGAGCTCTTTCCAGACGGTGTTTGTCTGCTTGCGCTGGACCGCACGATGTAGTATTAGTTAAGACTCTTCCGGCCGTGAACAAGAATTCCGTATTCGCGCGGACGAAAAGAATGCTGCCCTTGGAGGAAGCATCCCGAAGGAGAATTGAGTCGCACGTTTGCATGGCTGGATTTGACCCTTTCCGGGGCAGGAAAGGGAGATACCGCAGGAAGGGCTTTTGCGGGACCCCCCTCTCTTTGGGGTCCATTCTTTTGGCAAGGAGTTTTTGAAATGACCAGGGGCCGCTATCCTATCCCGGTGTCCGCATGTTTTCGTGCCCAAATCCAGGGTGACCGCGGAACGCGCGGCGCTCTCCATTATAAACCGATATGTTGGGCCTGGCGCCGGGATTCATGAACTACCGTTCCCCATGACCGCAGACGAAGGTGTGCAATCCTCCCGTTGGCAGGATAACGCCCGCGCCGTGACGAAAGTACTCGCATCCGGGGAGGATGCCTGCTTTATAACTCTGGGCGATATCTTATTTTATTCCACCTTCATTTACCTCCTGCGCGAAGTGAGAGAAATTCTCCCCGCCGTGATGGTCATCTCTATACCAGGGGTAACTGCGTTCAGTGCGGCGGCCTCGGTTCTGTCGTTTCCCCTTGGGAAGGGGCGTGAGCCCGTGACGGTAATACCCGTTTCTGCCGAGGATCTGGAAGCCGTCCGGGATGCGCTGACAAGGGAAAGCACCGTGGTCCTCATGAAAATAGGCCGGCGACTGCCGGATATTCTGGACATCATTGAAGACGCAGGACTTATTGCAGATAGCGTATTCATCTCCCGTGCTGGCTTGGAAGGTGAGCACGTCGAAACAGACCTAAAGAAACTCCGTGGTCTTAATCCGGAGGCTGGTCATCTTGCCATAATCCTCGTACATGCCGGGAAGGAGAGAAAAAAATACATACGAGGGGCGGAAAATGGGTGTAAATGAATCTTCTTGTCGTTCATCCGCTACAAAATATAACGAAGCATCTTTTTGCGCAGCCCCTCTCTGCTGAGTCCTAGTTCACGGGCCGCTTGCGATTTGTTGCCTCCCGTTTTCTGCAGGGTGGCTTCAATCAGTGTTTTTTCCGCGTTCTTAACCAGGGAAGTATTGTTCTCCGGTCTTCCCTCCTGTTTGCAGTATGACCGCAAATCGTCGGATAGTCCGGTGACGGCGATCTCGTCCGTATATGTCATGGCAACGGACCTTTCAATTTCGTTTTCCAGTTGCCGGACGTTTCCGGGCCATGAATAGGATGTCAGGTATTCCATCGCATTCGCGGTGATCGCCAAGGGTGAACGGCGCATCCGCTTAGCGGCCCGGGCAGCGAAGAAGTTAGCCAGGACGGGAATGTCTTCCCGTCGCTCCCTCAGGGGAGGGATATGCAGGTTAACAACGTTAAGCCGGTATAACAGATCTTCTCGGAATTGCCTTGCGGCAACGGCGACCTTCAGGTCCTTATTGGTCGCAGCGATAAACCGGACATCGACAAACATGCTTTTTCTACAGCCCACGCGCTCCAGTATCCGGTCTTCAATGATGCGCAGAATTTTACCCTGGCTGGAGAGACGCATATCGCCTACTTCGTCAAGAAATAATGTGCCGTCGTTGGCCTGTTCGACCTTGCCCATCCGCTTAATAATGCCCGTTGCCACGCCATGCTCAATACCGAACATCTCGCTCTCGAAGATGCTGTCCGGGATTGCAAAGCAATTCAAGGCTACAAAAGGGTTGTCCCGGCGTCTGCTTTTATGGTGAATCGCCTTGGCGACCAGTTCCTTCCCCGTGCCGGTTTCGCCGGTGATCAGCACATTGACGGGGGCATCAGCAATATTATCGATCATCCTAATGATTGCCTGGATATGACTGCTTGTTCCCAAGATATTGACATGGGTTGAATATTTTTTAGGTGCCTGCTTCAGGTAGCTATCCTCATGGGACAGTCGCCCTTCCGTCCTCGAGCGGTTCCTGTCCATGCTTTTCAATCGTTCCATGTTCTGCTCAAGGAAGCATTCTCTGGCTTCCATCCTTACGATCATCATCCCGAAAGATTCAGCCAGTTCATTGATCAAGGGATGGTAGCTTCCTTCCCTTGTCAACTCGTACAGGTATTTCTCGTCTTTGTATTCTCCGCTTGCAATTTCCCGGCAAATTCTGGTGAGTTCCTGGAAGGCTTCTTCGCCGCCATCGGCAAATCTGTTTTCTCTATGCAGGTTGGGAAGGAGTCTGTTGTCCCCATCCCCATTGATGAATAATACTTTTGACTGATCCATGTCATCCTCCAGTCCTTGTTTATCCTTCGTCGCAATTGTTAGCCATATTCGTGCCAGTGAGCAAAAAACAAACGAGTAAGGTTAACAGAAAATATTCGTCGGAGGCAAGGAAAAACTACTTTCTCTACCTGCGTAGTAGGTATGCAGAAATTTACGGCATCCCAGGTTCGGAATGAATGCCGAGACAACCTGCCAGGAGATAATAGCTCGGATCGGGAAAGCGGGAAAAAAACAAGGAAATGTTGCAAAACTATATCATATTCGTCCAGAGTCCGTCTCGGATTAGATGATTAATGCGATGAAACGTCCTTATGCAGAACCACAACAAGTGCAATTACGCACAAGCAGGGATACCCCGGTCAGCTCGTCCTGCGGATGCAACGTTACCAAAGGTTGAGGTGCGGTCTATCGCTTTTACTTTCTTCATCGCGAGCAGCTGCTTTCCCCTGCCATTATCGCAAATGGACAAGACCAGCGGAATCGATCCCCAGTTGTTTTCCTGTTATCGAAATGTTGCTGTCTTCCGTACCTATATAAACGTTGCCCGCAGCGATCCTTGCGCCTTTCGCGTCGAAAGATGCCGCGGCGCCGTTGGCATCAAGTCGAATGGCTTGGCAAGTGGCATCCATGGCTTCATTGTCGATCTTTATTAGGGGCGCTGTTTCCTTCGAGATTCTTAGTACAGGACCAAGTCCGCCCAGCCGCAATGACTGTGAATCAAGGCAGATCGCCCAGTCTTTATGGATAGTTTGCAACGCATTTATATCCATTTTAATTTCAGTTTGATCCTGGGAATAACCCCCCTTCATGGACACCTGGCCTAGACTCATGTATATTGACGCTTCCATAAACTTGTTTCCGCTCCCGCCCCGTCCTTCCTCGGCTGCCATCCTAATGTCGCCATCATAGATCATAATGCCCGGTCGGGTCCCTTCTCTTTCTGCGCCGGTCAGGTGTCGCTCCGGGTTTACTTTCCGGGGTCCGAACACAGAAAATCCGAAATCACTCAAATCCATCCCCGTCGCACCAAACCTGTTAGATGTGTCCCAATGAAAAGGTTCGATCCTCCCGCGGTGATCTCTGAGAACGGCCATGTCGAACGCGTCCCACGCCCGGCTCTCAACCCAATAGGACAAGAACATGAAAGAACTGGCCGCGTAAGCCCCAATGGCCTGGTGCCACGGTTGCATGCGGTCTTCCTTGGGGTGGTAGTGATTCCAAACGGGGGGAACGATGCTGGCGGCCATGCCGAGGAGGGTGGCGGCGGCGGAGGTAATCACTTGCCAGCCCCGCAGGCACTTGGTCCTTTCCGCGCCGTCCAGGCCGGCAACAAACTTTATGGAATCGAGCCCCACGGTCTTGTAGCTTCGATTGGCACTGTAAACCCTTCCCGGGCCGGTGGTGAGGGTATCGGCAACCTGGTAGGTCACGCTGGGGGCAAGGTTGAGATTCATCGTCGTGCCGGCATTGATATTCGTGGCCATGGTGAGCGCGTTTACGGTCACATTTGCGCCGCCGTTGAGGGTCAGCCGGTTGTTCAGATAGGCGGTGGCGCTTGATCCCTTAATGATATTCTGTTCATCTCCCGTGACGTATTTGGTCCAATGAAACTCCTCTTTCCGCGTCGGGGGAGGCGGGTCCTGACCGAGGTTCCGTATCGATATTTCCTCTGCGCTTTTGGTCATAAACAGCCCGTTGACGGCGTTCGTCTGCAGGGCATGGGTCATCGCGTTCCTGTCGGTAACGACGCTCCTGCTTTCCGAGTTTGGTACCGCTGCGGCGATGACGGGATTATCGGGGTGGCCATGCGTATCCAGGCCCAGTTCCGCGCCCCCTGCTTTTCCTCCTTGAAGGGGAAACGGACCTTGTACCGCCCGTGCTCGTCGAGCTCCGCATGGGACCCGGAGCCGTCCCCGTCGATGACCGCCGTCAAAGAACCGGAGATGACGGGCACGGTGGTCATCCTTTCCGGGCGGTACTGGACGGAGGCGGGGATGCAGGCGAAGGCGGCCGTATAATGATCGTTCTTTCCATCCGGGGCCGTCAGCACGGCCCCCGCCTGGGAGCCGGAATGGTGCACCGTGAGGACGAGGTACTCCCCGTTGAAGGCTTTGTGGTCGTGACCGGCGATGTTCAGCATGGTGCCGCTCATAATGCCGACGGCCGTGCCGGCGCCGGAGAAGATACGCCCCCGGCAGGCAAGCTCCTCGGCCCTTATCTTTGCGTAGCGCCACCCTTCCTCGGGGGTGCGGTAGTTCTCGCCGCTGATGGTGAGCTCACCCGTGCCCGTACCGCTGCCGGTACCCCGTCCCGATGGTGCGGATGTCCACGTCGCGGCCGGTAAGGGCGTGGGCGGCCCCGGCTTCGCGGAGGATGCGGGATACCAGCTCCGGTATCGTCTCCTCGTCGAGATAGGCGTCCGAATGCCGGGTCCGGGCCAGCCGGGTGATGCGCGGCTCCAGGGTGACCCGGTAATAGAAGCGTTTCGCCATGGATTGGTGACATTCACACCGGGTAATGGCTCCGTGATGGCTAAAACG
The DNA here is from genome assembly GCA_020718905.1 of Syntrophus aciditrophicus. Classification (GTDB taxonomy): domain Bacteria; phylum Desulfobacterota; class Syntrophia; order Syntrophales; family UBA8958; genus UBA8958. Next base: position 1,617 of record DYRD01000012.1, on the reverse strand, counting down.
GGTATCCCGGGCCGCCAGCCCCCGGATCGCGAAGGTTGCCCCCCGGTCCATGAGCTCGAGATCGTCCCGGTCCGAAACGGCCATGATGGAGAATTTGTAGGGCCGCGATATCTCCTCGGTTCCGGAGAATTCGATCACGGTGAGCGCTGACCGGGGCAGGCCCTCTACGGTCAGCGTAAAACGTCTGGTCCCTGCTTCGTCAATTTCTATCATCACTTATGCCCCTCGTATCTTATATGGTTTTTCCCACTATACGGTTCAGCATTTTCAAATCAATTTCTTCTGCCCGGAGGTACTAATAGCGTTTCTGGATAGTAGCCTTTCGATTTTTTTTAGGTCTTCCGTCATCTGAAGGGCGTGGAGGTCTCGCGCCTCTAACCTGATCAACATCATTCCGAAGCTTTCGGCAAGTCTCGTGACGATCTCCGGATAGGCCTCCTTTTTTGTCAACTCAAAAAGCTCGGCATCATCCTTGCCGTTTCCCATGGATATATTCTCGCAAAGATCGGCTAAATGAGCCAATATCGCATCTATCTCTTGAGGGGCGTCTGAAAACATCATGGCTTGTTGTGTGGTGATGCTCATGCATCCCCCATGGAACAATCCTCTCGACCTCGAACCTTTCATCGCTATCGCCCCCCTTGCGTTCTCCTTATGATGTTTCACTGCCTTTGCCTTCCGCAATCTTGCCCGACGGGATAGCAATCATCGTGCCAGCGGCATAAAATAAATGATTACGGATCAATTCATAGTCATGGGCCTCCTCAGTGGTAGTCCTACCGCCTAATTATATGCCGCCTGACAACTATCAGTAGTTGGCATGTTTGCAGAGATACGGAACGTGCGGCGCCGCAGAAACAGTAATTGCATATCTCACGGCAACTGCCAACTCTGCCTATTACCACCTGCCAATGTAAGAGGCCTATTTGGGGAATATTCCGGTAATGTATTTCATAACATAATGTAATTATAGATGATATGCAATGGCATACAAGTTGCTAAGCCTTTTTTCTCAATATCCCTCAATATCCAGTGGAAAGCTGGGTGCGGGCACGCAGCTTTTGAGGTGTTGGCAGCGACTGTTCTGTGTCCGTCTGATCAGCCGGATTTGGATAATAAACGAGAAATAAATACATATGGAGGTAGAATTCAGATGAAATCTTTAAAAAAGTTGACCATGGTTTTGTTCTTGGGACTGGTGCTGCTCATACCGGGAAGCACTGTCGCCGCAGACGATACGAAGAAATGACCTGCTCCTATGACCCAAGTGGAGACGAAGGCAAGTCCTGCTCCTGTGACTGTAAAGCAAGTCCCTAAAAATGATGCTAAAGAACTGCTGAATGACTCAACTCTAAATACGGCGCCTAACACGACCACAGGTAAGCCTCTAAGTTAAATAAAAGGCGATCAAGATTTCGGCTGCATAAATCGACAGCACACAAGAGCAGCAGATTTTCATTTGGGGGGGCCTTCGTTCCCCCCCAATGAAAATCATTAAGAATCATGTTATGCCGCCCGCATCTAGGTCCTTAACGTCCCGAGTGTTGATGCACATGGGTCGTCCTGGGGTGTCAGATAATTTGTGTAAATGATTTTTCTTGTTATTCATCAGGGCAT
>DYRD01000011.1 GCA_020718905.1 Syntrophus aciditrophicus | reverse complement strand
AATTTCCCACTTATAAAAACCTGTATCCTGTCCAAACAACCCCCACCACCTCTTTCTCCACATGAAGCTGGATTCTCTTGATCTGCTCGCTGGATCTCACATAGAGACTCTCGAAATTCACGTAAAAGGTATTTTCGGCGACAACATAAATCAACCTGTCCTCAACAGGAATTTCAAGCATGTCCCGTTTTATTCCCATGGGTTGCGGCTTAAAGATCCTCTTATCCATAAGCTTCGGGGGTGTTTTCATTACCGGCACGAATTCCATCTTGGCCAGAATATCCTTTTCCAGATCAACACCCGGGGCAATCTCAATAAGTTCCATCCCCTCCTGGCAGAGACGGAAGACGCATCTCTCCGTAACATACAAAACAGGCTGTCGTCGCTCGACGGCATACCTGCCGCTGAAGGTGATCTGTTCTACTTGATTGACGAATTTTTGTTCCCGACCTTCCTGGTCAATCTGAAGTTTGTCATCAACGACTGACACGGCCAGCCCTCCTGCCGTGAATGTGCCAAGAAAAACGATTTTTTCGCATGCTGACTGATGTTGATGAACCCACCGGGGCCTACGAAGCGAGACCCGAATTTAATAACATTGACATTACCCAATCTGTCCATTTCCGCGGAACCGAGAAAGGCGATATCCAATCCTCCTCCGTCATAGAAATCAAACTGGTATGGCTGATCGATTAAAGCATCGATGTTCGTGCCAGTGCCGAAGTTAAGGCCGCCGTTTGGCATGCCGCCGATCACGCCCGGTTCGGTCGTCAAGGTCAGCAAGTCCAGAACCCCTTCTTCATTTGCTATCCGCGCCACACCTTCCGGCATGCCGATACCAAGATTAACGATCTGGTTGGGGCGGAGATCGAAAGCCGCGCGCCGCGCGATGACCTTTCGCTGACCGAGATCCATGGACGGGATTGAGGTCATAGGCACGCGGAGTTCACCGGTATAGCCGGGGTTGTACTGTTCCAAAAATGTCATCATGTGATGTTCCGGCCTGGCAACGACGACACAATCCACGAAGATGCCGGGGATTTTGACATGTTTCGGGTTCAGCGTATGACGTTCGGCGATCCTCTCGACCTGGGCAATGACAAACCCGTTGTTGCTTTTCGCTGCCATGGCCTGTGCCAGGACTTCAACGGTGAGGGCCTCTTTCTCCATGGTGATATTGCCATCCGTATCGGCCGTCAGCCCCCGGATAATGGCCACTTTCACGGTCGGCAACTTATAGAAAAGAATCTCCCGACTCTCGATCTCCATGAGCTTGACGAGGTCTTCACCCTCCTCCTTGGTTTTTTGATTTAACTTCCCGCCTTCGATACGGGGATCAACAAAGGTACCAAGTCCCACGTAGGAGATGAGACCCGGCTTCCGCGCGGCCAGGTTGCGGAAGAGCGTGCTGATAACCCCTTGCGGGAAACTATAGGCCAGAATATCATCCTCGCGGATGAGCTTTTGGAGTTGCGGAACAAGGCCGATGTGTCCACCGATGACCCGGCCGACGAGGCCTTGGTGACCAAGGTGATTCAAACCCCTCGCCTTGCCGTCGCCCTGACCGCCGGCGTAGATGAGGGTTAGATTTTTTGGGTGTCCTTCCTTCAGAAATCTCTCTTCAACATGAATCAACATATCCTCGGAAACACAGGCACCAACGAAACCACCCGTCGTTATGACATCTCCATCCCTGATAATGGCAGCGGCCTGCTCCCCCGTAACGATCTTGCCCTTACGCCGAATCTGCGCGCGGATTTCCTCGATGATGGGATGGGCGATAGCATTACCAACCTCCAGGGATTGTTCAAGCTCACGACCGTTCTTTATTTCACTCATGGTTTTTCTCCTTTCCGGACTTCCTGATTAATAGATTCCGGTCAAATTGTAGAGCAGGATGATCACCATCACCCCTATTGTCTTGATAATAGTGATCATTCCAATGTCTGGGTATGACAGTTTATGGGTCAGGCCACAGACGGCGAGCAGGGTGATTACCGCCCCGTTGTGAGGCAGGGTGTCACAACCGCCGGAGGCCATCGAGGCAACTCGATGAAGGATTTCGGGCGATATGCCGATGGTGTTAGCCCAAGCCAGCCAATCCTTGGACATGAGATCGAGGGCGATGGACATGCCGCCGGACGCGGAACCGGTGATACCCGCCAATGTTGTAACGGAGATGACCTCCGACACGAGGGGCGTTCCACCGATCTTGATGGCCAGCAGGGAACTGGCGATTGCCTTGAAGCCAGGCAGGGCGGCGATAACGTTCCCATAGCCGACTTCAGACGCCGTATTCATAATCGCCAGGAGCGATCCAATGGCTCCTGCATTGAGGGCCTTCTGCAGGCCGCCGCCCTGGGGCAAGTTCTTGAACCCTAGGATAACTGCCATGACGATTCCCACAATCAGGGCAATGATCAGGGACCAGATGCTGATAACCTTCTTCACCGTTCCGGCAAACAAGGGGAGCTTCAGGCCTGCGAAGGCATCCATCAGCTGGGGATCCCCGGTGTAGACCCGCGACAGCAAGTAATTGATCACGAGAACCGCCACCAGGGGCAAGATGCCGATGTACCATTTAGGCAATACCCGGGCTTCCGAAACGAGGGGTTCGTTCAAGGTATGGTCGCCATAGCCTTCCCCCTTCGCAAACGCCTGCCTGCGGCGCCATTCCAGCCACAGCATGCCGGTGATGAAGATAAACGTTCCACCGAAAAGACCGGCGATCGGGGCGGCATATCCCGTGGTGCCGTAGAAGTTTGTCGGGATGAGATTCTGAATCTGAGGCGACCCTGGGAAGGCGTCGATGGTGAACGTAAACGCGCCCAGGGCAATGGTGCCGGGAAGAAGCCGTTTCGGGATATTGGCTTCCTTGTACAGGGCGGCGGCGAAGGGATAGACGGCAAACACGACGACGAAAAGACTCACACCGCCATAGGTCAGAATAGCACAGGAAAGAACCACGGCGAGCATCGCCCGTTTCATGCCAAGCTTCTCCATGATGAATGAGGAGGTTCCCTTGGCCAGCAGCGTGTCCTCCATGACCTTGCTTAAGACCGCCCCGAGCATAAAGACGGGAAAGAATGTCTTGATATAACCTACGGACTTGGCCATAAATAATTCCGTATACCCGGGCATAACAGGCAACCCCTGCAGAGCGGCAGCGAGCAGCGCAAATACTGGAGCGAACAGAATGACTGAGAACCCCAGATAAGCCATGTACATCAGTCCGAAGAGACTGAGGATAATTCCCAATACTTCCATGATATTTCTTCTGAGTGGATTTTAGACAATTTGTCCCTTAGCAAGAGGGGTGCCAATAATCGCAATTGAAACATCTATCTGTAATTATTGTCTATTCATAATTACCTAGGTAGATAGGTGGTCAATAATGTCGAGAAAGTGCTACAGGAAACAAGAGGGAATAATCCTTAGAATACAAGAGATATTAGATGGTTATGTCTATGTAGACAAACAGCTACAAAAGCTCTTGCCACCCTATTGGCCAGCCCTGGAAAGATTATACTTTTTCATTTTCCGGTAAAGGGCCGTACGGTGAATGCCAAGAAGTTCCGATGCCACATTTATGTTGTATCCAGACTTGCCAAGGGCATGAAGGAGAATTTCCTTTTCCGAGCATTCCTTTAATTTTCTTAAAGAGGCCTTAGCTTCGTTATCTCGGTCTTTGGTGAGATTGCGGAAGAATAGCGGTAGATGCTCCGGGCAAATCATATCATCCTCACCTTCTATAGAATAGAGACTTCTCTCGATGACGTTGGAAAGCTCTCTAACATTACCTGGCCACTTATAGTTCATGAATATTTTAATAACTTCCGCAGCGATACTGTTTATGTTCGTGCCAAATTCCTTGCCATGTATTTGCACGAGATGCTCCGCAATAACGGGGATATCCTGTTTCCTCTCTCGCAGGGGCGGAATCTGGATGGGAATTACGTTGAGACGGTAATACAGATCCCTTCTGAATTTGCCTCGTTCCACATAAGCATCCAAATTTTCTTGGGTTGCGGTAATCAATCGATAATCGCATGGGAGAAGACGTGTCCCCCCGACCCGCTCCACTTCTTTTTCTTCAAGGACACGGAGGAGTTTTGGTTGCATATCAAGAGGAAGTTCACTTATCTCGTCCAGGAAGATGGTCCCACGATGGGCAAGTTCAAACTTGCCCGGCTTCGCCTTGGTGCCCGCTCCCGTTAAGGCACCGGGCTCATAGCCGAATAGTTCCGCTTCCAGGAGATCCTTGGGAATAGCCGCGCAATTGATCCGTACAAAGGGAAAAAGCCTTCTCGGGCTTGCTTGATGAATAGCATGGGCAAAGAGTTCCTTACCTGTTCCGCTCTCTCCAATCAGGAGCACCGGGGCGTCTTTCCGTGCGGCCTTGTTGGCAAAATCCTTGATTTTCGCCATGGCGGGGCATATTCCGATGATATTACTAAATGTGTATTTGGCGGACCGAAGAGCCGCCAATTCCTTCTCATAGAGTTGAACCTTTGATTCCAAGTGGCTCAATTTCTTAGCCAATGAATGGACATCCTTGACATCCTCGAACATGACCCGCCCTACAACAGCCTCCAGTTTGCCATCAATATGAATAGGTAGCCGTTGCACGATCATATTTCGCCCTTTAATGGCCTGAGGCTGGTTGACCTCTGTCTCTCCCGTTTTGGCCACAATGTGCATTCTTGTGTTCTCGATGACTTCGGTGCAGTGCCTGCCGATTGTCTCCTTGGGATCCATGCCCAGATATTTGCCATAAGTTTCGCTGAAAAAAAGGACATATCCTTCGGGGTCGGTTATGATAAGACCACTTAAAAGAATATTCAGGGTGGCTTCGTACAGCTTCAATTTATTCTCGTTGTCTCTCAAGTCATTAAAATTCATGATAGATCTCGTTGATAAGATATTGCTTTTGACGGGCCGGAGTATATGGGGCCGTTTTCGTGTGTCAAGGGATATTACGCCTTGTATCTGGATATGTCTACCTTTACCGCCAAGTTATCGGATGAGGGTATAGAGGCGGATCAGCTCCGCCACACTCCAGGCCTGAGAGATACAGCCCCCCGGCCGGTGGGGTGCGTCCCCGTCGAAGATCTCGGAGACGCAGCCGACACCCGCCTCCCTGAAATGGCGGCGCAGGAATGTCCGCAGGTACAGACGCAGCGATGTCTTTGCCTCCTCCCGGTCGGCGGCGACCTTGAGCCAGGCCTCGCCGTAATGACCGAGGAGCCACGGCCAGACCGTCCCCTCGTGGTAGGCCCCATCCCGTGCGGCCGGGGGGCCTTCGCAGCACCCCCGGTACTCGGGGTCCCGGGGAGAAAGGGTGCGGAGACCCACCGGGGTAAGCAGTTCATCCCGCACCTTATTAATCACCCGGCGCCCCTGATGGGTATCCAGGGGCGAGTAGGGCAGGGAAACGGCAAAAAGCTGATTCGGGCGGACGGAGCGGTCCAGGTAACCGGAATGGTAAACATCCCCGAGATACCCCCCTGCCTCGATCCAGAATGTTTTCTGAAAGGACTGGCGGATCCGGGGAATCAGGGCAGGAAAGTAGAACTCCCCATCTCCGAAACGGTCAGCCAACTCGGCAGCGAAAGAGACGGCATTGTACCAGAGGGCATTGATTTCGACGGGATATCCGTAGCGGGGGGTTACGGGCCGGTTGTCGATGCAGGCATCCATCCAGGTCAGCGCCCGGCCTTCGGCGCCGGCATGGAGGAGGCCGTTGTCGTTCATGTAGATATTGAAGATGGTCCCATGGAGGAACTGGCGAAGGATGTTTTTCAGGGCCGGCCAGATGCTTTTCGCTACGATGGTTTCGTTACCGTCCGTATACTGCAGAAACTGTTGAACGGCCCAGAAATACCAGAGGGGAGCGTCCACGGTGTTGTAGGCATGATGCGTGTCTTCCTCGGAAAAGACATTGGGAAGGAGTCCCTGCCGTTCGAATTTTGTCAAATGCATCAGGATGTCTGTCCCTTCCCGGATGCGGCCGGAGCAGAAGGCAAGTCCCGGCAGGGAGATCAGGGTATCCCGGCCCCATTCCCCAAACCAGGGATAACCGGCGATAACCGCCGGACGTCCCTCCGGGATCCGGACGGGAAACTGCCGTCCCGCCCGGAACAGCAACCGGATCAGATCGGGTGTTTCTCGCGCATCCGGTGAAATCGTTGCGCCCGCTTCAGTCCGATCCCCCGCAGGAAACTCCGACGCCGCCCTGCTCAAGGTCCCGGCTATTACTCCGTCCTTCTCCGCGAGCTTTCGCCGCCGGCGCTCCTCGTCGTCCCACTTCTTCCTCAGGCGGCCATAGAAAGGAACCGGAGATGCCGAAACTATTATCGTTTTACCTTGCCGCAAGGGAATCTCAAGCATGCCGGGGCAAAAGAGGTCCTCATGATGCTCATAGCCCCGGACAGCTTCCTCGGCATATTCAAAGGCATGGTACCATAAGGGCTGCTCTCGCCAGTCCGGTTTGATATTCGTCTGGATGACGAGGGGGGGGCATCCCGGCGTAAGGACGGATGGAAAAACCATTTTTAACGGTTAAGGTTTTCCCCCGGAGGAAAGAATTTTCCCGGCTCAGGCGATGATAATCCCGGAAAGCCAGAAAAGGCAGCAGGCGCAGGACTCCCGGGGCGGGACAGGCATCGAGATCGTAGCGAACCAGCAGACAATCCTCTTCCCCCACCATCATCAGAGATTTACGGATGCGCACGCCCTCCCCTTCATAAATAAATACGGGGCACACATCCTGCTGAAATGTTTTCAGCAAGCGATAGCCTTCGGGAAAGAAGCTTTGAGGATACTGATGGCAGGTCAAAGGGTACTGACGAGTCCCGCAGGAAAAGGTATCTTCAAATTTGGACAGGAGGATATAGCGCCCGGGGGGCGCAGCAAGCCGGGAAACGAGGAGACCGTGGTACTTGCGGGTGTGGCAGTTCAGCAGGGTGCTGGACGCATACCCTCCCCGGCCATTGACGTCGAGCCATTCTCTACGGAGGGCAGGGTGATGATTCGATTCCCCAACCCGTGAGGTCACGGGGCCGGCATCAAGGTGGGCTATTTCCAGAACCTTCATAGTTTCTCCCATCTTCCCCCATTTTTTCGGGGACCTACGGCATGGGATAGATTTCCACCTTCGGGGGCGGCTTGAACTGGAACAGCTTATCGGGCAAATTGCTGTTAATCACTATGTTACGGAAGGAGACAACCGTCCGGTTTCCGTACACATCGGAAAACTGACACTGGATGATGGTAAAATAGGCCTTGTGAACGGTCACCTGAATTCTGTCAACCCCCAGATCACCTCTTTTTGGTGTCAGGTACAGGAGATAATGCCCTCCTGTATCCGTCGGTTCCTTGGCATTGACAAAGGTCAGATTAAAATCCTCCGTCACCTTCCCGAGACCGTCCAATAAGCGCACGAGGATCTGTGACTTGAAGAGCTTGGGCGTATCCTGAACATAAACCGCCTGGTCCTGGGGCACGTAAAGGTAAGCCTTGGTCGGATTGATAATCAGCTTTTTAACTTTGGGCTTCGTATAATCCCAGAGCATCTTTTGGGGGGGTTTATAATAAACCGTCCCCTCTTCCCGCTCCTTACGGTTCACCGATGCCAGGGTAACCTCCTGGACAAAACGGGCCTTGAAATCGGCGGTCTTCTCATAGGTACCCTGGAGTCCCTGGGCGATTTGCTCCAGAGAGAGGGTTTCGGCCTGAACCGTCTCCCCCGGTAAACAGATGAGACCCATGAGCATACCGACGGTGATGATAAAGAGATACGAATTCCGGTTCATCCTTAACCTCCTTGGCTGCCCCTGTCCCTACAATCAAAAATCGTGCCTTTTTTCTATGTGCATATCTTACACGGGCGGGGCCTAACTCGCAGAAAATCCTCAGCACATACATAAGTATTTGTTTTTAATATATTTTAAGGCTGCCCAAAATAGCGGCAAACCGACATAAAATCGTGACATTTACAGACTTAGGCAAGTTATGCACACAGTTATCAACAGCCTTTTCCACAAGGCTGTGAATTACCGGGGCAAGTCTATGGAATATCATCTTTAATCCTTAACGGGGGCCAAAAAAGGCTATAAACCGCATCGTCCTTCATCCGATCTCCATGCGCCAACCGAAAGGATCGTCCTTTTCTCCATACTGGATCTCAAGTATCTCCCGGTATAGTTTCTCCGTCAGGGATCCCGTTTCCCCTTCATTAATAGGATATTCTCTGTCTCGGTAGCAAAGCTGGCCGATGGGGGAAACGATGGCGGCTGTTCCCGAGGCAAAGGCCTCTTTCATAGTGCCCTTGCTACAGGCGGACAGGATCTCATCCATGGACAGGGGCCGTTCGGAAACATTCAGCCCCCATGACCGGGCAATCTGCAGAACGGAATCGCGGGTGACGCCGGGCAGAATCGTTCCCCTTAGGGGCGGGGTGATCAGTTCGTCGCCAATAACAAAAAAGATATTGCTCGTTCCCACTTCTTCCACATATTTTCTCGTGACCGCGTCCAGCCAGAGCACCTGGGTATAGCCCTTTTCGACGGCTATGGCGCTCGCCATGAGGCTCGCCGCATAGTTCCCCGCCGCCTTGCAATAGCCGATGCCGCCGGGAGCGGAACGGACGTACTCTTCCACGACGTATATCTTCGTCGGGCTGAAACCTTCGGGATAGTACGCCCCCACCGGTCCCACAATAATATAGAAGAGATAGGCGTTGGCGGGATGGACACCCAGGGCCGCCTCAGTCGCAATCATCGTCGGCCTGATGTAGAGGGAGGCGCCGCTGCTCCGGGGAATCCAGTCCTGTTCGAGGAGGACGAGCTTCTTCAAGGCCTCCAGGTATATATCCGGATCCAGGGTCGGCATGCAGAGCCTTTTGGCCGACTCATTCATGCGCTTGATGTTTTCCATGGGCCGGAAGAGATTGATGGTCCCTCCTTTGCCCCGGTAGGCCTTCATCCCTTCAAAAATCAACTGCCCGTAATGGAGGCCCATGGCCGCCGGATCGAGGGAAAGGCTTTCATAGGGTCTGACGGCAGGATCATACCATCCCCGGCCGGCATGATAGGACATGGTAAACATGTGATCGGTTAGAATCTTCCCAAATCCGAGCTTTGACTCATCCGCCGGTTTGGGCTTTCTCTTTCCCGGATCGGCCGGAACGACAATGATTTCCATACAATCATTTCCCCCCTGTAATTATTTTAAGAGATATTCCCATCCTTATCACTAAACAAGCTTTCTATCAAGACTTCTACACTGAATGGCTTCGGCTACATGGGAAGTCTGGATGGACGCCCGGCCATCGAGGTCGGCGATCGTCCTGGCCACCTTCAGAATTCGTTTGTAGGCCCGGGCGCTCAGCCCCAGCTTCTCCATGACCATTTCCATCAATTTCTGGGACTCCCTGTCGATCTCGCAATAGCGTTTGATCTCTCCGTCGGACATCCGGGCGTTGAAGGGCGCCACCCGGGCACCGAAACGCGCCTGCTGAATGATGCGGGCCCCGCCGATCCTTCCTCTGATGGTCTCCGAGGCCTCCCCCTCGTAACGGCCGCCAATTCGCGATAACGCAAGGCGGGAACCTCGATGTGGAGATCGATCCGGCCCAGGAGCGGCCCGGAAACCCTTCCCTGATACTGGCGGATCTGCTGGGAACTGCAACGGCAAGGGCGATGGGCAGCGCCATAGTACCCGCAAGGGCAAGGATTCATTGCCGCCACGAAAAGAAAACGCGCCGGGCAGGTCACCGTCATGGCCGAACGGGCAATCGTCACCGTCCCCTCTTCCAGGGGCTGCCGCAGGGCCTCCAGGACATTCTTCCGGAATTCCGGCAATTCATCAAGAAAAATAACACCATGATGGGCCAGGCTGATCTCTCCCGGTTTGGGAATCTGGCGGCCGCCGATGAGTCCGGCGCCGGGCAAGCATTGTCTTCCCGCTCCCCGGGGGCCCGAGCATCAAAAGATTATGCATCCCGGCAGCGGCGATCTCCATTGCCCGCTTGGCCTGATCCTGTCCCTGGACATCCCGGAAATCGTAGTCTTCATGACAGGAGCCCTGAAACATCGCCTCCCCATCCAGTCGCGCCGGTTCGATCCTCCGGGCGCCATTCAAAAACTCCACTACCTCCACGAGGCTTTCCACCGGGATGACTTCAATGCCATGAACCATCGCCGCTTCCGAGGCATTTTCCCGAGACAGGATGATCCCCCGCAACCCCGCCTCCTGAGCCTGCAAGGCCCCGTACACCCCCTTGATTCTCCCGTTTAGAGAAAGCTCCCCCAGGAGGATATAATTGTGAAACATTTCCGGTCCAATGACGCCTGCCGCCGCCAGGATGCCTGCCGCAATGGGAAGGTCAAAACCGGTGCCCTCCTTTTTTATATCCGTCGGGGCAAGATTGACGGTGACATGATGCCGGGGAAAGGGATAGCCGGAATTTTTTACCGCCGCCTTGATCCGGTCCCGACTCTCCCGCACGGCGACATCGGGGAGCCCTACCGTTGAGAATTGGGGCAATCCCGGCGAGGTATCCACTTCAACGTCAATCAGGTAGGCCTCGATGCCGATAACGGAACTACCGAAGATTTTGACGATCATTCACGCCCCCCTCCCTGAGTTTGAGCTGAAGATTGATTGGTATCTATAGAAAGTGTAAAGTTTTTTCAACTATCTTGACGAGACTCAAAGGCTGTGATAAGTTGTTGCCAATCAGGAAAACATTTATGGTAAAGTTAACTCATCTGGACGAATACGGTCAGGCCAGAATGGTGGATGTCACCGGCAAGACGCCGACAATAAGGGAGGCGGTGGTCCGGGGCAAGGTCGTCATGAAGCCGGAGACCCTGGCCCTCGTGGAGGGCGGCAAAATCCCCAAGGGGGATGTATACGGCACGGCCCGCATCGCCGGTATCATGGCCGCGAAAGAAACGGGGCGTCTCATCCCCATGTGTCATTCCCTCGCATTGACGGGGATCGATATCTCCTTTCAAAGCAACCATGACCGGGGAGAAGTCGTCATTGAAGGGAAGGTGAAAACCGTGGGCCGGACCGGCGTGGAAATGGAAGCCCTGACTGCCGTGAGCGTCGCCGCCCTGACAATCTATGATATGTGCAAAGCCATCGACCGGGACATGATCCTTACGGACATCAGGCTGATGTCCAAACGGGGCGGTAAAAGCGGAACATATAGCAGGGAAGAATGACCATGCCGGAAACAGTTTACCGCATTCGCCGGTCTTTCACCATCCCCCTGGCCATCGACGTCCTGCTGTTGTTCGTCCTCCTGGTGCTGTCCCTGGCTGTAAAAGGGTCGGGGACGGAAAGAATCGTCCTGACCGGCTTCTTTGCCGTATCCCTGCTGATCATGATCGAGGCGCTGAGCCGGAAAATCGTGATCACCGCAGGCGGCATCGTTCTTAAAAAACTACTGAAAACAAAGGAACTCCTCTGGAGCGATATAACCCATGTAGGTTGCCTGAGCTTGCGAAGCAAGGTCTTTATCCTCTTGACAACCAAGAAGGGATTTCATATCTTGTCGAACGCTTACGAACCATTCGCTCCCCTCGTGCGAAACATTGTCAACCATCTGGATACGGAGAAGATCGAAGTCGAAGGGGAGGCCAGGATGCAAATGGACAAACCCACGAAAAATCTCTCCGATCTCGTTGCCGCTTGGGTCGCCGTTATCGTCCTGTCCGGTATCATTTATTTGAAATTCATTTCATAACACAAGGAAGACCGTCATATATGAACGACATAACAGGAGATAAACCCGAGGAAAAGAAAGCCGAGGGGCTATCCTCGCTCCATGCCGTCGCCGAGGATAGCCTGGGCCGAAAATTAGCGGACATCGCCACCATTCTGAGCGGTTCGGGAAACGGGAAGAGCAGACTGCATGAAGATATCGTGGCCATCGTCGAACGCTGCCTGTTCAGAATCGCCCTCCAGAGATCCCAAAACGTCAAAAGCCGGGCCGCCGATTATCTCGGAATCAATCGCAACACCTTTCAAAAAAAGATGGTGAAGCTTCACCTGGAAGATTGATCAGCAATTTATATCCATGACCGATCGATCTAAAATCATTCAGCTTCTCGAAAAAGGGGCCTCCATTCCCAATCCAGAAATGGTGGATATTGGCGAAGAGGTCGCTACGGAGAGGATTGCCGGCGCCGGGGTGTCTTTTTTCGCAGGGACAAGGATTTATGGTGAAAAGACATATATTGCCAGGGGGGTCAAGCTGGGCCGCGAAGCCCCCGTAACCGTAGTCAATTGTCAACTGGGACCCCATGTGGAACTTAAAGGCGGGTTCTATACGGCCTCGACATTTTTAGCAAACGCCAGTATGGGCAGCAACGCCCAGCTCCGTGAAGGTTGTCTTATGGAAGAAGAAGCCAACGGCGCCCATACGGTCGGGATGAAACAGACCATCCTGTTTCCCTTCGTCACTCTCGGCAGCCTGATCAATTGCTGCGACTGCCTGGTGGCCGGGGGGACGAGCCGCCGGAACCACAGCGAGGTAGGCAGCTCTTACATCCATTTCAACTACACTCCCAATCAGGATAAGGCCACGGCTTCCCTGATCGGCGACATCCCCCGGGGAGTCATGCTGAACCAGGCCCCCATTTTTCTGGGTGGCCAGGGGGGGATCGTCGGACCGGTCCGGATCGGATACGGAACCGTCATTGCCGCCGGCACCGTCTACCGGGGTGATTGCCCGGAAGGAGGCAAGCTGATCGGTCAACAGGGCCAAATGACTTACGAAATCAGCTTTCACCTGGGCTTTTACGCCGACATTAAACGGCGTATCTGCAATAATATTCTTTACATCGCCAACATTCTCGCCCTCCGGCAGTGGTACGATTACATCCGGCGGCCTTTTTTCATGGCGACAGGCGACGGCGCCCTTTACGAAGGAGCCGTGGAAAAGCTGGATCTGATCATTCAGGAAAGGATCGTCCGCTTCCGCGCCCTCTCGGAAAAGATGGAGACCTCGCTCAGGATCAGTGAAAAAATCCTGGCCGGAGAGCGGCGGGACGTCCTGATCCGGCAATCACGGGAATTCATGGAAAACTGGCCGGCCATTGAGGCCTCCTTGACGAGCGGCAGGGAAGCGGATATCGAACCCGCTAATAGACAAACCCTGCAAAACATCATTGAGAAGAATTATACGGGCAAGGGGATGGACTACACCTCTTGCATCCGGAACCTCGACCCGGCAGCCGTAAATCTCGGCGTCGCCTGGCTGCAGTCAATTGTTGACGACGTTGCCGAACGCATCTTTTCCTTAATACCGGCATGCAGATAATTACGACCATCAGCGACATTCCTATCCTCGCCACGGCGCTGGCCGCGACAATTATAACCATGGGCAGGCTGAGGCACATATTTTCTTCCTGGCATATCCATTGCGGATGCCGCCCGTCCCAGGCCCCGGCCCCGGCCATCATCTTTTTCCCTCTCCATCCGGCGACCCTTTACTGTGGCCTCGCGGGCATTCTCAAGGTAAAAAGAAAAGAAAATCCCCCCGGCGATGGACCGGACCGGACCCTACGGCAAATATTCACCACCATCCGTGGCAAAGGCATTGAAACCTTGGCCGCCGGAACCTTACCCGTGCGGGAGTACCTCGCTAGCCTGCAGACCCTGGAAGAAATGGACGAGTCAATCAGGCAGCTGAAGGGGGATGACGCCTTTGGGAACATCTTTTTTAACGCCATCCGGACAGACGATCTTTATGCCCTGCTCGGGGAGATGCAGGCCTTTCTCGCCGGCGAAGAAGCCGCTTTTGAAGTCCACGCCGACCGTTTTTCCACCGTCGATTCGGAAGCGATCAACGGCAGACTGACACGGATCAAGGACATCGTCTGGACTCTCGACAAAGACATCCTGGAGAACCTCGGCAAGATCATCGACCTTGCCGGGGCGGCGGCCGCCGACATCCCTCCGGAGGCCCTCAGGAAATACCGGAGCATTGATTTTCTCTTCAATTGCCTCGACCGTCTGGAGGTCCGGGGACGGGATTCAGCGGGCATCGAGATGATCCTTCCCCAGGCGGGCGGCAGTGCGGACCATAAACTCCGGGCCCTTCTTGAGGAGGATGATCTCTGTGAAGATTTTCAGAGGCGATCCGCCCCGGGAGATCTGCTGAACCGATCCATTCAGGTCGAGTCCGGAGCAAATGCATCTCTGTCCTTTATCTACAAGACCTGCTCGATCATCGGCGAATTGGGGAGAAACGTCAAGGCCCTGAGAAGGACCCTTAGGGATGACAGGGTATTCCACGCCTGCGCCCGCTGCCAGACGCCGTGGGAAGCGGCCATCGCCCATACCCGCTGGGCTTCCGTCGGGTCCATCACGGAAGAAAACTGCCACCCCCTGGGCAGTTACACCCTTACAAAGGGTAATAACCCTCAGAAGTTGCCTTTTTACGGAACGGATGCCTGGACAATCGACGTGGTCCTCAACGGCGATATCGACAACTACCAGACCCTCCGCGCTTCCCTGGAGTCGAATGACGAACTGATCGCCCCGGAGGTCACGACGGACACCAAGATCATCCCCCTCGTTATCGCCGATTATCTTTTGCGGGGCGACAATCTTGCCGAAGCCTTCCGTAACGCCTTGAATGACTTTGAAGGTTCCCATGCCATCGCCATGAGAAGCAGCATCGAACCGGGGAAGATCTTCTTAGCCCTGAAAGGCAGCGGACAGGCCATCTATGTGGGAATCAATCCGGACGGATACATCTTCGCTTCCGAATTGTACGGACTGGTGGAAGGAACTCCGTTTTTTGTCAAAATGGACGGGGAGAAGTCCTCGACAAGCGGCAGGCCCGAAACGAACGGCCAGATATTTATCCTCGCTCAGGACAGCCCCGGAGGAGTGGACGGGATTCGCGCCTGCTACTATGATGGAACGCCATTGCTGTTGACGCAGTCAGATGTTCAACGAGCGGAGATCACTACCCGCGAGATCGACCGGCGAGATTATCCCCATTTCTTTCTCAAGGAAATCACCGAATCGACCCGGTCCGTGAAGAAAACCCTCCGGGGGAAATACCGCATTTCCCCCGCGGGCAAGGTCGTTTTCAATCTCGGGGAAGACATCCTGCCGGAAAGGATCCGCCAGGCCTTGCTGCGGGGGCAGATACGCCACATCATTATTATCGGCCACGGCACGGCGGCCGTGGCAGGAGAAGCGATTGCCGACTCTCTGGAGCATTACCTGCGCGACACGGCCATCAAGATTGAAGGGAAGGTAGCCTCGGAACTGAGCGGTTTCCTGCCGAAGGAGGATCTCCGGGATACCCTGGTCATCCCCATCACCCAATCGGGAACCACAACGGACACCAACCGGGCCGTAGCCATGGCCGTGGAACGGGGAGCCGCCGTCATCGCCATTGTCAACCGGCGGCAGTCCGACATTACCACCAAATCGGACGGGGTCTTTTATACGAGCGACGGCCGGGACATCGAGATGTCCGTCGCCTCGACCAAGGCCTTCTATTCCCAGATCATTGCCGGGCATATCCTGGCCCTCGCTTTTGCCCAAATATTGAAAACACTCTCCGACGACGTTATCGCCGGGGAACTGAGGAATCTCGAACGGGCGCCGCAACTGATGATGCGGGTTATCGAAAAGAAGGAAGAAATCCGGCGTTCCGTGGAGATGCTCGCCAGGCAGAAGAAATACTGGGCCGTCGTCGGGAGTGGACCCAACAAGGCCGCCGCCGATGAAATCCGTATCAAGCTCAGCGAGCTCTGCTACAAGACCATCTCTTCCGACGTCATCGAAAACAAGAAGCATATCGACCTCTCGGCGGAACCGCTGATCATCGTCTGCGCCGCCGGAAACCCGGAAGCCGTCGTCGGCGATATCGTCAAGGACGTGGCGATCTTCAAGGCCCACAAAGCCGGCGTCGTCGTCTTCACCGACGAGGATGAGGACCGGTTTACCCCCATCGCCGACGCCGTCATCGGGCTGCCCAAGGCCTCCCATCCCCTGCCGGTCATTCTCAATACCGTCGCCGGGCATCTCTGGGGATACTATGCCGCCCTGAGCATCGACCAGGACGCCCGCTTCATCAGGGAATTCCGGAATGAGCTGAACCTTGCCCTGACGGACCAGGGGAAACGGCAGGTATCCTTCTATGAAAAGATCGCCGACCGGCAATTCCGGAAAATGGTTCGTGACTTCAGCGATCAGCTGAACCGGAAACGCACCGCCGGGGCGTTATCCGTAACCAACGCCAGCACCCTCTCCGATCTTGTGCTGCTTTTGAAATATGCCGTAGGCAAGATCCCTCTGGAAGACTTCTGGCATGACTTCAGTGAAGACGACGCCGTCTCGCCCCTGGACCGCCTTGACATTTGCCTGGGTCAAGTGATTGATGAAATGTCGCGTCCCATCGACGCCATTCGTCATCAGGCCAAGACAGTGACCGTGGGCACCAGCAGAAAGGAACAGCTCCTGGAGGGGATGATCTTCCAGATCCTCAAGGAACTCCGCTTCTCCCCGAAATCCCTGACCAGTAAAAGCGTCCTGTCCCTGACCAAAATTCAACCGGCTATTGCCGCCGTCAACGGTTATACCCTCTATGAAGTGAATAATCTCGATATGGACGGTCATCCCACCGACGCCTCTACCATCTCCATCGTTAAGCGGGAAGGAGTTTCGCTCCGGATGACTTCCCGGGCGGAAGACTCCCGTACGCTCATGGGTACGAAAAAAACGATGGTCAGCATGGGGCATGTCTACGTCGGGAAAGGGAAGTTGGATGGGGCGCCCATCGTCATCGTCCCCCTGCTCGGCGACCAGCTTACGGTCAGAAACCTGCTGCTCCTCCATATCGTCTTCAACGAAAAACTGTCCCTCCGGGAAAAGATCGCCATCCTCGGCTATAAGTTCAACGATATCCGCGATCTTATCAACGAATACAATCTGCCCTGGACAGATCAGTACTTAGAGGATAGATCAGTGGGGTGTCTGCTCAGCGAACCTGCCGAGGTCATTGCCGGTATGATCAAGACCACGATTGAAGAATCAACTATGGAAAAGACATAAAAGGAACCCATATGAAAAACACTAAATTCATCTTTGTCACCGGGGGCGTCCTTTCCTCCCTCGGGAAAGGCCTGGCCGCCGCTTCCATCGCCGCCACCCTGGAGAGCCGCGGTTTACGGGTCACCAACCAAAAGCTTGATCCCTACATCAATGTGGACCCGGGAACAATGAGCCCCTTCCAGCACGGCGAGGTCTTTGTAACCGACGATGGTGCGGAAACGGATCTGGATCTGGGCCATTACGAGCGTTTTACCCACACCCGTATGAAGAAGTCCAATAACCTGACTACGGGACAGGTCTATTTTTCCGTTATTTCCAAGGAAAGACGGGGCGACTATCTTGGCAAAACAGTACAGGTCATCCCCCATATTACCAATGAGATAAAGGGATTCATCCGTGACAGCGCCGAGGACTTCGACGTCGCCATCGTCGAGATCGGCGGCACCGTCGGAGATATCGAAAGTCTCCCCTTTCTTGAGGCCGTGCGGCAGTTCCGACTTGAGGTGGGAAAACAAAACGCCGCCTTCATTCACCTCACCTGGGTCCCCTTCATCAAGACGGCGGGGGAGGTAAAGACCAAACCGACCCAGCACAGCGTCAAGGCCCTGCGGGAAATCGGCATCCAGCCCGATATTCTCCTGTGCCGCACAGAAAACTTTCTCTCCGAAGACATCAAGGCCAAGATCGCCCTCTTCTGCAATGTCGAAGTCGCCTCTGTCTTTACCGCCAAGGACGTCAGTTGCATCTATGAAGTTCCCCTTATCTATCACCGCGAGGGACTGGATGAAAAGATCGTCGATCTTCTCAATATCTGGACGGGACGTCCCCATCTGGAAGCCTGGGAGAACGTCGTCGAAAAAATGCTCCATCCCGCCGCAGAGGTATCCATTGCCATTGTCGGAAAATACGTGAATCTTACGGACTCCTATAAAAGCCTCAACGAAGCCCTTGTCCATGGCGGCATCGCCAACGATTGCCGGGTTAATCTGAAATTCGTCGATTCGGAGAAGATAGAAAAAGACGGCATCAATCATCAACTGGACGGCGCGGACGGCATTCTTGTCCCCGGGGGCTTCGGAGACCGGGGCATCGAAGGCATGATCCAGGCCGCCCATTATGCCCGGACCAACAAGGTTCCATACTTCGGCATCTGTCTCGGAATGCAGATGGCCGTCGTAGAATACGCCCGTCACATATGCGGCATGGAGAAAGCCAACTCTTCGGAGTTTGACGAGAAAACGCCCTATCCCGTCATTGATCTCCTTCCGGAGCAGAAGATTGTCAGGGAAAAAGGGGCAACCATGCGCCTTGGCTCCTATCCCTGCACGCTGAGCGAATCATCTTTCGCTTTTGATGCCTACGGTGTCACGGAAATCGATGAACGGCACCGGCACCGCTACGAGTTCAACAATGATTTCAAGAGCGGACTGACAGAAAATAATCTAAAAATAACCGGAGTTTCTCCCGATGGTCGTCTGGCCGAAATCGTCGAACTCCATGACCATCCCTGGTTTTTGGGATGTCAGTTTCACCCGGAGTTCAAATCCCGGCCAACGGCCCCTCACCCCCTTTTCCGGAAATTCATCGAGGCCTCCCTGCTCTATCACAGACAGAAAGCATAAGGAATACCGATACAAATTGATTGACTTTACAGATCGCCGGGGATACACACCGGCGATCTTTGTTGTTAGCTAAGGAGACTGTGTATGGGAAAACTGTTTGGGACGGACGGAATCAGAGGGGTGGCCAACGAATATCCCATGACACCCGAAATGGCCCTGAACATCGGCAAGGCGACGGCCCATTATTTCAAGCGCCGGGGCCACCACTCTAAAATCATCATCGGCAAGGACACCAGGATTTCCGGCTACATGCTCGAAAACGCCCTCGTCGCCGGAATCTGTTCCATGGGCGTCGATGCCATCCTCGTCGGGGTCATGCCAACACCGGGGATTGCCTTTCTCACCCAAAGCATGCGGGCCGATGCGGGCATCGTCATCTCGGCGTCCCACAACCCCTATGAGGACAACGGCATCAAGGTTTTTTCCAGCGACGGCTACAAACTCCCCGACGAAACAGAACTGGAGATCGAAGAACTTATCTTCCGTAACAACATGCATGGCTTTAACCCCTCATCCCACAAGCTGGGCAAGGCGTACCGGATCGAAGGGGCCAGGGATCGTTACATCGTTTTCCTGAAAAGCACCTTTCCCAAGGAATTCACCCTCGAAGGGATGAAACTGGAACTGGATTGCGCCAACGGCGCCACCTATCGCGTCGCCCCCCAGACCTTCCTGGAACTGGGGGCCAACGTCACCGCCCGTTTCGATCAGCCGAACGGAGCGAACATCAACGACAAATGCGGCTCCCAGCACCCGGAGATGTTGGTGGAAAAACTGCTGAAAAGGAATGCCGACGCAGGGTTTGCCTTCGACGGCGACGGCGACCGTCTCATCGCCGCTGATGAAAAGGGCAACATCCTGACGGGGGACCACCTCATGGCCATCTGCGCCAAGGTAATGAAGAAAAAAAGGATTCTCACCAACAACCTCGTAGTTGCCACGGTGATGAGCAACCTCGGCCTCCTGCAGGCCTTCAGATCACTGGATATCGAAATGGTCGCCGCCAAGGTGGGAGACCGATACGTCCTCGAAGAAATGAAGACCCGGGGAGCGGCCATCGGGGGCGAGCAATCGGGGCATCTGATCTTTCTTCATGACCATACGACGGGGGACGGCATCATGACCGCCCTGCAGGTCCTTATCGCCATGTGTGAAGAAAAGCAACCCCTCTCCGAGCTGGCGAAGGTAATGACCGTTTTCCCCCAGAAATTGATCAACATCGATGTAAAATCAAAGCCCGAGATTGAAACTATTCCCGAGCTTGTCCAAGCCATCAGGGTCGTGGAAGATATTCTGGGCGAAAAGGGACGGGTCCTGGTGCGTTATTCGGGAACCCAGAACATGTGCCGGGTCATGGTGGAAGGACCGACGGATGAGGAAACGGAGCGATATTGCCGGCAGGTGGCGGAAGTTGTGAAAGCAACCATAGGATAAGCTTTTGGCTTTTTTATGTCTTGACAATAATTAGGCAAAAGAGAATTAATGCAGACGGTACCAGAAAACCGGTCCCCTGTTATTGCCGTCGGCAGCGGGGCCTTTGAAAATATCCTGCTTTGCGATGGCACGCTCCAGTTGGGCAGGAAACACATCGCCGCGCAGGAAGAAAGTCTGGGAGGAAGCGGCTTGAACTACGCCCTCCGCCTCCTCGCCGCCGGCGTGGAAGTCCTGCCCATCCTCCCCGTCGGCAATGATCCCCTGGGAAAATTGATCCGGGAAAGCATTCTCGCCGCTGCGGAAGAGGTGCCGGCCCCGGACCGCCTGAAAGAGTTTTTAGCCCCCCGCCAATTTTTCGTACCCAACGTCAGAACCCCCAGTTCCACGATCCTTGTCAATGAACTTCAGACTACCGTCTTTTCGGAAAAATTCGTCGAGGGCAAAAGTTTCCAATACCATCTGGAAAAACGCTTCCATGATATTGAAGCGCGCCTCGGGATCACGCCGGGCGCGGTCATGATCGGCCACATCTACAGTGATAAAAGCAACGGTCATCCCCATGTTCCCGGCGAATGCACCCGTTATATCATCGACCGCTGGCAGGGAAAAGCGCCTATCTTTCTGAATCTCGGCCACAGTCAGATCGAATTGGGCATTGGGTTCTGGGAAGAGGCCTTTCTACAGGCGACGGTTATCCAGATGAATATCTGGGAATACAAGCAGCTGATGAAGGAAGAAGAACATTTCCCCTCCCTGCGCAAGATCATCGACTGGTTTACGCATCGAAAAATAAGCGGCGTAATCAGCATGGGCCGCTTCGGCGCCCTGGGTACGTACCGTGACGGGAAGGACGGCCTCATCTATGGACAGCCCCTCCTCACCCCGGAAATGATTGTGGATACCACCGGGGCCGGCGATGCCTTTGCCGCCGGCCTTGCCGCGGCGCTGATCGGGAAAAAGGACTTCACCTTCCCTGATTTCCAGGATGCTATGGCCCAAGCCGGCCTCTGGGCATCCTATGCCTGCACTACCTACGGCGGCTCCGGCTCCTGCCCCGGCAGACCGACCTTGGAAACATTTCTGCGGGAAATCGACGGAGACTATTTGACGCCGGTCAGGATTATCAAGAAAGAATCGGCCGGACACATGCTCGACATGATGGACCACCTGTACTGTTGACGACCTATACTGCTGTATCAATATCAAGACCATAACTTACCATTTTGACATTCCTGCCCGCCGGAGGAGAGCCGCGACGTAACGGGATTGCACCTGTTTACTGGCCTAGCTTCAGGAATGGCCCTCAATATGGCCGCCATGAACCGGTGGCTCGACAGGGCATGGTTGTCAAAGGTGAGATTCTGCAGTTTCCCCTTTGCGATAACCATAACGACGACCTGATGGGCAGCGCTCAGAAGAGGGATTCCGCAGGCGTCGCCCCCCGGGGAAAGCGGTGGATAAGAACCTATCCGTAAATAACATGGCCGTGGAAAAAAATCCTTGACAATAGAACGATCGTTCTATATAATAGTAGTCGTGGAAGCAAAGAGAACCATCCAGAGCGTGGCCAGGGCCATCGGCAGCTTTCACCGGCGGCGGATGCTGAGCTATGCCGAAATGCTCTCCCTGCTGGGGGTTCGCTCCAAGAGCGTCGTTCATTTCTGGGTCAACAAGCTTCGGGAAGGGGGACTCCTCGAAAAAGACGACCAGGGACGCCTGAGGCCGGGTCGCCGGACCTTCGGCATTCCCGTGGTGGGAGAAGTCGTCGCAGGCATTCCCTCCCATGCCGAAGAGGAACTCCGGGACATCATTTCCCTGGGCGAATACCTTGTAGCCAGACCGGATGTATCTTTTCTCCTCCAGGTCAGCGGGGATTCTATGATCGGCGCGGGGATCATAGAAGGAGATCTCGTCATTGTGGAAAAGGACCGGGAACCAAAAAGCGGGGACATCGTCATCGCCGCAGTCGACGGGGAATGGACGATGAAATATTTCCGTAAGCAGGGGGGAAACGTGTTTCTCGCCGCGGCCAATCCCAAGTACCCCAACATCATCCCCAAAGCGGAAGTTCGCATGGGCGGTGTGGTTACGGCGGTAATCAGGAAGTATAACCATTAGAAAGGCGGTCATAGAAGATGAGAGCAAGACTTTATGCAGACGAAATGGGCGCGATCAGAGCGGGGGCCTTAACATTATATTGCCGGACAAGTATAATCCCAGCCCGGGGCGACATCTTCATGGCCATCCGCCGTTGCATCGCAACCTCCCCATGGGACCAGCGCCTCCTCGGCATGGAAGGGACCGTAAACGGCATTTGCCTGGGCATCATCTTTTTCGCGGTCATGTATTTTGCTTTTCACCTCCCCTCTCTCTGCTGATATGCTCTTCCTCCGTCACTGTTTTCCTTGACTACGGGGAAGATTCTCCTTATATTACCCCTCAAATGCAGATCATAATGAACCATGAAAGCGTGTCCGGCCTCCCCATTCACCAGGAAATAACGAGCCATGCCGTCTTTGTCTGTTGAGGCCATTGTCCTGCTGCTGCTCGTGCTCCTTAACGGGGTCCTATCCATGGCGGAGATGGCCCTGGTTTCCTCGCGCAAGGCCAAGCTGAGGGTCGATGCGGAAAGCGGGGATACAGGGGCGGAGAAGGCCCTTAGCATAGCGGAGGAACCGGGGAGTTTCCTCTCCGCCATCCAGATCGGCATCACCCTCATCGGTATCCTGTCCGGGGCCTATGGCGGTGTAACTATCGCAAAGTCTCTAAGCGTTTATCTGCAGCAATTTTCAATTTTCCATCCTTACAGCGAGCCGTTGGGACTTGCCCTCGTGGTCCTGGTGATCACCTATCTGTCTCTTGTCCTGGGAGAACTTGTCCCCAAACGCCTGGCCCTTTTCAGAGCGGAGAGGATCGCCTCATTGGCAGCCTTTCCCGTATATTACCTGTCCATCGTCACCTACCCCCTTGTCTGGCTCCTAAATGTCAGCACCGAACTGTTCTTGAAGGCACTCCGCATCGAGAAGTCGGAGAGTTCCGTGTCCGAGGAGGAAGTGAAGGTCCTCCTTGAAGAAGGAGCGGAGGCCGGTATTTTTCATGCCATGGAACATGAGATCTGCCACCGGGCCTTTCATATCGACGAACTGGGGGTCAGGGATCTGATGACGCCCCGGCCGGATATTCTCTGGCTGGATGCGGGAAAGGACTTTCCCTACAATCTGGAGATCATCAGGTCGGGCCAACACACCTGCTTCCCCGTAGGCAGGGAAAGTCTTGATCAGGTCATCGGATTTCTCCATGTCAAGGATCTTTTAAAACAAGTCGCCGCAACGGGGGCAGGGGAACTGGACATGATCCCCCTGCTGAAAAAACCCCTTTGTTTCCCGGAAACAATCTCCGCCTGGCAGGTCCTCGCACAATTCAAGACCTCCCCCATCCACATCGCCTTGGTGGTTGATGAATATGGAATCATTCAGGGGATGGTGACCATCAGCGATGTAATTCAGGCTATTGTGGGCGATATTCCCTCGATCAGCGAGGAGGATGGAAATCCCATCGTCCAGCGAGAGGACGGTTCCTGGTTCGTGGACGGCGCCTTGTCCGTTGAAGATTTTAAAACCCATTTCCATATCGAGGGGCTTCCCGCCGAAGAAAAGGGCGACTTTCACACCCTTGGCGGCTTCATCATGTCCTTTCTGGAACGCATACCCGTTACGGGCGACCATTTTTCCTGGGAAGACTGGCGTTTCGAAATCGTGTACATGGACGGCAACCGGATCGACAAGGTATTGCTGAGTTCCACAAAGGCATCTTCCTGAGGGGGTTTTATTTTGACAGGGATTTCCCGGTCAGGTTAAAACTAAAGCGAAGGACGTGGAACAGCCGTTAATCCCTTCATTATTGACAGTTTAACCGATCAACCCGAATGAGAACAGTAAAATGACAAGGGCCTTCATTGCTTCCACAGGATCCTACTTGCCGGGAAAAATCATCCCGAACGAAGACCTCCTGCAGTTTTCCCGGGAAGCCCGGTCCCTGATCGGCAAGAAGACCGGCGTCTTGGCGCGACACCACGCCGGGGAAAACCAGTGCACCTCCGATCTGGCCCTGGAGGCGGTCCGGACCTGCCTGGAAAAGATCGATTTTCTCCCGGCAGACATCGAAGGGATAATCCTTTCGACCTCTTCTCCCGACCGCATCCAACCGGCCACAGCCACCAGAGTACAGCACCTCCTCGGGGCCAAAAGGTCCTTTGCCTTTGACATCAATTCCGTCTGTTCGGGAAGCGTCTATGGCCTCCACCTGGCCGACGTCCTCGTGAAATCGGGGCAGTACGGCAACATCCTTTTCGTAGCCGCGGAGGCCTATTCGAGATTTCTCAACAGCAAGGATTTTTCCACCTTTCCCTATTTCGGGGATGGGGCGGGGGCCGTGCTGCTGCAAGGCACCGAAGATTTTTCCCGAGGCGATTATCTCTCCATGATCACTGATGAAAAGGCTTTCAAAGTAGCTGAGAATATTGCCATAACGCCGGGATTTGTGGTCTTCAGCAACGACCTGATGGAACTCATCCAGTATGAGGCGTCGACAGCAACAACGCATGCCCTGCCCATCGTGCTGGTCCCCCCCTGGATCAACAAGTACTACATCTTTGACCTTACGCCGCAAACGAGTTTCGTACGTTTTCTAAGAGATCAGGGATTCACCGTTTTCGTTATCAGCTGGAAGAATCCGACGGCAATCATGCGGGAGGTAACTTTTGCCGACTACATGTTCTCCGGGACCCTCAAAGCGGTGGAGGGGGCACGGCATATCTGCATAGCCCTCTACTATGTACATGCGGCGGGATACTGCATCGGCGTCACGGCCCTGGCCGCCTTCATGGCCTGGCTGAACCGGGGGGCGGGTACAAAGGGCCATTTGCCCATCGCCGACTGGACACTGTTTTCAACCCTTGTTGATTTTTCCGAGCCCGGCGATCTCGGGGTTTTCATGAGCGAAAAATCCATTGAAGTAACCGAGATTATTGTGAAAGCGGACGGTTTCCTCGATGCCCGCTATCTGAGCTGGCTCTTCCGAGTTCTTGGCTCGGACAGCCTGATCTGGCGAAACTTCGTTCAGAACTACCTCTACGGCGGCACACCTCCGAAATCGGACCTGCTCTCTTGGAACAGCGACAGCACCCGTCTGCCGGAAGCGATGTGCTCCTTCTATCTGCGGGAATTCTACCTCCATAACAATCTGGCAAAAAAGGACGTCCTGTCCCTGGGAAATCGGCCCATGGACATGGAAAGGGTCGGCCAGCCTTTATACGCCGTGGGAGCGCAACTGGACCACATCTGCCCCTGGCGGGGGACATTCCGCACCTGCTCCCTGGTCAAGGCCCCCCGGCGGTATATCCTTGCCAGCGAAGGGCATATCCCGAGTATTATCAAACCCCATTCGGAGGGGTCAAGGAGGAAGTTCTGGGCCGGGAAAGTCGAGAGCACGGAGAATCTCGACAACTGGCTGAGCCGTCAAGAGGAAAGGCGCGGTTCCTGGTGGAGGGATTGGACGGACTGGCTGGTGCAGCGCGGCTCGATCATGAAAAAACCACCGACCATGGGATGCGTTAAATATCCTCCCCGGGAGAGATCTCCGGGGAAATACGTTACAGAAAATTAGAAACGAGGGAAAAGCATATGGAGAAATGGGCGCTGGTCTTTCCAGGTCAGGGTTCGCAATATGTGGGTATGGGCGCCGATTTATTCAAGGAATTCGGAGCCTTTCGGGATGTATTTTCCCGAACCCGGGATGTCACCGGCATGGACATCGCCAAGATCTGCCTGGAAGGCCCTCAAGGGGTTCTGGATCAGACCGTTCACACCCAACTTGCCGTCCTGACATTTGAGCTGGCCACCTATGAGCTCTTCAAAGCCCATGTCCGTATCGGCACCGCCGCTCCGACCGTGGCGGCCGGACACAGTCTCGGTGAATACAGCGCCCTGTATGCGGCAGGTTCGCTTAGGCTTGAAGAAACCATAGCCATTGTCCAGGCGAGGGCCCGCAGGCACCAGGAAGCTTTGCCTCCCGGCGTCGGGGCGATGGCTGCCATCCTGGGCCTGGATCACGAGGCCGTGGTCAAGGTCTGCAAGAGATGTTCCCTCCCGGGAGAGCTCCTCGATCTGGCCAACCTCAATGCCCCGAACCAGATCGTCATCTCGGGAAATGCCCGGGCGGTGGAACGGGTGGGAGAGATGGCCAGGGAAGCGGGAATTAAGAAATTTGTCCCCCTGCTCATAAGCGTCCCCTGCCACTCGCGTCTCCTTAGGGAAGCCGCCGAACTTTTCAGCGGCGATCTGGCAAAAATAGCTTTTCAGCCCTGCCTGATACCCGTCGTTCCCAATTATGATCCTTCCCGGCTTCATTCCCCCGACTGTTCCCGGGAGCTACTGCAGCGGCAAATGGTCTCTCCCGTGCGCTGGCAGGAAACGGTGGAAAGAATGACCGCGCTGGGTGTTAGGACGGTTGTGGAAATCGGTCCCCGTAAGGTCCTCTCCGGTTTGATTAAGAACATAGATCGGCACCTGCGCCTCCTTTATGTCGGTGACGGGGAAGCCCTCCTAAAGGCAGCCTCCTCCTTGTAACACCGATAACCTCCAGAAATAAAAAAGATTTGAAATTTTCCCATAAAAAGTGTTATTGTAAAAAAGTTTCAAATAGGGAGCGATGATTAAATAGTCGCAGGGTATTATGTGGAGGGATGAATGAAAAGACAAACAAAAACAAAATGGATTGTGGTGCTCGGCATGGCCGCCCTGCTGGTTTTTATGGGACTCTATCGCTACAGCATGGTATCGGCAGCCCTGGACCGGTCTATATATAAAAATCTCAAGGCTTTCAACGAAATCCTCGATATTGTCGAAAAGAATTATGTAGAGCCGGTGGATTCCAAGACCCTGATCCAAGGGGCCATCAACGGCATGATCAAGAACCTCGATCCCCACAGCAGCTATATGACGCCGGAAACTTACAAGGAACTGGAGATGGAGACCCGGGGCAGTTTCGGCGGCATCGGTATCGAGATCACTATCCACAAGGATATCCTCACCGTCGTCTCCCCCATCGAAGACACACCTGCCTTTCAAGCCGGTGTCAAGGCCGGCGACAAGATCATCCTGATTGAGGGGAAGTCTACCAAGGACATCACCATTATGGAGGCGGTCACCCGGATTCGGGGACCAAAAGATACGAAAGTGACAATTTCCGTCTTGAGGGGAACTGAGAACAAGCTCCGGGACTTTGTCATCACGAGAGCTATCATCAAAATCGTCAGTGTTAAATACAAGCTTCTCGACGACCAGATCGGTTATGTTCGCGTCGCCTCTTTCCAGGATAAGACCGCCAGTGATCTGAAAAAGGCCCTGCAGGAGATGACGGCTAAGAACAAATCCCTCAAAGGGATTGTCCTGGATCTGCGCAACAACCCCGGCGGGCTCCTGAACCAGTCCATCGAGGTCTCCGATGTCTTTCTCAAGTCCGGAATAATCGTCTCAACCAAAGGACGAACCAAGGGTATGGAAAGCAAGGCCAGCGCCCGAGACAGTGGCGATGAGTTCACCGCTCCCATTGTCGTTATTGTGAATGAAGGAACGGCGAGCGCCGCAGAAATTGTATCAGGGGCCCTCCAGGACAACGGACGCGCCCTGGTTATCGGCACCCAGACCTTCGGCAAGGGCTCCGTCCAAACCGTAATTCCCCTTGAAGACGGCGCCGCGCTGAAACTTACGACGGCTCGCTACTATACTCCCAAGGGCCGCTCCATCCAGGCGGAAGGGATCGCCCCGGACATCGTCGTCAAATATCTCCGGACCGGGGACGAGGCCGATGATGATGATTATGAGCCTATCAGAGAAAAGGATCTGCAAGGACATATCAAATCCGTGAAGGAAATGGAGAAGAAGGGCGGGGAACCCGCTAAGGACAGGGACATAAAGTTACCGCAGCGGATAACGAAGGATAACGGCAACCGGAAGGACCTGCCCGCGAAAAGGGTCCTTGGCGACGTGACTACGGACAATCAGCTTAAAGCCGCCGTCGATATGTTGAAAAGCTGGGATATCTTTAAAAAGACCGTAAAGAATTAAAAAGAGAGATTTATGAACCATTTCTGGACGCGCATCATCTGCATCGCCGGGATATTGACGCTTTTGTGCGGATGTCCGGAGCTTTATGGCAAGAACGCCCCCTCCTATCGTGCCACCTATCATTACTCCCTGGGCGTGTTGCAGATGCTTGATGAGAATCCGGGTGAAGCCGTCAAGGAATTCGAAAAAGCCCTGCATTATGATCCGACCGATCCGGATATCGCCGCGGAACTGGCAGCCGCTCATGTGGAGAAGGGTGAAAGCAGCAAGGCCATCGCCGTCTGTGAAAGAGGGCTGAAAGCTAATCCGGAACATGTGGGCTTGAATCTCATGCTCGGCGGGCTTTACATGAATGCCAAGAATTACCCCCGGGCCATAATCAACTACCAGACAGTAATCCGCCAGGATGCCAAAAATGTTTCTGCATGTTTTTACCTGGGAATCATCTATAGAGAATCCAGACAGTACCCCGAAGCCATTGGCATGTTCGAAAAAGTGCTCCTTCTGGACCCTCAGCACCTCATGGCCGCCTACTATCAGGCCAAAATTTACATGGACATGAAAAATTATGATGGCGCGGAAAGGATGCTCAAAAAGGCCCAGAGCATTAGACCGGGCTTTGAAGCGGCCATCATCGATCTCGCCCTTGTTTATGAAAAACAGCAAAAGACGGCAATGGCCATCGATACCTTCAAGGATTATCTTTCCCTGCATCCGGAAAAGCCAAGTGTTCGCGTCAAACTCGGGGAACTATATCTCCGGGAAAAGAGATATGACGAGGCGGAGAAGGAATTTCATAGCATTATCAGGTTAGACCCGGAAAATAGGGAAGTCCTTTTGGCGATGGGCATGCTGTATATAGATAGCGGCCGCTACGACCTGGCCATCGAAACCTTTGAGAAGCTGATTAAAAAATTCCCTGCTGATTACCGGTGTGCCTACCTCCAGGCAACCGCTTATGAGGAAAAAAAGGCCCATGCCCAGGCAATCAGAATCTTTATGAAGGTTCCCGTCCATGCCGACTTATACGGCAGCGCCCAGATTCGTCTGGCCTTAATCCTGAAAAAAGAAGGAAAGACGAGGGAAGCCATTGCCACTCTGGAGAAGGCAGTTAAGGTAAAACGAGAGGTCCCGGGACTATACGTCATCCTGTCCTCCCTTTACGAAGATGAAAAGGATCTGACCGGAGCGGAGCGGATTCTCAAAGAGGGACTGGCGATCCTGCCGCAAAACGTGGATTTGTATTACAGCCTGGGGGTCCTTTACGAAAAGGCCGACCGTTTTGAAGCAAGCATCCAACAAATGAGGACCCTTTTGAAGATTGATCCCGATCACGCTGATGCCCTGAATTTTATCGGCTACAGTTACGCGGACCGGGGAATAAATCTTGGAGAAGCCGAAAAAATGATCGAAAGGGCCCTCCAGCTCAAACCGGGAAGCGGCTATATGATCGACTCGCTAGGATTGACATACTTCAAGCAGAACCGGATCGACCTGTCCGTACAGCGTCTGAAAGAAGCAGCGAGTCTATTGCCTAATGACGGCACCGTTGCCGAACATCTGGGGGATGCCTACCTCAAGGCAGGTCGCCGGCAGGGGGCCCTCGACTCCTTTCAGCGGGCACTGAAATTCAACCCTACCAGTCGCACCCTGCCAAAAAAGATCGCCGACCTTCCCGAGCAATGATCGCCTTACGGTCCTCCCCCTCCAAGGCAGGGGTTTTTCTCCTCCTCCTTTTCCTGATCTTATTTATGGGCGGGTGCGCTCTTTACCCCCTGCAATCGGTACCGGTCACAGAGTACCGACTTTCCCCAGCGGAGGCGTTACGAACCATCGACCTCAGAGACAGCGAAAAAAATTTCATGAAGGGCGTGGCTCAAGTCGTCGTGCATACGGAAGCAGGACGATACCCCTTAAAACTTGCCATCATCGCGGCTAAACCGGCATCTCTCCGCTTGGAGGCCATTCCCATCATCGGGCTGCCCAATTTTTTCTTATCAATCCAAAACGGGCTCATAAAGGTTTATCTTCCCCAGAAGGGTGAATACTATGTCGGTCCGGCAACTGTCGACAACATGAAGACCTTTTTCCCGCTCCAGGTGGCCGTCCCTGATCTGGTTGCCTTGTTAATGGGCTGCCGTCCGACCCTGCCTGCGGAACACACCATTCTCAGGGGGTCTCCGGAGGGAGGGTCGTATCGCGTGGACATTTTGTCCAGGGAAAACAATCCCTTGCAGTCACTTTGGATCGATCCTGCCAACCTCTTCCTGACCCGTTGGGAAAGGTTTGGGAGAACCGGGGAGCCGTTGTTGACGGTTAATTTTGATGAGTACTTCCAGGACAATGACGTCTCTATGGCCAGCCGTATCCGGTTTCAAATGCCCGGCAGGGACGAGCGTAGCATTTCATTAAGGTATGACGGGGCGACATTCGTGCCGCTAACCAATGAGGCAGAGCGGATATTTGACCTGCCCGTTCCCGCGGGCGTAAAAACCATTATCCTCAAATGACTAACCAGACCACGATTCCGGTTACAAATCAAAGAAGAAAGCAAGGCGGCAAGAATGAGGTGACGCGGGCGTATTGTTTGATGGACCCGTAAAAAATCGAAAAGCCGTCGCTATTTGATTTCGAGGAGCTTGGCCCTCGCTACCCTCGCCTGGCTCGTATTCGGATAATCCTTGATGATATTCTGCAGGATCAGTCTGGCGCCGGCTTTATCTTTCAGTTGCAGGAAGGAAAGGCCCTGCTTCAGGAGGGCCTGGGGAACCTTGTTCCCTTCCGGATAGGTCTTGATTACCTTTTCATACTCCAGGATGGCCTTCTCGTAGCTTTTCTCGTAATAGTAGCATTCTCCAATCCAGAATTGAGCGTTTCCCGAGTATTCGGTTTTTGTATAGGCCTTGATGAAGTTTTGAAATTCCGTCCTCGCCTTTTCGTACTTTCCTTCCTTGTAGAGCTCATAGGCGGAGGCATAGATGGATTCTTTGTCCGACTTTCCTTTTGATCCATTTTTTGCGTGGCTTTTATTATTCTTTTCCCTGTTCTCCGCCCGCTCTTCCTTTTTGCCGATGCCAAGAAAGTTTTCAATAAAATTTATTTTGAAGGTTGCCTGGTCAAGTCGTTCCCTGAAGTCCTTGCCCGCCGGGCCATGAAGCTCATCGATATCCTTCTGAAGCTTTTCAACGGCTCCCCACAGCTTCTGGAGCTGTTCCCGGATGTCCGTAAGATCCGCCCCCATATCCGCCTGTTTCTTCCGGATGCCAGCAACAGCTTCCGCATGCTGCGCCGATTCCTTCTGCAAAGCGGCGATATCTGTCTGCATGGCGGCAACTTTGCCGTCATGATCACTGATCTTCGTACCGAGATCTCCCTGAACCCGTTTGAGATCTCCTGCCGTGGCACACCCGGTGAGGAAAGCAATCAAGAGAACAATGAGCAGCCTAACCGACCGTTTCAATAATGTCACCTCCACGATAATCTATATCCCTCGCGGCATACGAGGCTGCTGCTACGGACGGGAATATTAAATCAAAAAGCGCGCCAAAGGTCAACCTTAAATTAACGCACCATCCTATCAAATTGTAACTATTTGAGAAATAGCGACCATGCCGGATTCGATCCTTCGCACAAAACGCGGATGTTTGTCCCGTTGGCATTAATAACGGCAATCCTGTCGATCTCCCCGCTCTTGACGGTGATGGCCAGGTATCTGCCATCGGGAGACCAGGAAGGATGCTTGTGTGCCCCGCCCTGGCTGGTGATCTGCTGCAGATTCGTCCCGTCGGGGCTGATGGTAAAGATCTGGAAGACCCCACCCACGGTGCTCTCATAGGCAATCCGGTCTCCCTTGGGCGACCAGGAGGGGGAGGTGTTATAAGAACCTTCACGGGTCAATCTTTTCACATTCTTTCCGTCGCTGCCCATGATGTAGATCTGAGGAGAACCGGCCCGGTTGGAGACGAAGGCAATATTTTCCCCGTCGGGAGACCAGACCGGAGAGACATCGATGGCGTATTCGTATGTCAATCTTTGGAGGTACCCACTCTTTGAGTCCATGGCATAGATGTCATGGTTGCCGTCCTTGCTGAGGGTGAGCAGGATCTTGCGGCCGTCGGGAGACCAGGCGCCGGAAAGATTCAACCCCGGATAACTGGAGACCTTCTTCCCCGGTCCTCCCTGCAGGACGGCAATATAGAAATCCGGGTTGCCGTCCCGGTAAGAGGTAAAGGAGATCCATTTCCCGTCCGGCGACCAGCGCGGCGCCAGGGTCAAGGAGTGGTAGTTGGTGAGTTGCCTCTGAGCCGTCCCTTCAAAGGTGATGGTCCGAATCTCCGAGTTCCTTCCCTGCTTCTGAACATAGGCGATCTGGGTATTGAAAACCCCCCGTTCCCCCGTAAGGACCAGCAGAATCTCATTGACAAACTGGATCACCATATCGTTTCTGTCATTGGTCTTTCCCGTATATTTTTTCTCCCGCATCACCACCCCCCGGACCGTATCGTAGAGGCGCATTTCGACGGACAGGTCTTTTCCCCGGCTGGTGAAATGGCCCTTGACCAGATAATCGGCTCCGATGGTCGTCCAGTCGCCGAAGTTGATATTACCCTGACTCCGGGCCGGGTCCTCTAAAAAGGCCTTACGGGGAACGATATTGAAATAACCCGTCATCTCGAGATATTTTGACAGGTTATTGGGGAACCAGGCGGCAAGCCCCTCCTTACCGCCGTCCGTTCCCGCTCTTGTAAAATCCGTAATGGCAATGGGGAATTTTTGAAAATTCGGGGCGTCGATATCGATATAATCCTTTGCCAACCCTGGGCACGGGGCAAGAAAAGCGATCAACAAAATGGTCGCCAGGCGAGAGAGAATCATTCTTTTCATAATTGTCCTTAAAAATATCCTTATGGGTTTGCATCATCTCCGCAGATCGGAGGAAAGAAAGCGAATGCCA
This sequence comes from Syntrophus aciditrophicus, assembly GCA_020718905.1. GTDB lineage: Bacteria > Desulfobacterota > Syntrophia > Syntrophales > UBA8958 > UBA8958. Next base: position 14,821 of record DYRD01000011.1, on the reverse strand, counting down.
AGATCCAGTCCATTTTCCCGGTACCATGGGGGCAGCGGCGGCAGGGGATCCGATTTTTTCAGGGCCTTGAGGACAGAGTTATCGAAGTAGGCCAAGCCCGATTTTTTTTCAAAGCTGATCCCCGTAATGGCCCCGTTTCTCATAATTCGCAGCTGCACAATGGCCTCGATATTCTCCTTGGGATTGATGCCTCCGGGGAGGGTCCACTGGCTTTTAATTCTGGACCAGATAACCGTATAATAATCAGCCAACCGATCATTAACTTCGGCGCTGGCGGCAGAATTAGCCGCCGGCGATGATTCTCCCTTGGCATTATCCGTCGAGGTTCTTTCCCCCAGTTTTTTTCTCAGGTTTTCCACGGCGGGATTACTCAAACTTTTCTTCGTCTCCATCTTCCTGATCGGTGGGGCCGTCTGAGTGCTTACCCGCTTTTTCATCGTGAGGGACTGATCGCGCGGGGAAGATCCGGCGAGATCGCGCCAGGGGTCGCTGGCCTGTCTCGGGCTGAGGAGCGCTTCGGAGAGGTTGACCAACTGGACGGAATAGACGGGGCCAAGGGTAAAACGGGGCGACGATGACCGCATGGGCCAAAATATCGCTAAAGACAAGAGGGCCAGATGAATGCCCAGGGATAAGGCGATCATTCGGGACAGACCGCCCCCCTGCTCCTGTCGTCCTCCCGAATAGTGCGGGGACGTCACCGCGACTCCTCGGGGGTTTCGGTGACCATTCCCAACTTATCGACGCCGGCCTTCCTGATCTCCGACATGACCTCCACCACAAAACCGTAGGCAACGGATTTGTCAGCCCGCAGGAAAATCTCCTTATCGATCCTGGGCGCCAAGATACTCTCCAGTTTCACCTTGAGATCATCCTTGGGAATCTTTGTGCGGTTGATGAAGAGTTCCCCGTCTTTGTTTATGGAAAGGACGAGCTTTTCTTCATTGACGTCGATCGTTTTGGATTTGACCCGGGGCAGGTTGACATCGATCCCCATGGACAACATGGGCGCAGTGACGATAAAAATGATCAAAAGTACCAGGACCACATCCACTAGCGGGGTGACATTGATCTCGGCCACGAGTTTGCCTTCGAAGTAACGGCGCTTGCTTGCAAATCTCATCGTCTCTCCCGCTATTTAAGGTAATTCCTTTCAATGATATTGGTTAGTTCCGAGGCAAAGGCGTCCATGTCCATGGCCAGATTTTTAACCTTGTTCGTATAGTAATTGTAGAAGATAACGGCGGGAATGGCGGCGGCAAGACCGGCGGCTGTCGCCACCAGGGCCTCCGAGATACCGGGGGCCACTACGGCCAGCGTCGCCGAGCCCCGGGCGCCGATATCCTTAAAGGTGTCCATGATACCCCAGACCGTTCCGAAAAGGCCGATGAAAGGACAGGCGCTCCCCGTCGTCGCTAAGAATCCCAATGTCTTTTCAAGTTTACCCGTTTCACTGCTCGCGGCCCTGTTGAGGGCCCTTTCGATATTATCGATACCCTTCATTTCGTAACCGGAATCCGCATAATCACCCGTTTCTTTCACCGAGAGCTTTTCCCGTGCCGCCTTGGTGATTTTAACCAGTTCACTGTATCCGGAACGGAAAATCTCGGCCATCGTCGATTCGGGAAATTTTTTCGACTCCGAGAAGATATCCGAGAGCTTTGTCGATCTCACATAAGCATCAAGAAAGAGCTCATTCTCCTTCTTGACCTTGTTGATGCTTCGATGCTTGAGCCAGATAATCGCCCAGGAAATAACGGAAAATCCAAGGAGGAGAAGGAGGACAAATTGAACCATCAGTCCTGCATCCAGGATCATCCCGAAGACGCTCCCCTGAAATTGCCCACCCAGGCCGGCAACGGCAACATATGGAATTTCTTTCACTTTTTCCTCTCCCAGCGGTGTTTTTCTATCGCGGCCTTACCTGTAAAGGAAAACATGGGCCTTGTCAACAATACTTTTCACGTAAAATCTTTAATAAAGGATGCAGCGCCACGCCGCATCCGGACTTTTTACGAAGCCGGCTATAATGTTTCAGGCGGGAAGGCCACGACATCATCGATATGCAGGGCATCTGCAAAAATCATCACCAGGCGGTCGAGGCCCAAGGCGATCCCCGCGGACTCCCCTAGATCCCCCAGGGAGGCGAGGAACCGTTCCGGAGCAGGATAAGGCGGTTTGCCCGCCCGGCGGCGATCATCCTCCTCCCTCACAAAGCGGCGACGCTGCTCCTGGGCATCCGTCAGTTCCGTAAAGGCATTGGCCAGTTCCATCCCGGCCACGTAAAGCTCAAAACGCTCAACTAACGAAGGATCTTCTTTTTTGGTCCGGGCTAACGACCCCAGGGCCAGGGGATAATCCAGGAGAAATGTCGGCCGTTCCCTCCCCAGGTTGGGTTCGACGCGGTCGGTCAGGACCTCGTCGAAACAATTCCCGGACAGGGCTTCTTCAACGGACAGGGCGGCGTATTTTTCAAAAGCCCCCTGGACGGTGATCCTTTCCCAGGGCTTTTGCAGGCGGATGATCTGTCCCTGATAGGAAAGGGCCGCACCATAATCAAGGGCCGCGGCGAGATGGAGGATTAAATCTTCGCATTCTTCCATCAGGTCCCAGTAATCGGCATCCCGGCGATACCACTCCAGCATGGTGAATTCGGGAAGATGGCGGTTGCCCCGCTCGTGCTGACGGAAACACCGGCAGCTCTGGAAAATCTTGTCGTAACCGGCCGCCAGGAGGCGCTTCATGCACAACTCCGGCGAAGGATGAAGGAACCATCCTTGACAAGTCATGGTATCGATATAGAATTCCGGGGCGGTGGCGGGGATCAGACAGGGGGTCTCAACCTCCAGGTAACCCCTAACGATAAAGAATTGGCGAAGTTCTTGCAGAATCTTAGCACGCAGCTGCAGCGCGCGCCGTTTCTTGGCCAGAGACCAGGCACCATCCATGATAAGCGGCGGGGTGTCAGTCCTTGACCCGGGTAAGATACTCCCCAGTCCGGGTATCGATGCGGATTTTTTCTCCCTCTTCGATAAACGTGGGAACCTGCAGGATATATCCCGTCTCTACGGTTACGGGTTTGGTATTTCCCGAGACGCTATCCCCCTTGGCCCAGGGATCCGCCTTGGTAACGACAACATCGACAAAATTGGGCAGGCTCACCCCTAACGGGCGGTCTTCGAAGAGGAGGACTTCCGCCTCGATATTTGCGATCAGGTAGTTTCTCGCATCGCCGACCTGCTCGGCAGTCAGCAAGACCTGCTCGTAACTCTCGTTGTCCATGAAGCAGTACTTGTCGTCCTGTTCATAGAGATATTGCATCTTCTTTTCCTGGAGATCCGCCGGCTCAAAGACATCCACCGAGCGGAAGGTCCGCTCGAACCGCGCCCCGCTGATCATATTTTTCAGCTTGCAGCGGTAAAGGGCCTGCCCCTTACCCGGCTTGACAAAGTTGAATTCCGTAATGACATACGGCTCATTGTCCATCTTGATCCGCAGATTTTTTCTTAAATCACTGGCTGCGTACATACCAACCCCTTCTTGAATGATGGAAGCAGGTTTGAACCCTGCCCCTTGTTTGAGTTCCGATTATCAAAACAGCGGGTGACTCTTAATGTATTTTCCGTTTTCTGTCAAAGAAATTTCATCTCCTTTTCATGTCCGGCCAATCTTGCCGGGATAACGGCTGCAAGGGGATCTTACCACGCTCCCCCGGCGCATCCAGGACAAAGCGCGGCAGACAGAGTCCCGATGTCCGTTGCCAAAGTTGTTCCATCATCTCCATGCCTTTCGGAATAGCCACCTGGAAGTGATCCACCCCCTTCACCCGGTCACAGGAAAAAAGGTAGTAAGGTCGGATCGAGAGCCGCTGGAGACCGTAAAACAATTCCCTCAGGGTCTCAGGTTCATCGTTGACGCCCTTGAGCAGTACGGCCTGATTGGAGACAGGTATCCCCGCCGTCAGGAGGAGGTCACAGGCCCGGGCGGCCTCCGGGGTGATTTCCCGGGGATGATTGAACTGGGTATTGAACCAGAGGGGGCGGTATTTTTTCATGATCCCGACCAGTTGCTTGTCGATCCGCATGGGCATCACCGCGGGAATCCGGCTGCCGATCCGCAGGACCTCCAGGTGGGGAATGGCCTTCAGCGACCCTAAAAACCGGTCCAGGGCCGCTTCGGGAAGGAGCAGGGGATCGCCGCCGGATACGATCACCTCGCGGAGAGAGGGGTTTTGCGCCACCCAATCGCTCATCCCCTGAAAATATGACCGGGAAAACCGCCGGTTTCCCTGCTTCCAGAACCGTTTGCGATTACAGTGGCGGCAATAAACAGCGCAGCGATTCGTCGCCAGGGCAAGGCAACGGTCCGGATAGCGGCGGATAAGCCCGGGAACCGGCATATGGCGGTCTTCTTCCAGGGGATCATCCTGACCGGTATGGATATCGGCGAGTTCCCTAATATCGGGAAGACATTGCCGACGGATCGGATCACTTCGGTCCGTCGGATCCATGAGCGATGCATAATAGGGAGTGATCGCAAAGGGATAAACCTGGGAAACCCGATCCCATTCCTCAAGAAGATTGTCATTACCCCCCCCCAGTTCGGCAAGGTCCTCCGGGCGGCGCAGGCGGTTCCCGTATTGCCAACGCCAGTCCCCCCATTCCGCCGACGAACTATTCAATAAATTCATGGACAAATCTTTCCCCTTACCGAGAGCGCGAATATATCTATTGACCTTGTCCCCGAAACTTCATAGTATTTAAAGGCTATGAAGAGGAAGCATCTATACATCGTTTACATCGGCCTCTGGACGTGCCTGCTGGCACTGCTTTTATCCGTACCGGCAAAGCAACTCGTCAACCAGTGGGCGGGCCGGGGATCGCTGGCTCAGGCGCTGTTTTTTATCTACGCCATACCTGTGTCGCTGCTCTATCTGCTCTCTGCTTTCCTTTTCGACATCCGGGAAGATGTGATTCGCAAAGAACACACCATCTCCTTCCTCGGGCGCCGAAGAATCTTGATCATGATGTTTATGTTCGTGATTATTGCCCTTATCCTGCTTATGCTGGCGTCGTTCGCGCCTTGAAACGACGGGAGCTTCTTGTCCTCTCCATGTTTTTCATTACCCCGTCCTGATGGCGACTAGCTATTTTCCCTTGTAGATATAACGCTCCAGCAGCCGGTGATAAGGTGTCCAGTCCGACTCGTTATCGGCAGCGCCTTCAATGGTGAGCTGCATGGCATTGACCTTGGCGTCAAGATCGTCTGCAAAGTGGACGACAAGCGCCTCAAGGGTCTTGGGTCGCTTCGGGGAGCCGAATTCCAGGGTTCCGTGATGACTCAGGAGAACGTGCCGCAGCTCCATGGCCAATTGGGGGGGAAAGTCGGGGAGGACCGAAATCCGGCGCGCAAGCATTTCCACGCTCATGACAATATGGCCGACGAGGCGACCCTCATCGGTGCAATCAACGATGCCGTCATAAGAGTATTCGTAAATCTTGCCGATGTCATGGAGGATGCCGCCGGTCATGAGGAGATCGCGGTTCAGTCCCTCGTAATGGCCGGCGAGCCAGGCGAGAATCCTCACCACCGACAGGGTATGCTCCAACAGGCCGCCGATATAAACATGATGAAACCCCTTGGCGGCGGGAGCGCGCTTAAAGAGACCGGCGATCTCCTCATCCTGGAAGAAGGATTGCAGGAGGGACTTCAAAGGAGGCGTCTCGACGGTGTCGACAAAAGTCATGAGCTCGGCAAACATCTTGTCCGGATTTTCCTTGGCCACGGGAAAGTATTCTTCCGTACTGATCTCCTGATCATCGGCCTTGCGGGCGCTCATAACGGACAATTGAATCGCGTTTTTGTATTGCATGGCCCGGGACTGGATATAGATGAAATCGCCCTTGCGGAAAACCTTGTCCATATCCTGGGCATTGTCCCACACCTTTCCATCCAGTTCTCCCGTTTTATCCTTGAGACGCAGGTTCAGGTAAGGAGACCCTTTCTGGGAAAAAGCGACATTCTTTTCCGTTACAAAAAAGAAATCGCAGATTTTCTCCCCCGCTTTAATGTCTTTGACATAGATGTTTTTTTTCATGATTCCCGAATCCGTTTCCCATGTGTGTAAACCGTCAGGGACGGCGCCCGGATGGCCCCCACGAGGGTGATCCCCGCCTGCCCGGCCCGGCTGATCGCCAATGCCGTAGGCACGGAGAGGGATAACACCACGGGGATGCCCACCCGCCAAACCTTGTGAACAATTTCCGAGGAAACCCGTCCGGCCCTCAAAAGAACTTTATCCGCGCTGTCCATGCCCTGGAGGAGAGTATAGCCGCTCAGCATATCCAGACAGTTGTGCCTGCCGATATCTTCGCGGATTACCAAGACATGGGAGCCATGGGCAAGGGCGGCGCCGTGGGTCCCCCGGGAAAGATTATGGAGGCACGCGGCGGTTACCATTTCCTCCATAAGCATAAAGACCGTTGCCGGCGAGATTGTTTCCGCCCCCATTGCGAGGGGTTTCATGGCCGCCATGTTTCGTCCCCCCCTGCCTCCGATCCTGATTCCCCGGATTGGGCCCCGGACAGCGGTGTTTCACGGCCCGAGCTTTTTATTCCCGTGGCAGCGCTCCGGGCGCCGCTGGAAGAAATGATTGTCCCGCCATTGGCAAAGATACCGGGCAACCCCGACCTCGTATGGACATGGATCGACATTCCTTCCTGGCCCACTTCTACGGATTCTATCTCCCCGGCGGTCCGGATGATTCCCTCACCCCGCAGCCAACCCACGGCGAGTTCATCCGTATGCAGGCCCGTACAGGCAATGGTAATCATTTTCCGCCCGTTGAGCAAAACTTCCAGATGGTCCTCCCGAACAACAGCCGCCACCGCCTCCTGCCAGGACGTCCCCGTGAACATCCGGACGGGAAATGCTGCGATCCCTTCCGGGCGATTACAATGGTCAAGGATCATCTTTTTTCTCTCAAGATGCGGTGGTCTCCCGAGCGCACCGTCATTTTGATCTGGTCGAAATATTCCATCAGGGGAATGATGAACTTCCTGGTCAGGTTCGTAAGATCCTTGAAGGTAACGGGTGTTGCCTGGCCGTCCCTGACGAGGAGCCCCCGGTAGTCCTCCTGTAGCTTGTCCAGATTCTCCCGATGATAGATGAGATCTTCGTTAATCTTGACGAGTACCGCCTCGCGGAGCAGGATGGCGCGCACGTTATCGACCTCTTGGCTCCGGTCGGGAAACTGTCCGTAAATCTCCTTAACCGTCGGCGGCGACAGACCGCCTTGCAGATAAAGGGTCACGATCTGCCCCTTCATCGCCTCCAGTTCCCCTTGCAGATGGACCCGATGGTCCGGCAGTCGGACCGTTTCCCGCTCCAGGGCCAATTTCCCCTGTTTTTCCAGATCCTTGAGGGCCTTGTTGAAAAGCTTCGTATTGATGAAATCGCCGATGGTCATGCGCAACTCCTCTTTTTGCATGCCTTCCCGGAGGGGATTCTTCCCATGATAGGCCCTTACCTCTTCCCGGGCCTGTTTTTGAAGAGAGGCATAAACGGAGGCGGAAACGATCTCCAAGGATTCGGAATCAAGAAGAACGGCCTTGCGGACGGAGAGCATCGCCTCGATAAGCTTCCGCAGGCGGTTTTCCGCAAGTCCCGTCCGCATGACGAGACGAACGAGACTGATGCCTTCATATCCGGACCGCTCGGTAATGGTCGCTACCCGCTCCTCCTCCGTTCCCCCTTCCAGAAGACGGCATTCTTCGTTCACGGCCGCCTGCATCCGTTTGTGCTTCCGGGGCAGCGTATCGAGGATCACCCCGCCCCCCGTCGTGGTAATGGGCGAATAGCTCCGAATGACAAAGTGATCCCCCGTCATCACCACCGTCGGTTCCTCGAAGATGATCTGGCCGTAGGCCCGCTCCCCGGGCCGCACCTCCTCTCGATCCAGGAGGATGATCCGGCCGATAATCTCTTTCGTTCCCACGTGAAAGCGGACGAGGCTCCTGTTTTTAAGGGCCTTACCGTTGCTTGCCAGGTAGTCCAGGGCGACATCGAGACGCCGGGAAGGTTCCACTGTTCCCGGTCTCGCCATCACCTCGCCGCGCTCGACGGCGGCCCTTTCCACCCCCTGAAGATTGATCGCCGTCCGCTGACCGGCTTCGGCCGTGTCCACACCCTGATTATGGAGCTGAATGCTCCTTATTTTAGCCTTCAACCGGGAGGGAAGAATCTCCACGTCGTCACCGACGCCGATGCTTCCGGAAACCAGGGTTCCCGTCACCACTGTCCCGAATCCCCTCATCGTGAAGACCCGGTCCACGGGCAGGCGAAAGATGCCGTGATCCTTCTTCTCCCTCACCTCCGCCGCCAGGTCGTCCAGGGCCTGCACAAGCTCCGCCAATCCGGCCCCGGTTACCGCCGAAACGGGAACGATGGGCGCATCGGCAAGAAAAGTCTCCCCGAGGTATCCGTGCACGTCATCCATGACCAGGGAAAGCCAGTCCTCATCAACCATGTCGATTTTGGTCAGGGCCACCAAGCCTTTCCTGATTCCCAGGAGGGTGCAGATATGCAGGTGCTCCCGCGTCTGGGGCATTACCCCTTCATCGGCGGCAATGACCAGGACGAGGAGATCGACGCCGGAGGCCCCGGCGACCATGTTCTTGATGAACCGTTCGTGTCCGGGGACATCCACGATTCCCAAGGTAAGTCCGCCGGGAAGCCGCAGGGAGGCAAAACCCAATTCGATGGTAATGCCCCGCTCTTTCTCCTCCTTTAACCGGTCCGTATCAATGCCCGTAAGGGCCTTGACCAGGGAAGTCTTTCCGTGATCCACATGACCGGCGGTTCCGAGCACAATATGTTTCATCCCCTATTTGCCCCTCCTGGTGGGCAAATAACAGACTCCCCGGATTTTCACAATGGAAATGTCCCTGCCCGGCCATGGCCGCCCGATTTTATTCACTTGACAAAGAGGTATCCCGTATCGCAGAATCCCTCCCCCGGCGGCAATGACAGGGGCAGCATAGCCGAATTTGCCGAAACATTTGGCAATAACGGCGATAATGCCTGGTGGCGCAGCGCCGGTAGGCGGAATAAAGGAGGAGTAATGACATTCCAGGGAATCGTTACCATCGTTCGCCTTCCTTTTTTGATTCTCGCTTTGATCCTCGGGATTCTCGGCGCCGGCGTCGCCTGGTATGAATCGCGAAGATTCGGTTCGCCCTTCGATCTGGGATACGCCCTCCTCGCAACCTTTGGGTTGCTCATCGCCCATGGGGCAGTCAATATTTTCAACGAATATTTCGACTGCCGGAGCGGTCTTGACTACCGGACGCGGCGGACTCAGTTCAGCGGCGGGAGCGGCGCCATCCCCCGGGGACTACTGACGACCCGGGGAGCCTTGTGGCTCGGCATCGGCTGCTTCCTCATCATTATCCCCATCGGCGTGTTCTTCACCCTGATGAAGGGTTGGATGCTCGTGCCGCTGCTGGTTCTGGCCGCGCTCCTTGTCGTCCTGTACACCCCCTTAATTCTGAAGACGGGCTATCCCGAGTGGTCCCCCGGCCTGGGGCTGGGCATCCTTCCCGTGATGGGAGCTTATTTTATCCATACGGGCGCATATACGCTTACCGCCTGCATCGCCTCGATGCCGTCTTTTTTCCTTGTCCATAACCTGCTTCTCCTCAATGAATTTCCCGACGTCGAAGCGGACATCACGGTAAAGAGGCGGACGCTGCCCATAATGCTCGGCAAGAAGAAGGCCGCCGTGGTCTTCTCCCTCTTTACCCTGATGATTTATCCATGGATCGTCGGGGCGGTAACACTACGTTATATGCCTGCCTTTACGCTCCTGGCCCTCCTGACGTTCCCCATCGCCATCCAGGTTATCCGCGGGGCATGCCGGTATGACGAGGAAGAGGTCTTCCTGACGGCAATGATGAACAATGTCCGGCTCGTATTGCTGACCCAGTTCCTCATCGCGGCGGGATACATTCTGGGCGGAATTTTCGCGGGGTAGGAATTCCCTATGAAGATAGCGTCGCCGCATAGCTAAACGATATCGCCGGGCGGATGGCTATTTTGAATCCCCCTGCTTGAAGTGTCCTTAAGGTTTTATCAAAACTCCCCTTCGTAAACATGGGAAAGAGGTTCGGCAATCAAAAAATTGGCCTCCGGGTTCATGATCCATTTTACATCCTGAAGAAATTTCCCGACCTCGGGAACTTCGTGGACCATCCAGAAGGCCACTACAAAATCGGCCTTCACAGCTCTAAGCCAAAATCATCATGCCAAGCTCAGATCTCTGCAAATGCTATCAAGTAAAAGTTTAATCTTCAACCCGCCAACAAGGGGATAAAGATTGATGCCGGCGGCTGTTGATTATTATTTGAAACTGCTGTATAAGAACCGCATATTCGGAGGAAAAAGGAGGAAAGTCGATGGCGGAAAATAAACCTCAGCTTCCTGACATGTTCTGGAAGTGCGGCAACTGCGGCAATACGATCCAGGTTGAGAAGCCGCCCCAGGAGTGTCCGGCCTGCCGGCAGCAATGCCAGTTTCTCAATGTGACCTGCTACACTCCCGATTGCGGATTTACAGGTATCGACCAGCGCCTGAAGTAACATTAACCTTACACAACAAATTAAGTAAGACAGGAGGAATGACATGGGTAAATCGATCAAGGGAAGCAAAACGGAAAAAAAACTGCTGGCAGCTTTTGCCGGCGAATCGCAGGCAAGAAACCGCTACACCTACTTTGCCAGCGCCGCCCGGAAGGAAGGCTTCGAGCAGATCGCCAATATCTTCATGGAAACGGCGGAAAACGAGAAGGAACACGCGAAGGTATTCTTCAAACATCTCGAAGGTGGGGAAGTAGAGATTACCGCCGGCTATCACGCCGGGATAATCGGCAATACAAAAGCCAACCTGGAAGCGGCGGCAGCGGGAGAACAGATGGAATGGACGACCCTTTATGCGGATTTTGCCGCCATTGCCAAGAAAGAAGGCTATCCGGAAGTGGCCCGTTCCTTTGAGCAGATTGCGAAAGTGGAAAAATTTCATGAGGGGCGCTACCGCACCCTGATCGCCAATATCGTCAACGGCGCGGTCTTCAAGAAAAAACAGAAGGTCAAGTGGCACTGCATCAATTGCGGTTATGTTCATGAAGGGACGGCGCCTCCGAAGACCTGCCCCGCCTGTCTCCATCCGCAGTCATATTACGAAGTCCTGGCGGAAAACTTTTAAGCGGGAAAGCCATGAAAAGCTACCGCAAGGAACTATGGTTCAACGTTCCTGACCGGCGCGGTTTTATCAATATCACCCCTCAGGTCCGGCAGTGCCTACGGGAAAGCGGGATCGCCGAGGGGATGACATTGATAAACGCCATGCACATCACCGCTTCGGTATTCATCAATGACGACGAGTCGGGTCTCCACGCCGATTATGAGGTCTGGCTGGAGCAGCTTGCCACCCATGGGCCCATCTCCCGCTACCGCCATAACCGGACGGGGGAGGACAACGGCGACGCTCACCTGAAACGCCAGATCATTGGGCGGGAAGTCGTCGTCGCCGTGACGGGGGGAGACCTCGATTTCGGTCCCTGGGAACAGATCTTCTACGGGGAGTTCGACGGTCGGAGGCCCAAACGGGTGTTGGCCAAGATCATCGGGGAATGACAGCGAAGATGCCGCCCCTGCGTCAAACAGATGAAAATACATACAATAAATCCGCTGCTTACCGGCTTTCTCCTCACTCTTGGCTGGGTGCTGTTCCTGCTCCCCGGGTGCTCCAACCACTTTCCGGCTAACGATAAAAGTATCCTTCCCGCCGCCGGCGGTCCCGGAGAAGCCAGGGCCCCGATGATGATGCGGAGCGGCCGGCCTGTCGTAAAATCCTTATCCCCCGCAGACCTGGATATGCATAAGCCGTTAACGCCCCCCGGGATCAGCGCCGTGTGGACCGCCCCGAAAAAACCGCCCCCCTATCAAGCGCTCCGGGCGGGAGGCCGGCACTATTTCGGATTTGAAATCACCCCCGATTTTGAAAAGGCAACGAAGGCCTTTCTTGCCGGCGACGGAGAGGCGGCGCTCCGATATTACAAGCGGGCCGAGGAGGACCCACACAGCGGCGCGGCCGGCGCCTGGAGAAACGCATACGAATATGTGATCACCCTTATCCAGACCGGCCGACCGGACCTTGCCGGTGCGGAAAGGATGGAGTTGCTGGATTATATCTGGCACCTGGAAGCCCGCCACGGGGAAGCCTTTGGCAGGCTTGGGCAGATGGAACAAGCGGAGTCGTCGCTCCGGCGCGCCCAAACGGTGGTTGATCGCATCTCCGAAACCATGACCACCGATGGGGCAAGGATAAGATTCGGTTCCGGCAAGGAAAAGGTTACCCGCCATCTGGTCGAGATAGATGTCGGTAAAAAGGATTTCGACTCCCTTTTTCAGGACATGGAGCGGTGAAGAACTCGGACCTTTGTGTCCATGCTTGCCCAAAGGAACATCTCCCGACCCGGAGAAGAACCCCTGATGGAGAGAATCCGTCTATCGGACAGGGAGATTCTGAAGGAACGGCAGCGAAAAAACGCCTTCGCCAGCCGGGGAAAGAGCCGTGAACAATTTGAAAGCGACTTGTTGAATCAGCGGGCGGAGCTGATCACCCGGCTGCGGGGGCGGGCTCCCGATCTGGCCGATGCTTTGGCCGTTTCCACGATCGACCTTCCCAGTGCCCAACGCCGATTGAAGGCAGGCGAGGTGCTCGCATATGCCCTGCCGCCGGATGATGAAAAGCCGTATTCCTTGCTTCTGATCACGAGAGAGAAGGCCGCCCTGAAAACCCTTTCCATCACCCCCCGGGACCTGAGAAATAAGCTGCTTGCCTTTCACCGTATCCGCAAGGAGCATCCGGGCAGGGCCATCAAGATTACTCCCGCAAAGCCCGGAGAGAGCCCCGGAAAGAACGCCGAGACGCTTGCCCTGGAAGAGCTGCGGCGGGATCTCGCTCTCGCCGATTACGGCGCCTTTGTCCTGGGAGGATCCTTCGGAAATTAGCGGGGCCTGGATGACAAACCGGAGTTGGGAAAAGATCATCTAAGAAAATATCTTGAAGGAAAACAGAACTGATCGTCAGCCAACAGATCATGGAAAAGGAGGCAAAACCAAGGGTAGCCGGGAGGATTTCCGCTTTAAATACACAACTTATCGTATAGAATATGGTTTCCCACTTTTGTTGGCATACATCAACTTATCGGCCGCCGCCATGAGTTCGTCGAGGGAGAGAGGATGTTCGGGGTCGTAAACGGACGTCACCCAGATCATGGCGAGCTTGCATGGTCGGGATTCTCTTTTATTGAATCCATCGATATGCTGTTGAAGACGCCTGGGCAAGCTCCTTCTGTTCGAAATGACCTTGATTCTGACGGCCGGGCATGATATCGGGAAAATCGACTTGCTCATTAATGCCGAAAGGTAACTTCATGGCCGTCTTCCGTATTGCCACCTACAATGTAAACTCCATTCGTTCCCGTCTCCATATCCTGATTCCCTGGCTATGGGAAAACCGGCCCGATGTGATCTGTCTTCAAGAAACCAAGGTGGGAGACGACAAATTCCCCCAGGCTGAATTTACCAACGCAGGGTATCATATCGCCTTCCGGGGAGAGCGTCAGTACAACGGCGTCGCCGTGGCATCACTGGAAAAACCGGAAGCGGTGGCCTGCGGCCTTGGGGACGGGGAAACGACGGATGAGGACCGGCTGCTCCGGGTATCCTTCCCCCAGCTCACGGTCGTAAATACCTACGTACCCCAGGGCCAGGAGCGGGAAACACCTCACTTCGCTTATAAACTGGAGTGGTTCCAGCGGCTGCGGCGATACTTTGAACGCTCCTTTTCCCCGGCAGAGGATATCGTCTGGTGCGGGGATCTCAATGTCGCCCCCGATGCGATCGACGTCCACGATCCCAAGCGGCTGCGGGGACATGTCTGCTTCACCCCCGAGGTATGGGAGGCCTTTGATCATGTCAAGGCGTGGGGTTTCGCCGACATCTTCCGGAAACACCACCCGGGGGAATCGCAACAATATACGTTCTTTGATTACCGGGTGCCGAAATCCGTGGAAAGAAAGTTAGGCTGGCGGGTCGATCACATCCTCGCCACAGCGCAACTGGCGGAACAATCCACCCGCTGCTGGATCGACATGGCCCCTCGTATGACCGAGAAACCTTCGGACCATACGGTTGTCATGGCGGAATTTAAATTATGAAACGGGAGCATGGCTATGAAAATTTCCGGAGAAACGAAGCGGGTTAACGAAGCCATCCAGGAAGCTTTTTCCCGGATTGAGGAGTCCCTGGCTGCGGCGGCCGATATCGGCGAAATCATCGCTTATGTCGTGCAGGAGCTTCAAAAAGCATTTGCCATTCCCTTTGCCTGGTTTTCCCTGGTTGAGCAGCCGGAGACAGCGGGCTGGAAAGATGAGCTTATTAAATCGCCCTTTCTCAAGGATCGTCTGAATCAGATCGACGACGACGCCTTTTCCGAACTGGCCGTCAAAGGCGCGGAACCTGTCCTCGCCAACGGCGATCTCAAGCCTTTTTACCGGCTCCTCCCCCAGAACAACAAATATTTCATCAAATCCATTGCCATGGCCCCCATCACCAGAAACGGAGTCTTTATCGGCAGCCTTAACTTCGGCGACGCCGCTCCGACCCGCTATCACGCCGACATGGATACCTCCCTCCTGGCCCATCTGGCCGCTGCAGTGTCAAAAAAACTGACCGACCGCCGCGCGGGAACCGAAAAG
>DYRD01000133.1 GCA_020718905.1 Syntrophus aciditrophicus | reverse complement strand
CGCCTCATCGGTGTCGGCCGGGCCAAGGAAATCATCATGGGGGGCGGCCAGCTTGACGCCCAACGGGCTTATGAAATCGGGCTTGTCAACAGGATATTCCCGGCGGATCAGCTCATGGCGGAGACAAAGAAGTTTGCCGCCAAGTTGGCCGGACTGCCCGGATTTGCCCTGAAAATGGCAAAGCATACCATCGTTTACGGCTATGATCTGGCCCTGGACAACGCCAATAAGCTGGAAGTTGAATGTTGCGCCCAGTGTTTCAGTACCGATGACCAGAAAGAGGGGATGAAGGCGTTCCTGGAAAAAAGGAAAGCTAATTTCAAGGGTTGTTAACAGGCGAAGAGGCCTAACGCCCTCCTCTCGATGAGAGGGGGCGTTGGCCTTTCCCCAGCAGATCGGCATTAAAAATTTTTTTAATTGCGGCAACCGCGCTGGATGGCATCGTTGTAGTCAGTCAAACAAATTTTAGGAGGGATTGTAAATGGCACATTATAATTGGTTGTATCAAACGCGCGATATTACGTTCCAGATTAAAGAATGGCTCGAGATGGGTAAGCTCTTGACCCTTGACGCTTACAAAGAATTCTATGGGATTGACGACATCGATAATTTCCTTGATGTTAACAATAAAGTCTGCCGCGACGTGATGTGTCCGGCCAACAAAGACGCCGATGAGCCCGGTGCGAAGTATGTGGGCGGTAATGAACATGCGGTTGTCACCCCCGACTCGTTCAAGAAAGTTTATAAAGCCGTCCAGGAGGCGTCGATAGCACAGCAGTTCGGTTTCCGCGGCGAAGGCAAAATACCCCTGACTTGGTACGCTCCGATTCTGGAAATGCAGACTGCCGCATCACCGTCGATCATCATGTTCTGGTGTCTGACCCAGGGTGCGATCACCGTGCTCCAGGAATATGGCACCCAAAAACAACAGGACTTGTTTCTGCCCAAGATGATATCCGGTGAATGGTGCGGTACCATGGGCCTGACCGAACCGGGCGCCGGCTCCGAGGTCGGCGCAGTCCAAAGCAAGGCATTCCCCACCGACACTCCCGGCAAGTATAAGCTCACAGGTACGAAATGCTTCATCACCTCCGGAGACCATGACCTGGCGGAGAATATCATCCACCTGATGCTGGCCAAGACCCCGGGCGCCAAAGAAGGCACTGCCGGCATTTCCCTCTTCCTGGTGCCCAAGTTCTGGGTCAACGATGACGGCTCTGTGGGCGCCTGGAATGACGTAACCACCATGAATATTGAGCATAAACTTGGCATTCACGGTTCTTCTACCTGTACCCTGTCCATGGGTGAAAACAATAACTGTTATGGCTGGATGGTAGGCGAAAAAGAAGTGGTAGACGGCAAAGGCGTAGGTATGAAGCAGATGTTCGCGTATATGAACGAAGAACGTCTGAACACCGGATTATTCTCCCTGGGATGCATTGGCGCCGCCTATTATGCAGCCCTGGATTATACGAAGGTGCGGGTGCAGAGCAAACATTCCACCAATCCCAAGGGACCCAGCGTCAGGATCATTGAGCACGAAGACGTCCGCCGTATGCTGTTGTTCCAGAAATCCATTATGGAGGCCTGCCGGGCGTTGATTTACCAGTCCTACCTCTACCGCGACCTGGCTGTGGATGCTGCCACGCCGGAAGAGAGGGCCTATTATGACGATATGTTTTCGATTAACAACCCTCTGTGTAAAGCCTATGCGTCCGACATGGCCAGACGTACAACCGAAGAGGCGATCCAATGCCACGGCGGCTACGGCTTCATGGAAGAGTATGCCGCGGCGGAACTGTACCGGGACGTTGTGATCTACGGTATCTGGGAGGGCACGAACTTCATCCAGGCCCAGGATTATACAGGCCGTAAGTTCACCATGAAGGATGGCGCACCGTTCCGGAGGTGGGTCGCAGAAATCGACGAATTCATTGCCAGTAAGAAGACCGACGAATTTGCGGCAGAATTCGCGATGATGGCGGATGCCATGGTCGCTTTCAAAGATATCGTGGAGATGAATGCGGCCTGGACAGCCGGCGATAAGCAGATGAAACAGCTCTTTGCAACCCGGACCATGCATGCAGGCGCGCGAGTCTACTGCGGCAAACTGTTGCTCGACCAGGCCATCCTGGCGGCCACGAAGCTCAAAGAACTGGGTGCCGACCACTTCGATGCCAATTTCTACCAGGGCAAAATAGCCAGTGCCAAGTTCTATATCATGAATCATGTTACGGATATCTTCGGATTCGAGAAGTCTATGAAGTGCGGTGACCGCAGCTCTATCGACATCCCTGAGGCAAGTTTCATGTAGTTCAGGTGAACCCTGCTTACGGGCAGGAAGACCATAAGTGTGAACAGGGAGAGCGGAATTTTATTCCGCTCTCCCCGATTACGCTAAAGAAAGCATCCGGCTAACAGGGACGAAGGTTGACATCAACTTGGGGGCGGGGTTTTTTTGACCCGCCCCCTTCAAATTTTTATAAGGGAGAATTCTTATGCATCCGGAAATGATCGATACCCTGGTGATACCCAACACGACAAAGATCATATTTCTCATCATGGACGGTCTCGGCGGTCTGCCAGGCCCGGAAGGAATGACGGAGCTGGAAACGGCGCAGACCCCCAATCTGGATGCCTTGGCCAAGAAAGGGGTTTGCGGACTTCTTGACCCTGTTGGCTATGGGATTACTCCGGGGAGCGGGCCCGCCCATTTTGCCCTTTTCGGATATGATCCGGTAAAGAACAATATCGGCCGGGGAATTCTGGAAGGGGCGGGAATCGACTTCCCCATGACGGAAAAGGATCTCCTGATCCGCATTAACTTTGCGACGGTCAACAGCGACGGTATTATTGTAGACCGGCGGGCGGGGCGCATTGACAACGAGACGAACCGCCGCCTATGTAAAAAGCTCCAGGACAACATTCCTTCTGATGGCAACGTGGAGGTGATCTTCCAGGCGGAGAAGGAGCACCGGGCCGTTCTCGTCTTGCGGGGGGATGGTCTTGCCGAGGAGATCGGGGAAACCGATCCCCAGCATACGGGCATGGCGCCCCTGCCACCCCGGGCCCTGGTTCCCGAAGCAAAATACACCGAGGCACTCCTGAGTAATGTTATCAGCAGGGCCGGAGAAGTCCTGTCGGAAGAACCGAAGGCCAACATGATGCTCCTGCGGGGCTATGCAAAATACCGTAAATACCCGTCCCTGTATGACCGGTATCGCCTCAATGCCCTCGCTATTGCCAGCTATCCCATGTATCGCGGCATTGCCCGGCTGTTGGGGATGAATATTGCCGGCCATACCGACACGGTAGCAGAAGAGATTGCCCTGCTTCGGAAGCATTACCATGATTATGATTTCTTTTTTGTCCATGTTAAGGCCACCGATTCCAGAGGCGAGGACGGTAACTTCGACGGTAAGGTTACCGTCCTCGAAGAGTTGGACGCAATGTTGCCCCAGATTACGGATCTGAAACCCGATGTCCTGGTCGTAACGGGAGATCATTCCACCCCGGCGGTCTTGGCTTCCCATTCCTGGCATCCCGTACCGGTCCTCCTGTCAGCACCGACTTGCCGTCCCGACATGGTTGTATATTTTGCTGAAAGAGATTGTATCCGCGGTGGTCTGGGCCGTATGCCGATGATGTATCTCATGGGCCAGGCCCTTGCCCACGCGAAACGTCTGGAGAAATTCGGCGCCTGAAGAATCGCCTTTTTTATTCAATTAAAGGGACGGTCAAGGATCAGGTAACCAAATTTGCCGAAACCAGGATCAAGCCCATTGCGACGGAATTAGACAAAACCCACCGTCATCCCGAGGAAATCTGCCGGGCCCTCGGGGAGATGGGCGTTATGGGCGTGGCCATTCCTAGGGAGTACGGCGGCGCCGGCATGGACATCGTCACTTACGTCCACGCGATGATCGCTATTTCCAAGGCCTGTGCAAGCTGCGGCGTCATCGTCTCCGTGAATAACTCCCTCTATGGATTCCCCGTCAATACCTTCGGGACGGAAGCGCAGAAGCTGCAGTACCTCACCCCGGTCGCGAGTGGCAAGGTTGAGGGCTGGCTATGCCCTGACGGAGGCCGACGCCGGTTCCGACGCCAGCGCTCTTGCCTGCAAGGCGGAGCTGCAAGGTGACAAGTTCATTGTCAATGGCACCAAGCGTTTCATCACCAATGGCAATGTGGCTCAGTATTGCGTGCTGGCGGCGACGACCGATGCGAGCAGGGGCTACAAGGCCGTTGTCAACCTGATTGTCGACCTGAAAAACACCCCCGGCTTCTCAATCGGTAAAATTGAGGAGAAGATGGGCATTCTGGCCTCCGGTACGGCAGAACTGGTCTTTGAGGATGCAGAAGTTTCGGCGGCCAACCTGTTGGGCAAGGAAGGACAGGGATTCAAACAGATGTTGATGGGACTGGACTGCGGTCGCATCGGCATCGGCAGGGCCGCCCTTGAAGACGCCCTGGACTATGCCAAGGAAAGGGTGCAGTTCTGCAAGCCGATTTCCACCTTTCAGGCCATTCAGTTCAAACTGGCCGACATGGCTACCGAACTCGACGCGGCGGAACTCCTCCTCAGGGCCGCCTGGATGGAAGACAATCACCTGGATTACGAAAAGGAATCGGCCATGGCCAAGATGTACGCCTCCGATGTCGCCATGAAGGCGGCTATTGAAGGTGTTCAGATTTTCGGCGGTTATGGCTACTGCAAAGAATACCCCGCGGAGCGTCATATGAGAGACGCCAAGATCTGCCAGATCTATGAAGGGACCAACGAAATCCAGAGAGTGGTTATCGCCAGAAAGCTTCTTAGACTCCGCTAACGGGGACGAAGGTCGATATTACCTTGGGGGCGGGGATTATTATCACCAGCCCTCTTTACATTTTGACGGCTTCGCAAAAAAGTCCGGATGCTGCGTTGTGCTGCATCCTTCGTCACTACCGCAATACAGATAGTGCATGGGAAATCTCGATTCTCGGGAAGTCACGGTAATATTTCGCCTCTTTTATTCCTCCCTATACTTTTTGACTTTACTTCATAATTTTCCTTGCGTATAGCTATATGTAGTGGTACTAATCATCACTAGTACAATATGTAGCAATAGAGAGGTGGTGGGGGTTGTTTGGACAGGATACAGGTTTTTATAAGTGGGA
>DYRD01000132.1 GCA_020718905.1 Syntrophus aciditrophicus | reverse complement strand
CGCCCATCCTTCAAAAAGGGGACAGATTTATTTTATCACCCCGAAAACACGGTACCTGTCCCCGCACGGTAGATAGCACAAAAAACATCCTTCAGAGGCAATTGCAAAACTCCTTCTGCGTCATTCCGGCGAAAGCCGGAATCCAGTTTTTTCAATATGTTCTGGTCCCCGGCTTCCGCCGGGGCGACGGATAAGCTTATTTTGCAATTGGCTCTTCAGTGAAAAAATAGTTTTGTCCCCTTTTTCCCCTGTTTCGTTAAGGTAAAGTCAGCTCTTCATTGGTCCTGAGATTCTTGAAGAAAAATTGTCCGGTCCGGGATGTGCGCAGAAAGATTTTGTCGCCGTTTTTGACATTCTTCATGCCGACTGCGGCGAGTTTTTGCGCCTGAATCACCGTCATCGTCTGGTAATTGACGCCTATATCCGGCATGGGCATAAGCGCAGTGGCACAAGGCGGCGAGATGATCCCCGACAACAGGAACGCTGATGCCGCCAGAAGGGCGCGGAGGATGCCGCTGTTTCGCTTTAATGCGTTCATTTTTAATTTCCTCCCAGAATCTGTATATAGAAGTCATCGAAGGCAACCGTGACTGGGTAGCCGCTTATGGTGCGGAGGTTTCCCATGGCCGCCAGACCGATCTCCTTACGACCGCCCGGAAAGGCATCCAGCACATAATCGGTGGTCCGGATGGTGCATTTGTCTGGAAGCAGGATTGGCAATGCGAAGCCTGTCCGCGGGGTAAGGTTGGTGGTCATCGTCACGGTATTATAAGGCGCCGTCGGGGCGATGCTGCCCAGAGAAAAATAATCATCGGTCGTCACGTTATTGTACCAGTAAGCGATGGTGGCGGCGCCGTCCAGACCAAAGGTGTTGGAAGGCCAGCGCGGATTGATGACGTTCAGCGTGCCGCCGCTGCCTGTTTCCAGCCATTTCGGGTAGTACCTGGCCCGCTCTTTATTGGTGGCAACGCTGTCCCGGGTTCTGCTGTCGTCTGTCCAATTGGCGTAGGTGGAGGCATCGCCGTAAAAGAGCTTGATCTCATTAACACGCTGGCTGCCGACAAACTTGTCTTCCACCCGCACCAGAAGGGTGGCGTCGTCGTTGATCCGCCCGTCGTACCAGACACCCTGGTTCCCGGTCACCTTCTGATCGGGATCAGCAGGCGATCTTTTGGCGGGCGGGGTGACGACGTGAGAATTGTTGCTTTTATAATCATCCGGCTTCCCGAGGACTGCATAGGCCAGCCAGTCCTTCGTTTCCACGCCGGTGGCGTTGACCTTCTGCTCCCACAGTACAAGCAATAGTTTGTCCTTCTCTGAATTACCCGGGCCCGGCTTTATGGAGTTGGGGATCATGTCGCTGCAGGTTGTGTTCTGGCAACCGAAGCGCATGAAAGCAATACCGTATCCCTGATATTTACCTGTAAAGACAGGGCTTTCATGCCAGCGGAAGGTGATCCCCTGGGCGGCATAATTCAACTGGTAATCCCAACCCACCTTGATTTGCACGTCGTAACTGAGCTTGTTATATTGTATCCAGGTGTTTCGGAGGTTGTCGCTGATCGCATCGGCAAGGGGGGTCACATGATAGCCGATGGTGCGTCCCGGTTCTTCGGGATCATTAAAACTGTACTCTCCCAGTTTCTGGATACGGGCCCAATACACATGCGTTCCGCCGGTGGCGAGATAAGAGCCGACAACGACCCGGTCTCCGCTTTGCGTGATGTCCAGCGCATCAAGGGTGCTAAAGCCGCTTAGAGCAGGCGTCAACGCCGGTGGCGAAAAATTACCCGGCGGCTCCAGCATTGATGTGCCGCTGAACAGGGGTAGATAATCGGTCAGTTTCTTTTGTGTCTGGAGGTGTTCTCCCGTGGAAGCGAGCTGGGCTGCCTGTGAAAAAATAAGGGGGCGGCCCGCGGGAAAAGTGGCGGTGGTGCTGGAACATGGCGTGCTGGTTGGGCATCTCCAGGTGATATTTTCCAGTTGCGCCTTGCCTGCGACCAGCCGGGCCGTCTGATAGGAATAAAGGATGCTGGTCTCCGAGTCTGTGAACTGGCCATTTTTCCGGGGAATGGCTTTGACGTCGCTGATGTTGAGGACAAGGGGTGTCGCCGCGGAACCATTGATGACCGTTTTTTCGTTGTTCGTCGGAAAGGCGAGGTTGGCGTACGCTCGGAAGCCGGCGGGAATTGTCACGGCTGAGGCCAGATTATAGGTAACTTTCGTTGATCCTCCCGTGGCGCCCGAGACGCTGCTGATGCCCACAAGACCGTTCGGGCCGACATGGAGGCGCGCCACGCTTCCCACACCCGGTATGGCAAAATCCGGCGGAAGTCCGGAATTTGGCACATCGGCGGTAATGACGGTCGTGGAGGCGCCAGTGCCGGGGTCCGTCTTCATCCAGTAAGGATGGACACGGACCTGGTATCTGGACAGGTCGGGGAAAACGTTGAACCACTTCCCTGCGACGCTGCCGTCATCGATCGCGTCCAGCGCCGCTTCTTTTGCCTGTCCTGATGCCGCGTTTCGGTACGAACTTATCGTGTATCTCAGGCCGGATTCAGCCATATAATGCGCCCGGCGGTAACTGTTGGAGGAAAAAACACCCAGAACGGAGGAGCCGAACATGGAAACCATGCCAACGCCGAGGACGGTGAAAATAACCATAAGGACGATCATAAAGACCAGTACGCTTCCCTGCTGACCCCGGCCTGCCTTAATCACGGAGGAATAATCAGTCAACCGTTTGATATTTTTCATAGTTACTCCTTTTCCTCCGGTGTTCATGGATGCGGAATCCTGTTGCGGGGGAATATTCGCGTGCTGAAGGGATCATACCCGCTGATGGTAAAGCCGATATCGATGAAGGCAACATCGTTGGCGACGATATCATAGACATTGGCATAGGCGGCGGTCAATTGAAAGTCCTGGACATGATCGATCAGGATGTTGTTCACCGGCTCCGGCGCCGGCGTGGAAAGATAAATAGTGGACCCCTCGTATTTGATTGTCTTGTTGACGCCGGACGAATTTGTGTAGGTGATGAGGGAGTTTGCCGTCAAAGCAGAAACAGGCTTCGGGATATCTTCGGAGACCGGGCTGATATCTTTTAACTCCATGCTTATTCTGTCCAGCGCCATCTGGGCCTTCAGAGCCGTATCGGCATTGTCTTTGGCCATGAAATAGCCGTCGAGGAAGGTGGTCATGAATAAACCGGCAAAGACACTCATGATGCCCACCATTACCAGAGCGACAATTATCTCGATCAGAGTGAAGCCTGCCTCTCGCTTTTTCATGTTCCCCTCAATAAAACACTGTCGGATCGCCGGTGGAAACCCTCTGGCTGGTGAGAATGGTGGTCAGGCCGTACCCGCCGGCCTTGACTGTCACCTTCAGATTCGGGCTCGCGCCGGGAGATGACACTTCAACACCAGCCGCATCGTAGGCGACGTAGCTTCTGGTCAGTGTCACGCCGACGGGCATGTTGTACGGATCGACTGTATAATCACGGGCATGGATCGTTGCCAGCGCCGTCGTATAACTCGCCGGTTTGTTGATTTCCTCGACGTAATCGACGATGATTCGCTCCATCCACTTCTCGGCTGTCCCTTCGGAACGGACAATCGCTATCGGATCGCCGCTGTGAATCAAATGGGTTCCCATATAGCTGAAGAGGATCACCCCTACGATCGCCCCCACTACGATCGCCACGATGATCTCGATCAGCGTGAACCCCGCCTGAGCTGTCCGAAATTTTCGTGATATGCTCATGGTATAAATCCTGTTTCCGGGGTAATTGCAAGTGTCTCAGGGGTTCCCGCCGGGGTGGAATCAACCGTTATCGTCAGGATGGCAACCAGAGGCGTGTTGGCCTGTTCATCCGTGTAGGCCGTGTATGGCCTCCCCGTGGCATCGAAGAAGATGGTAAAAAAGGGGGTCATGGTTATCTTGTTATCGGCCAATTGTATTTTTTCGCTGCTTTCCCCGGGCAGGGCGACCTGGTTGGCCGGCGTGTCCGGGGCGGTGGTTTTAAACAGCCAGTAATGCGTGGAATCGCACTTGATTCCCCAGATCGCCCCCCGTTTCATCGCCTGGCTCTGGGCGTAACGAAGATGATTCTTGATGACGTTTACCCGCGCCTTCGTATCAATTTCCGAGGGGCCGGTCACCCCGGAGATAACGACGGCGATGATGATCCCGGCAAGAATCAGAATGATCATCAGCTCAATCAGCGTAAAACCCCGGCGATCTGTTTTTTTTACGATATGTTTCACGTCCTTAACCTTGCTGTGGTGTCGATCTTCCCGGTTTCGCCGACAAAGTCTCTCTGCCGAGCCCCTGCCAGACAAACGCCAAACCCTTTTGGGGTCAGGTCTTGTTTTTTCCGCCCGGCTGACACGGGAGTCGTGCAGGCTCTCGCAATCCATGACTTCTTTCAACGTATATCCCCATGTGAGGGCAGCGTCAAGGCTGCCCGTCGAGAGATTCGCCTGGGGCGCTTCGATCAGCAAATGGTAGTGATTCGTCATCAGGCAACAGCCGTAAAGAATCCTGTGGCATCTCTCGACGACTTTTGGCGAGGGTTGTAAAAAACAGGCGGTAACCGTCGCCAGCAAGGAGCCTGTCCCCGCCGGGCTTTGCTCTGGGATGTACGATGAAAAAAGCGCCTTCCTATTCCCTGCGTCTCAGTCGCGCCGCGGAATTTCCATAATATAGATGCGCAGATATGGCAAGATAAAAAAACATGGCTGCGGGGACAAATGTGAAATCTGTCCCCGCCGGACCGGATAGCGAAAGGCAAAAACAAGACCTGACCCCTTTTTTCGCGATTCCGGCAGCTATTCCGAAAAAGTCTTGACTTTTTCGGAATGCAGGGTAGAATGGCCGCCATGAAGAGATACTTGGAAGAATACATTCGGAAAGACCTCCAGAGAAAAATTATCCTGCTTACCGGGCCAAGGCAGACGGGCAAGACGACTCTGGCGAAGATTCTCAGCTTAACAGGGTTGTGTTTTTGGTGACTTAGTTCTCAACCCCTGCAGAAAAAACAAGAAAGCGTAGCTTAATGTTTATAAATTAATCGTGGATGGTAGAAATGCTAACAAATCCAGTCCCTCAGGGTTTGCCTCGCCTTTTTCCCTTAATTTTCTTCAAATAATATTGTGGAGTCT
>DYRD01000307.1 GCA_020718905.1 Syntrophus aciditrophicus | reverse complement strand
CTCCTGCCGTCTCCGCCGTCGTCTCTTCCGGCGGCGGGGTTTCCGTCTGCATCATAATCATGTCCAACTTCCCTCAAATCGGGCGGAAGTCCGCAATGAATGGATATATTTCCCCGCAATTCCCGCCGCCAACAATGATTATTCTTTCATTCTTCACTCGACGGCGTAAGTACCTGTAAGGGAAACTGTTCCACCTGTTCCTCCAATTACACCATTTTCCGCAGTCATCGCGACGGTCGGTACATAACCGGCAACAGGCTGCCAATCCGTAAAATGAACTCCATCGTCTGATTTAACTAAGAGGCTTCTATCCGAAGGTGTTTCTCCAGGAAACGGTGATACTTGAAATCCGACAAGAATCAACCTCCCCCAGTAAGGCGGCTCCCCGTGTGAATAACGGAAAGTAAATGTCCCAGTTCTTCTTGGTGGTGGTATAGTATCTTGGGTCCATGTACCGCTGCCAGAATAATAGACCACCCCGGGCGGGATGACGACGGTTGTTCCGATTCTGGCGCTGACCAGTTCCGTGCTGTATGAGTAAGAACCCGACGCAAGGTACTCCTCCTTAACCTTGCCGATTCCTTGTGCGAAATACCTTATGAATGTCGTGAGCGACGATCCGTGAACTTTACCCCTCATTTTAAGACATCCGGGAAAGAAGCCTGCGGTCGTTGTCACATCCTCCGTTCCCAGGAAAGTATCCTCCCGATAGACGCGGCTGCCGGAGCCGGGCGAAGGTTCGTAAAAAACTGTATAGACATCTCCGGCGGACATGTTTCGTGAGCCAAGCAACGTCGGGGGGTCGTACCTGACGATGCCCGTAGGCCCTTTGTAACCAATGAGAAGAACGCCCTGCGGGGTGATCCGGTAATAGTAATATCCTTCGAAATAGTACTCCTCGCCGTCGATCGTTTCCCTCGTAACGATACCCATTCCCTGGTAGGTGTACGAACCACCGGATGCCTGATCGCGGTAGTATTTTGTCCTTCTTTCCAATGTCCCCGGGAACATGAAGTATTCCGCGAAGTCGTACTTCGCTTCCACCCCCTGCGGCCGGATTCCCGACGACACCTGCAGCGCGTGGACTGCCTCGGGAAGCCCGACTGCGCCATCCCCGTTCACATCGCCCAGA
>DYRD01000131.1 GCA_020718905.1 Syntrophus aciditrophicus | reverse complement strand
ATTTCCCACTTATAAAAACCTGTATCCTGTCCAAACAACCCCCACCACCTCTGTCGAACTTGTCCGGGACGCCTTCGACCTGATTACCTGACCATAATCATTTCGGGACCTGAGCCCCCAGGTGCATCATCTTATCATAGACCATATTGAAGGCCTTGGGGTCGATATGGAGGTTTCCGGAAAAGGGCGAGTCAAGTTCATAAATAAGGTAGATCGTAAAGACGATCATGCAGATCAACATAAAATCGGAGATAAACTGAACCTTGGCCTGACCGGTGCTGGTAAAGAAAAGCCCGAAGAGGGAAAGGAACCCGCCAAGGTAAATCAGGGACCACATCTGCGGATAGAGGCTGCCGTCAAGAAGGAGCAGGCGTTCCAAGCGCCGTTCCCCCATGTCCGTCATCATGACGATGAGATTATTAAAGATGCTGAAATGTTCCGGTGATTGCGGCCTGATGGCGTTCAGCTCCGCCCACAGGCGGTCGTCGATGCTATCCATTTTCGCACGGAAAACGCCCTTATCCATCCCCTTCCACTCTTATTCTTTGACGGTCCGGACATAGTCTGTCATTAAGTGCCGGAAGTGGCCCGAGTTGGGAAGGCCCGGGGATTGGTCACCGTTGTTTCCGCGTTTTGATAAATCCCCCAGAGACTGAGAATGAAGGCATAGAGGGTGATAAAATAAGTGAGATTCTGAGAAATGAGCCGGCGCAGGCTTATATCCAACGGGTGTGCGGCGTTCTTGTTGATATGATGAAGTATGAACGGGTCGGCAATGCATACCAGCGCCACCACGGCATAGACGACCATCGTACTCATGTCTTCCTATCTCCCTCGCCCATAATCTTTCCTCTTCGCATCTTCCTGGGGGGATCCATACCACAGGGTGGGGGAAATTGCCAGACGGTCTTCCCTCTCCCTCGAAGAGAGGGAAAAAATTAAAAGGCAAGGGCCAGTTGGTCCGCGACGGCAAGGCCGCGTCTGGTCGGGGAAATCCGCCCGTCTCTGACGAGGATAAAACCGCCGTCCATAAGGGGCTGGATGATGGCACGGCGCACCCTGGGCAGATCTTCGCCAAACTTGCGGCGAAAGGCGGCGATGTCGATTCCCCGGGCGGTCCGCAAGCCCATAAAAAGGGTTTCGAGGCGCAGCTCTTCCCGGGAGAGGGTTTCTTCGCCTGCTACGGGCGGCTTGCCCGCGGCAAGATCATGCACGTAACCTTCGATGCTGCGGTGGTTCCACCAGCGCCTGCCGTCCTGGAAAGAGTGGGCCCCGGGACCGATCCCCAGATAGGGAGTATGATCCCAGTATTTTTGATTATGACGGGACTTGCGGGCGGGGTTTGCCGCATAGTTGGACACCTCGTAGTGCTCGTAACCCTCGCTTTCGAGATATGCCGCAGTCTCCAGGAAAAAGGCAAGGGACCCATCCTCGCCGGGGATGTCGAAGGAGCCGCGCCGATAGCTGTGGCAGAAGGGCGTCTCTGCTTCGATGGCGAGCTGATAGGCCGACAGGTGGGGCGGCAAAAAGGAGACGCCGCAGGCCAGTGATTCCCGCCAGGATGGCCGATCCTGCCCGGGAATGCCGTAAATAAGATCGATGCCGAAATTGTCGAAGCCGGCCCGGAGGGTGTTGTCGAGGGCCGCGAAGGCGTCCCTTGCCCGGTGCCTTCTCCCGAGAAAGGCCAAGGCCTCGTCGGAGAAGGACTGGACGCCCAGATGGAGACGATTGAAACCCAGCCTCCGCAGGGAACGGTACCAGCCGGGGTCGCCGTCGGCGGGATTGACTTCGATGGTTATTTCCGTCTCCGGAGCGAGGGGAAAGTGCCTGCGGACCCCGGCGAGGATCATTTCAAGTTGCTGAATGGTCAAGAGCGACGGGGTGCCGCCGCCGATATAGACGGTATCGAAGGTAGGGAACTCATGGGCATAAAGCTCCATCTCCCGGACGATGGCGGGGATGACCAGATCCACGGCAGCGAGGTCTGTGGTCGAGTAAAAATGGCAATAAGGACACTTGGTCCGGCAAAAGGGGATATGGATGTAAAGGCCGGGCAGGTTCATTCAATGTTGAATCAATTCAGTCCGTATCGGATTTCAAGACGGCGAGGAAGGCGCTCTGGGGGATGCTGACGTTGCCGATCATCTTCATGCGCTTCTTCCCTTTCTTCTGCTTTTCCAGAAGCTTGCGCTTGCGGGAGATGTCGCCGCCGTAGCACTTGGCGGTAACATCCTTCCGGAAGGCGGAAATGGTCGTCCGGGCGATGATCTCGCCGCCGATGGCCGCCTGCAGGGCGATCTTGAACATCTGCTTCGGTATTTCCTCCTTGAGGCGTTCGCAGGCCTGAAGGCCGCAGGCCCGGGCCCGGTCGCGGTGGACGATCTGGGAGAGGGCGTCCACTCTTTCGCCGTTGACGAGGATATCTACGAGGACAAGGTTGCTGTCCCGAAAATCGATAAGCTCATAATCAAAGGAGCCGTATCCCTGGCTGACGGATTTGAAGCGGTCGTAGAAGTCGTAAATGACCTCGGATAAGGGCATCTCATAAATCAACTCCGCCCTTCCCGGTTCCGGGTAATTGAGGTTTGAATTCATGCCCCGCTTTTCCTGGCACAGCTTCATGACGCCTCCGAGGTAGCGTTCCGGCATCATCATGGAGGCCCGGATGTAGGGCTCTTCCCCTTTGGCGATGGTCATCTGGGGAGGATAATGGGAGGGGTTGTCCACATAGAGGACTATATCGTCCTTCAGGGTCAACCGGAAGCGGACGCTGGGGACGGAGAGGATCAGGGACTGATCGTATTCCCGCTCCAGGCGTTCCTGAACGATGTCGAGATGGAGGAGGCCCAGGAAGCCGCAGCGGAATCCCTGTCCCAGGGCCACGGAGGCGTCTTTTTCATAGATGAAGGAGGCGTCGTTGAGCTTGTATTTTTCCAGGGCGACGGCGAGATCCTCGTAATCGTCGGAGGCGATGGGGTAGATGGAGGCGAAGACGACGGGTTTGACCTCCTTGAAGCCGGGGAGGGGCTTGCCGCAGGGCCGGTTCTCCAGGGTGATCGTGTCGCCGGTCCGGACGTCGGAGATGGTCTTGACGCCGGCGATGATGTAGCCCACTTCCCCCGCCGACAGACGTTCCCGCTTCTGGCGGGTAAGGAGGAAATGCCCCACTTCCTCGACCTTGTAGGTAGCCCCGCCGTACATGAAGCGGATAATGTCACCGCCCTGCACCGTCCCGTCCATGATCCGGCAGTGGATGACCGTGCCCCGGAACGGGTCGTATTGGGCGTCGAAGATGAGGGCCGACAGGGGGGCTTCCGGAGTACCCTTAGGGGGCGGTATCCTCTGGACAATGGCCTCCAGGATATCTTCGATCCCCGTTCCCTCCTTGGCCGAGCATTTGAGGTTGGTATCCGTATCCAGTCCCAGTTCCGCGTCGATCTGCTCGATGACCCGCTCGACATCGGCGGAGGGGAGATCTATTTTATTGATCACGGGGATGATTTCCAGGTCGTGCTCCAGGGCGAGGTAGAGATTGGCCAGGGTCTGGGCCTGGACCCCTTGGGCGGCGTCGATGAGGAGGAGGACTCCTTCGCAGGAGGCCAGGGAGCGGGATACTTCATAGCTGAAGTCCACATGGCCGGGGGTGTCGATGAGATTCAGGTTGTACGTTTTACCATCTCGGGCGGTATAGGGCAGGGAGATGGCCTGGCTCTTGATGGTAATCCCCCGCTCCCGCTCGATATCCATATTATCGAGGATCTGATCCTGGAAATTCCGGGCATCGCAGCCGCCGGTATATTGGATCAGCCGGTCCGCCAAGGTGGATTTCCCGTGATCGATGTGGGCAATAATGCTGAAGTTGCGAATATAATCCATGTTTCTCAATATAAAGAGCCCTCCCGGAATAAGGGAGGGCTCGGTGATAGGTTAATTGCCCGTGAACCGCTATCAAACTTTCTTCCCCGCAGGAGGGAACGGGTCACGATTATTCCCTCCCCCTCGGGGGGATGTTAGGGTGGGGTTGGGCCGGAAGTTATCTTTCCTTCTTGCCCGGCCTGCCTTCCTAAGTCTATCCCAGCTTCTTCAGGATATCCTCGGAGACCTCTTTCACACCTGCCACGCCGCTGACTTCAATGACCTTGACCCGTTCCTTGAAGTAGTTCACGCCGGCCAGGGTGCCCGTCTTGGTATCGTAATAGATGTTATGCCGCTTGTCGATGGCCCCTTCGTCCTGGTCATCGGCCCGGGCGGTCAGGGTCTCGCAGCCGCAGACGCGACAAACAAACTTGCCGTCTTGTTCCGCCGGTTTGATAGCGTCGATAAAGATGTTGTTCGGATGGTTGTTGTCCACGGCGCAGAGCCGCCGGCCCATGATGCGGTTTTTCGATGTCTGCCGGTC
The DNA here is from genome assembly GCA_020718905.1 of Syntrophus aciditrophicus. GTDB lineage: Bacteria > Desulfobacterota > Syntrophia > Syntrophales > UBA8958 > UBA8958. Next base: position 786 of record DYRD01000131.1, on the reverse strand, counting down.
GAGGATGATCTCGATGACGAAATCGAGTTTCATGTTCTCCTTGACCAGGGCGTTCCAGAGGGCCTCCGCCTGGACAAGATTCCTGGGGAAACCGTCGAGGAGCCATCCCTGGGCGCAATCCACTTCCTTAAGACGGTTGAGGATCATGGGCACGGTGATCTCATCGGGAACGAGTTCGCCGCGATCAATATAATCTTTTGCTTTTTTGCCGAGATCCGTGCCTTTCTTAATGTTCTCTCTGAAGATAACGCCGGTCTCGATGTGGGGGACGCCGTACTTCTTCTGGACGATCGCACCCTGGGTGCCTTTACCGCTGCCATTGGGTCCAAAAATAAGAATATTCATGCTGCCGCACTCCTTTCGGGATACTTTGTGAAAAGCCGGCTCCTTATAATTGATTCTGCCGTTTTAAGCAATGGGAAAATTTGTCATGACCCACGGTCATGAGAGTTTCAGTGGCCTCAAGAGGGGGCGCAACTTGTGGAGGCGCAGGAACCGCAGCCCGACTTGCCCCCGGCGAAGGCGGACATCAGCTTCCGGGTCTTTTTCGACTTGCATTCCGGGCAGGGAACGGCCTCTTCCATGCCGGAGGAAAAGCAGATCTTTTCAAACTCCTCACCGCATTTCGTGCATTTGAATTCATAGATGGGCATTTTGAATCGCCTCCTTGATTATTGGCCGCCATCTTAAAGATATCCTGGAGAAATGTCAAGTTTCTTGAACCCACTGTCGCGAGTTCGTGACATGTCCGGTTTGTTAAGGTGACCGATGGAGGTGACCGATGCG
>DYRD01000130.1 GCA_020718905.1 Syntrophus aciditrophicus | reverse complement strand
GTACAAAAGACGGCGCCGATACGGCGCTTGTCATCCGCCCCGCGACCAGCGCCCATTGTCTCGATCTGAAAATCAGAGAGATCATCTGCAAGCCGGCCGACCTGTAAAAAAGGAACGGGGCAACGAGATCACGTCGTTTTTCCCCCGGCCTTCGCGGGTATTGGCAAAAGGCGGGGGCAAAGCGTTGCAGTTTGTCTCAAGCCTGAACTTCGTTTCCCCTCAAGGGTGGGAAGTTGGCAGGATGCAACATGCGGATCAGATGCCTATTTTTGAGCTTCGGCAGAATGGGGCCGGAGGTAGGCGCCCCAGTAGCTCATTCCCACAAATACCCCGCCGCCGATGATGTTGCCGATTGTCGCGGGCAGCATGTTTTTCCAGAAGAAATTGATCCAGTTGAGAGACGCCGGGTCATACGCCGCCGGCGCCGCAATCCCCGCCCAGTTGTGCAGAAACAGCCCGGCAGGGATGAAGTACATGTTTGCCACGACGTGCTCGAACCCGATTGCAACGAATGCCATGATCGGAAAGAAGATGGCAAAGATTTTTCCTATTGTCTGGCGGGCGGCAAGCGCCATCCAGACCGCCAAGCAGACAAGCCAGTTGCAGCCGATCGCGCGGACAAGCACCTCCAGAAAGTTCAGGTTGACCTTAAGGTAGGCAATGCCTACCGCGGAGGCGCCGAGCGCGCCGTCTCCTGTTTTCCATAGCCCGGAAAGATAAAAAATCAGGGCCAGCAGGAGGGAACCGATGAGATTGGCAACCCAGACGACCGCCCACCTTGCCGACATGGCGCCGAGGGTTATTTTTCCGGTCATGACGCTTGACAGCATCAGGTTGTTGCCGGTAAAGAGTTCCGCGCCCGCGATCACGACCAGCATCAGGCCGACGCTGAAGGCCGATCCGGCGATCAATTTGGTGAAGCCGAGGCCCATGATTTTCGGAAGATCGAAGGTGACGGTTGTTGAAAGGAGCCCGCCGAATCCGATATACGCGCCTGCAAGGATGCCGAGCACGAAGACGGTAATCCACGGCGATGTCGTCTTGCCGACACCCACCGTCGAGGCGACGGTTTCCGCTATCGTCTGGGGCGGTTTATCCTCCAGCGTGGCGGTGGGAAACTGGACCGACTGCAGGACCTTCTCGAAGCGGCCGAGCGCCTTTTTTTCTTCGGTGATCTTTCTCTGGATCGCCCCTTTGACCGTCTCCAATATCTCCTCGGGGGTGAACGGCTTGGGGACGTAATCCATCGCGCCCCGTTTCATCGCCTCCGCCGCCCGGCCCACGGAAGGGTAGCCGCTGATCATCACCACGGCGGAATCGGGGGCATGGCGATCCAGTTCGGCGATCACGTCCATTCCATCGAACCCGGGCATCTTCCAGTCAACCAGGATAACATCAAACGGGGAAGAGGCGGCCATTCGCATTCCCTCCCGGGGGTCTGAGGCGGTCACCACATCAAACCCCTCGCCGGTAAATATCTTCCGGCACGATTCCAGAACAATCTTTTCATCATCGATGACGAGCATCCGCTGGTTCATGACATGTCTCTCCGTCCGGTTTGGTGTTTATTCCGATTTAAACGGCTACCATATTTCAGCGCTCAGCCTTCTGTCGAGCCACTTTCTCTGGGCGGGCGTCAGGGGGCCGATCTGCCCCTCTATCCACTCGATGTCGCCGGTGAGTATCGCCAGTCTTTCGGGACCGGTCAGCTCATAACCGTCAAGTGCATAGGATCCATGGTAAAGCAGGCTGGCGACAAAATCATTGTCGGAGGATGCCCGTTCGAGCACCTTCAGTATCTCGTCTTTGTGAACGACAACCTGGATTTCCGGTTCCCTGGCCGCTTCCGTGTCGAGCGCTGCAGCGACAGACCGGATCAGCTGATCCGGGGTAAAAGGTTTTTCCACGTAGTCGGCTGCGCCCAGTTTCATGGCCTGAACCGATGACTGGATCGATGCATACCCGGTAATCATGATGACCGGCAGTGAAGGTTTTGCCCGTTTCACATCCCGCAGCACCCTCATGCCGCCTATGTCGGGCATTCTGATATCGGTAAGCAGGATGTCGTAATTTCCCTTTGTTGCCCGGTCGATTCCCTCGCGTCCGCTCAGGGTGACATCGACTTCGTAGTCCTCGCCGGCGAGAATCTTCCTTACGCTGTCGAGCACGACCTGCTCGTCGTCAATTACAAGCGCCCTTTTCTTTTCCATTTTTGCCTCCTTCCGCAGATAGTGAGACTGCACGGATCAACTCTGCGGTTTTTCGACCGGCAGCCAGATAAAAAACCTTGTTCCTTTTCCCTGCTCACTTTGCACCCTGATTGCGCCTCCATGTTCGTGGACGATGCCGAAAGAGACGGAGAGGCCAAGGCCGGTTCCCTGCCCCACCTCTTTGGTCGTGAAGAATGGATCGAACAGCTTGTCGAGATTGTCCGGCGGAATGCCGCAGCCGTTGTCCGCAATGGTAATCTCCACGCCCGTCTGGCCTGCATCGCTGGCGGACAGCCCGGTTGCCGTGTAAATATCGATGCTGTCCCCCGGCTTTGTTGCATCGAGGGCATTAAGAATCATGTTCAGCAGGACACTCTGAATCTGGCTGCGGTCCAGCGTGACCAGGGGCAGGGGCTCCCCGGGATCGAAATGTAAGCTGACCCCTTTGACAAGCGCCTGATTTTCCATCATGGAGACGGTAGCGCTGACAAGGCGGTTTACATCCGTCGCTTCCCTGTCAAGCTTTGTCTGCCTTGAAAAATCGAGCAGCCCCTTGACGATCTTTCTGACCCGCTCTGTGGATTGGGCGATCACCTCCAGGTCGGAGCGAATATCCTCCGCCAGATCCTTACGTCGCAGCAGCATGTGCGTGAAAGTCAGCACTCCGGTGAGTGGGTTGTTGATTTCGTGGGCGACGCCGGCGGCCAGCCTGCCGATGCTGGCCTGCTTTTCGGACTGGATCAGCCGGTTTTCGCTTTCCGCTTTTTTCTGCCGGTCGCGTTCCTCCAGCGAAATGACCATGTTCCGGAAGGTTTTCTGCAGAACGCCGATCTCATCCCTGGATACCGGCCCGATCTCCGGGTTGAAGTTGCCTTCGGAAACCGCCTGGCTGGCCTTGATCAGGCGGTTTACCGGTCGCATGATCTTGTCGGCCAGAAAATAGCCGAGTCCTATCGCCAGCAGCATCCCCGCAAAGGTAATGATCACGAGGATAAAGAGAGTCCGGTTGCGGAGATCGACGTATTTTTCCTCCAGAACGCCGGTGTAGAGCATGCCGATTCGTTTCCCGAAGATGTCCTCGATCGGTTCATACGCGGTGATGTACCAGTCGCTCACAACGAACGCCCGATCCGTCCAGCGTTCGCCCTTGAGAAGGACGCGTTCCTTCACCTCCCGGGAAACCTGGGTCCCGATGGCCCGCTTGCCATCCGTCGTCATGACATTGGTGGAGATTCTCAGGTCGTTGAAAAAAATGGTTGCAGTCCCTACGCAGCGTCCTTTGTAGGTTTCGTTTTTGAACACCGTGTCCCTGACCGTATCGACGATTGTATTGGACATATTGAGAAGCGTGCCGCCGTAGATGACGCCGATCAGGGTGCCCTTGTCGAATATCGGGAATGCGGCAACAAGAACCATTCCCGCTGTCTCAACATCTTCCTTTGGCGGTATTTCCCCGGGTGCGTGAAGCCTTTTGATTCGCGCCATGTCCGCAAGTTCGAGGCTATGGGCGGCAAGGAACTTTTTATCGAGAATGACCGTGCCGGATATCGGGACAAGTCTGGCAAAGACAAGTTCTGCAACCGGATTTTTCACCTCGGCCGTCTCGCAGCGGACATCCCCCCGGCCGATTCGGCAGAGCATGTTGCCCTCTTTCGTCACGACGCCGATAAAATCAAGCTCTGCCCTGTTCTTGACGGTTTGAAGTCTGGGTATGATTTCCGAAACGTTCAGTTTCTTCACTGCGGCCTGCAGGGACGGTTCCTGCGAGCAGACCGACAGGGGGCAGACGATGCTTTTGATACGATTCAGATATATTTCCCGGGCCGCGTTCAGATCGAGCCGGACGCGGTTTTTGGCCTCGCCGAGGACGGTCTGGTAGAGAAGCTGCCCCCCGATGAACAGCGAAACAAAACCTACCAGAAAGGCTACGGCCAGAAAGCTGGCGATGAGTTTTGAACGTGTCGAGTAAAAAAACATGAAGAGTTCCCGTTCCGTCCATGTCTTGTGAAGCCCCTGTGAAGGCGGGCCATCACAAGGAAGATTAAATTTGCCTTGTCTCCTCCCGCTCTTGCCCTTCCCCGCAGGGATTAAGGGATGGGAATGGAATGGCTTCGACTGAAGGGCCCGCCATTGGCAGGGCCCTTTCCCCCGGCAGCCCCGCTTGCGAGTTTGCCCAGGTTTTCGAGACCATCCGCAGTTCGTCGATGACAATGGGTTGTGTGATTTTCATGATGATCCATCTCCTGTCGATTGCCGTACGGCGCCGAGAAGCTCATCAGGGGTAAATGGTTTGGGAAGAAAAAAGGTTGCGCCCATGCTCCGGGCCTTATCCATCGTTTCCGCCGTTGTGTAGCCGCTCATGATTACAATCGGGACGAGAACCCCGCGTTCCCGCAGCAGGTTCATCAGGTAGAGCCCGTCGTGTCGGGGCATTTTGATGTCAACAAGGAGAAGGTGAAAGGACTCTTTTTCAAGGGCGAGAAGGGCATCGTCAACGGTGGAGACGGATTCGACCGTGAATCCTTCGGAGCCGAGTATCTTGCGGCAACTGTCGAGAACAATCTTTTCGTCGTCTATAACAAGAATTTTCATGCGCCACCAGTACTCGTTACCTGCTCAAAGGCCTCAAGGTATGGGGCTTCAGCCACTGGGGGAAGTCGGAAGCGGCGTCAGAAACTCATAAACAGTTTCCTGTTTTCCGTTGTCAACCCGATGCGACAAGTACAACTTTTCTTCGTGCAATTGCAATCCATTTTTTATGCGGCACCGGTGTTGCAGGGGTATTCCCCAGTGAAAACAGGAAGAGATACTTGATTTTACAGATGTAAGCGGAATCCGGCAGGGGGCAGGGTGGCAATCAGCAAACCGGCTGACCAGTAAAAGCCGGCCGGTTTGCTCCTTGCGGAGTTTTAAGAGAATGATTCACTGATTATTTTACCCAGCGGGTCACTTCCTCAAGCGGCGCCCTTTCCCTGTCGAACGCA
>DYRD01000306.1 GCA_020718905.1 Syntrophus aciditrophicus | reverse complement strand
ACTTATTTTCAATGCTTTATTCGCGTTCATTGGCGTCCATTCGCGGTTTTTAGATTCAGTAAATCATCGCAGCACAAGGTCACTGTGCGTGCCGCTGCCTCGATGATTGCCCGATCAACAGCGTTGAGTTTCTCCACAGTCGGCGATGCTCTCCAAATCTCGACGAGCGGGCGATGCGACTCCCGAACCGACAACCCTCGGACGCAAAATCTGTCTGGCATGGCCAGGTATCGCAAGGCACGCTTCTCGAACGATTCCCAGCAGCGACGACCCACGGGGAGTTCCAGGATGTCTCGAAAATCTCCTCCGCTGAAACTGAAATCTGGCAGACCATTCCTGGCGAGACTCTCGCCGTGAAGTAAGGTGCAGGTGCCCGCCTCGTCGGTTTCGACATCCAGATTCAGGAAGCCGAAGACTTCGCCTCCAAAATCCCAAATCTGCCACCCCTCGTGCACTCCCCTGTGCCTTGCCGCAAATTTCTTCCCGGTGAATCGCGGCAGATCGCTCGGTAGAAGATTCCCCCGACCCAGCAACGGATGTTTCGCGACGCAGGCTGGGGCTTTCCAATCCTGGTTCCGGAGGAGCAAATCCGAGGGGGTGTCGGCAAGAATGACATGCTCTCCAAACCCGATACACGGATGCAGGCGGGGGGCATCGACAAGGAAACCAGGGGACAGTGCCGCGCGCCATGCGAAACGCGCCCCGAGATCGCTCCTCCATCCATCACCTTCCGGCCACCACCATTCCGCATCGGAAAAATCCACAGATGGGCTACTCATCGAGTCGTGGAGAAGTTGAAAGAATCCACGTATCGTGCCAGCGAATGTGGGGGCGGATGAACCCGGCAGGGGTTTTCTTGAAGAGGATGGGCAGCCAGACGTATTAACCCGGCAATGAATTATAGTGACGTTGCAGACATTTTTTGGAGGGTCAGCGTCCTCGCCTGACCTGTTTTCAAGCCGGTCAGGGCAGGAGCCTGACCCTCCAACCACAACAGGAATATCACTACATTTATTTACCGGGTTAATAGCGAGAGTCCGAGAGGTTTTCCGGGTTCCAACGATCTGCCATGAAGACAAAGACACCCGGTTGGTTGGCGACAGGGAGCACATAGGTGCCCTGTGTTCCGAATGTCAT
>DYRD01000129.1 GCA_020718905.1 Syntrophus aciditrophicus | reverse complement strand
GCCTTTTCCGCATGGTCTTAAGGGCCCTGCGGAAAAGGCGATGTTTTCATTATAACACTCCCCCAAAACTGGCCAGGGTTATCCGGTGTGTGTCAGGCTGCCGCCTTCTGCACAAAGACATTGGAAATGGTAACTATTCAGCAGTGAAGAGTGGACCGAGTTCGGCGGCCATGAAGGGATACAACGTCTTTTGCGCCGCCCGTCCACCGAGGAGATTTACGCCGCCACGCCGAAGCTTACGGGCGCTCGATCCGGTGAATATAAACTGTACATCCCTTTTCTCTTCGATCAGCAGATGGACGACTTCCAATAATATCGGCATCTTTTGCACTTCGTCGATGACCACCTGCCGAACTTCCGGTCTGGCCTCCACCAACTCCCGCAGACGCTCGGGTCGCGCCGACAGCGATCGTAAAGTTTCCGGATCCAGAAGATCTACCCGCAACGCATGGGGAAAAAGTCTCCTGGTCAACCAGGTCTTACCCGTACCGCTCTATATTTGATCTCGAATTTGTCCCAGGTGTCGATATCGGGGGTCTCAATCCAGATCGTTTTGTCGTCATTGACCCGCAGCATGGTCCGCGCCTGCGGGATCGAATACCAGACGCCGACCGGCCTGCCGTCGGGGGTTATCAGTTTGAATCCCTGGAGATAAAGACCCAGGTTGAAAGCCCTCGTTTTCATCTCTTCGACGAACTCCTTCATGGCGGCAGACGTCATGGCAACCTCCCGCCAGAGTGTTTTTGAATCGAGCCGCGCATCCGCTCTCAATCCGAGGATGGCGTTGGGATACAGATCGGACCCGCTGATAAAATAGCGAAATTCGTCTTTTGCCTCGAAGCGCTCGAAACCCTCCGTCACGCTGTCGCTCGGGTCGATGATGCCGTAATGACGGATCAGCCCCGAGCAGGATATCATCCCGAAAAGAAGAACAATAGCCATCCCTGCAATATAATTTTCCCAATGTCTGTTGAGCTTGCGCATAGTCATTATCTCTCCTGTGCATCATTCAGTACTGTAGATAGGAACCATCCCGCCTGGCATCCCCGTCAATTTTTCCTGTTCCGGGTTTACCTTATCGTTCAATCACCCCTCCTTGTCAATAAACCGTTCCTGATTTGCCCGAGTCCGCTGCCGGGGAATATCGCGTCACAAAACATACAATTGACAGTCAAACCCGATGGTGATTTTTGTCCCGTGTGGGGTGTCTCCCCTATTGCCCTCCTTGTTTGACTTTTGTTTTTCTCGAAACCTAATTACCATAACAGGAGGGCAATTTCTTCTGCCTTTTTTGAAGCGGGTCTCCTAATTTCTACGCTGCCAAAACTTTTCAACCGTCGTCAAAAGCAAAGTGATAATAGTGAGTTATCTTATGTCGAATCTCGGCAGAGTTTTTAAGACGGCGCCTGGCCCTGTGGTTTTGCCCGGAAATTGCAGGTTTTCGCGCCTGTTTTCGACGGTATCGCCAGCCCCTGCTTTTCGATGTAAAACAGCCGCAAAATATTTCTTGACAGGCAAAAACAGCCCCCCTATACTCCGCCCGCCGAAAAGCAAAGTCTTATCAATAAATTATCAATAGAAGTGGGGAGCTGTTTCAGTTTTGAGGCAGAGGAAATCGGAAATGCAGTGCGTGGTAGTTACAGCTCTAACATTCGCTTGTAGCTGCTCCCCTTCAAGCGGTTATTCAAACGACCCGGTTATGGCGAATTACCAGCAGTATGAATTTAAGGCATCCATAGGCAAACCTTTTAAGATGACCCAGTTGAAGGAAATAATAAACGCGATTATGGGATGAAAACACGCGTGGAAATCACGGTTTCCACGTAGCAATAAGGGGAGGGGGCTGGCTGCTTATTCGTGCGGTCATTGACCTGCGGTTGAAATTTGAAATGGAGGAGGAGGCATACACCGAGCGCACCTTCATCATCGTGGTCGATATCGTTGGCGGATCGGGAAGGCTCTTGATCGGGACCATCGTCGATTCGGTCTCGGAGGTAATCAACGTCAAAGGCGTTGATATCGAAGACACACCGTCTTTCGGGGCGAAGCTCGATACGGAATACATTCTCGGCATGGCAAAGACCGGCGAACGGGTAAAGATTCTGCTCGATATCGACCAGGTCCTGGGCGGTGAAGGATTAGCGATGGCGCAGATGGCGGCGTAAGATACCCGCCTCAACGAGACTAAAAAATAAGAACGAAAGGGAGGCATGCGGAAAATGAAGTCATCAAAATTTAAACTTTCCACGAAAATTATTTTTCAAACGGTGATTATCGTCATTTGTTTTTCTCTTTTTTTGGGATTGGTGTTCTTCAAATTCAAGGCAAGGAATTATGCAGCGACGACGCAAGCAACAAAGCAAGTTGTTGAGGTGGCTTACGCTGTTCTCGCTGTCCATGAAGCCATGGTACGGGAAGGGAACCTTACAGCGGAAGAGGCGCAAAAAAGGGCTATCAATGTTCTGAAAGCACTCCGTTATGGGGGAGATGAGTATTTTTGGATAAACGATCTTCATCCCACAATGGTCATGCACCCCTTTAAACCGGAGCTGAACGGCAAAGACTTGACGGATAACAAGGACCCGAACGGAAAACATCTTTTTGTTGAGTTCGTCAATGTGTGCCGTGAACACGGAGAGGGGTTTGTGGAATATATGTGGTCCAAACCGGAAAGCGACAAGCCCGTCCGGAAAATCTCCTATGTAAAAGAGTTCAAACCCTGGGGATGGATTGTGGGTTCGGGCATCTATCTGGATGCAATGGAAAAGGAGATCAACCGGCTATTTTATACTATTCTTCTTGTTGGGGTATTGATTAGCATCGGCGGGCTCGTCTTCGCTTTCGTAATGGCCAGGTCGATTGCGAATCCTATCAATCGGGCGGTTAAAAGTCTCAACGCAGTTTCCGATCAGGTCGCCTCTGCGTCCGGTCATGTCTCGGCGGCGAGCCAGTCTCTCGCGGAGGGCTCTTCCGAGCAGGCGTCGGCCCTGGAGGAGACATCGGCATCCATTGAAGAACTCTCCTCGATGACGACGCAGAACGCCGAGAACGCAAACGAATGCGACCGGATTATGAAAACACAGGTCGGTCCGAACTTCCAGGTTGTTGATGAGAAACTGCGCCTCATGCAGGAGGCAATTGCCGCTACCGTCAAGGCAGGCGAAGAAACAGGAAAGATCATCAAGACGATCGACGAAATCGCCTTTCAGACCAATCTTCTGGCCCTGAACGCGGCGGTTGAGGCGGCGCGGGCTGGTGAAGCCGGCGCCGGTTTTGCCGTGGTTGCCGATGAGGTGCGTAATCTGGCGATGCGGGCGTCGGAAGCCGCAAAAAACACGACGGGGCTTATCGAAAACTCGAACAGGGAGATCAAGAATACCTCCGATTTTAACAGCGAGGTCGTGGAGGCCATGAAGATCAACGGTGCTCTGGGTCAGAAGGTGACGCAACTCATCGGCGAGATCGCCGCGGCCTCGAACGAACAGGCCCAGGGCATCTCCCAGATCAGCAAGGCCGTAGCCGAGATGGACAAGGTGGTTCAGCAAAATGCGGCGAATGCGGAAGAATCGGCATCCGCATCCGAGGAACTCAACGCCCAGGCGATGCAGATGAAGGAGTTTGTCTCCGACATGATCACCGTTGTCCAGGGAAGCAGCGCCGCGGGCAGCAGCGTCTCTGCCGCCTCCATGGAAACGGCAAGGCACAGGCGGCCGGCACTGTCGGAAGGAACAGGCGGAAAAGCGCCCAAGTCACTTTCTCTCTCCAGAAAACCAGGAAAAATGACCGCTCACGGCGCCAAAGTGGTACGCCCCGAGCAGGTCATCCCGATGGATGACGGCGACGAATTCAAGGATTTCTAACAGCGCTATCCAACCGAAACCCTGTACGTGCGGTTCTCTCTACCTCTAAAAATCCGGAGAGAACCGCGCTTTTTATCGCCCCGCCCCGCTTTCTGTTCACAGCCTTGTTCCCGAGTGCCTGCTTGCAAAACCATAAGACATGCTGTAGATGTACACCCACGCCGCCGATTTGATTTCGCACACATCCAAAGACGGTTTCTTTCCAGAACTTCCGCGGCCATTGTGGTGCGGATGACACGTTCAACGGCACGGGATTGGACGAATATTTCGCCGTCCGAAACAACAACACCGGACAAGGGGGGGGATCATGAGAGAGTACAGCATTAAATCAAAACTGTTGGCTTCGTTCATCGTTGTCGTCTTTATCGCAGCCATCATCGGCGTCTTCGGGATGATCAAGATAAAACAAATTGCTCAGCTCGACTCACAGCTCTTTACCAGCGGCGCAAAACCCCTCGCCGATATATCCCTCTATTCCACTGCTTACCAGAGAACACGGGTGAATTTAAGAAATGTTCTTCTGGCCTCATTCAACGAGCAGGACGAAACAAAGTACATTGAGCGGCTCGCCGAGCTGGACGCGGAGATGGATGGCTATGCAAAAGAGTACCAGAAAACACTTGTCACAAACGAAGGAAAGAAAAACTTCGCCGCACTCATGGAATCAATCAAGAAATTTACGCTGGTAAGAGGCAGTATTGTTGAACTCGCCCAGTCCGGACAGACGAAAAAGGCATCCATCCTTATGAACGGGGAGGGCGCCGTCATCACAAAGGAAATCGACGATAATCTCAAGAAAATGACCGCCGACAAAATCGGGTTTTCGCTTAGGCTCGCAAATGCCAACACCGCCACAGCCCACAGTGCAATCATTATCACAATTGCCGTAACGCTTTTCGGCGCCGCTATCGCTTTTCTGCTCGGGTTCTTCCTCACCCGCTCCATTACCAGGCCGGTGAATAAGGTGGTAGCAGGACTGTCAGAAGGTTCCGATCAGGTGGCCTCCGCCTCCGGCCAGGTATCGGCGGCCAGTCAATCGCTCGCTGAAGGGGCATCCGAACAGGCATCGGCGCTTGAAGAAACGTCGGCATCCATTGAGCAGCTTTCCTCGATGACGCTAACGAACGCCGAAAACGCCAGCCAGGCCAATACGCTGATGGCGGAAACCGGCCGTGTCGTCAACGAGGCAAATCAATCGATGCAGGCGCTGACCGGGGCGATGCAGGAAATCACCTCCGGCAGCGAGGACATGGCAAAGATCATCAAGACAATCGACGAGATAGCCTTTCAGACGAATCTGCTGGCCTTGAATGCGGCGGTCGAGGCGGCGCGGGCCGGCGAGGCGGGGGCAGGCTTTGCGGTCGTTG
>DYRD01000305.1 GCA_020718905.1 Syntrophus aciditrophicus | reverse complement strand
AGCAACTTGTTTACCTTTGATTGGTACTGGGTAGAAGCTTTGGAGTTTTCCCCCGATGGAAAACTCCTGGCAGGCTCTTCATGGAATGGCGATATCAAGATTTGGGATATGACAACCGGGAAAGAATTGGCAACCTTAACTGGTCATTCATCTTCTGTTTCTGATATTCTTTTTTCAGCAGATGGAAAACTATTATTTTCTGGCTCAGATGACGGCACAGTCATTGTGTGGGGCGTCCAGTAATTACCTTTCATCACTGTATAATATCCCCATGCCCTACGAACCCGTCATCGGACTCGAAATCTACGCTGAATGACAGGCTAAATCCAGGAATCCGGCTCGAAAGACAGTTGCAGGGTCATAAAACATAATGAAATTCGTCACATTGACGGAAAAATGAATCTCGTGTAACCTTAGCCAGCGGTAAGGATTTTATTGAGATGAACCAGTTCCAAACATAGTCGTGAAATAGCGGGCTACCCCGTCCCGGGGTGCCCGCTTATTTTTTTTCTTATCACTCTTAGGAGAAACAAATGTCCCAACAGATCAATGCTTTTGAAATGGCGCAGAAACAGTTCGACGCTGTCGCCAAACAACTCGGTCTCGACTCTGGCGTGGCTGAGACCCTGCGCTGGCCGATGCGCGAATATTCATTCCGCATCCCCGTCCGCATGGATGATGGTACGCTCCGGGTCTTCCAGGGCTTCCGCGTCCAGCACAACGATGCACGCGGCCCCAACAAGGGCGGCATCCGCTTCGCCGCGGACGAGACGATGGACACCGTCCGCGCGCTCGCCACGTGGATGACGTGGAAATGCGCCGTGGCCGACATCCCGCTCGGCGGCGGCAAGGGCGGCATCATCGTGGACCCGTCCACGCTGTCTGTCCGTGAAAAAGAAGAACTGTGCCGCGGCTGGGTCCGCAACATGTGGAAGAACATCGGCCCGCGCAACGATGTGCCGGCTCCCGACATGGGCACCACCCCCCAGATGATGGGCTGGATGATGGATGAGTATTCCCGCCTCGTCGGCCAATTCACCCCCGGCGTGTTCACCGGCAAGCCTCTCGGCGGCGGCGGCTCCCTCGGCCGCACCGAAGCCACCGGCTACGGCGTCATCTACACCGTGCGCGAAGCCATGAAGC
>DYRD01000304.1 GCA_020718905.1 Syntrophus aciditrophicus | reverse complement strand
GACCCCGCCCGAGATGACAACGGCCTTTCCCTGCGCGCCGCTCATTCCCCCCAACCCGGAGGCGACGAAAAGACGTCCTGCGAGGTCCCGGTCAGCCGGGATGCCGAGTATGGCGCGACCGGCGTTCAGGATCGTGCTGTAGGTGCCGTGAACAATTCCTTGGGGGCCGATGTACATCCATCCCCCCGCCGTCATCTGCCCGTAGTTTGCCACCCCCAGCGCCATTGCCCGGCGCCAGTTGTCCTGGTCGTCGAAGCATCCCACCATCAGGGCGTTGGTGATGATGACCCGGGGGGATTCCGGCGAAGAGGTAAAAAGACCGACCGGGTGTCCGGAGGCGACGGCCAGCGTCTGTTCCCTTGTAAGTTCTTCGAGGTAACGTTTGATGAGATGGTACTGCATCCAGTTCTGGCAGACCTGGCCTGTTTCGCCGTAGGTCACCAGTTCGTAGGGGTAGAGGGCGACGTCGAAATCGAGGTTGTTGTCGATCATCACCTGGAAGGCCTTCCCTTCAATGCACCTTCCTCTGTAATCATCGACGGGCCGCCCGCTAATTTTTCCGGCTGGCCGGAAACGGTAGCCGTATATCCGGCCGCGTGTCGCAAGCTCTTCCATGAACTCCGGCGCCAGCGTCTTGTGCCATTTTTCGGGAATGTAGCGCAGTGCGTTTTTCAGCGCAAGTTCCGTATCTTTTCGGGAAAGGTTGAAGTGGCGCGAAGGCGCCCTCCGGATGCCCGATAAGAATTCCGCCGGGGGCGGCAGTTCATTAAAAATGGCGTCAAGACGGACCGTCGTTGCCTTTACTATCGAATCATTCGAGATCATGTCGTTTGCCTCCCGGCTTCATTTCTCAATTCAATGGCTGTGTTCACCTGGACAGTCAGCGCACCCGTCTGGAAGCCTTGCGGTGAGAGTATAGGAAACTGCGCCGACTCGTGTCAAGGCAAAACAGGCGGCGTATATTTCAATAGCGGGAAAATCCGTCCTGGATTGTAACGTTGCCTTTTCTGCCTCCCCGACGTCCTATCATGAATAATTACAGGTTGATAGTTTATTAAATGTCCTGTTAACCGGAATGACGATCACCTGTCATTTGCAATTATGAACCATCCGTTGAGCTCAGCGCATCGGCCAGCTCTTTCGGCAG
>DYRD01000010.1 GCA_020718905.1 Syntrophus aciditrophicus | reverse complement strand
GCTCCACCCTGTCCGATGCCCTGAAGAAATATCCCAAGATATTCGATAACCTGTTCGTAAATCTGGTGGCGGCGGGGGAAAGCGGCGGCATCCTCGATGTTATCCTGCAACGTCTTTCAACTTATATGGAAAAGGCGATGAAGCTGAAATCCAAGGTGAAAGGGGCCATGACTTACCCCGCAAGCGTGCTGGTTATTTCCGTTGGCGTTGTCGCTCTCCTGCTTCTCAAGGTCATACCCGTCTTTCAGAAGATGTTTGAAGGGATGGGGGGAGAGCTGCCCGGTCCCACCCAGTTTCTCGTCAATGCGAGTGCCTTTACCCAGAAGTATTTCCTCGTGATGTTGGGCGCCGTCGGATTGGCGTTTTTTGTTTTCCATCGTTTTGTGGCCACCGAACGCGGCCGCTATCTCTTCGATAAGGCGGTGCTGAAGTCCCCTGTTTTTGGCGACTTGCTGAAAAAGGTAGCTGTCGCCAAGTTTACGCGTACCATGTCGACCATGATGTCCAGCGGTGTGCCTATCCTGGAGGGACTGGCAATTGTTAGTAAGACGGCGGGAAACGTCATCATCGAGAAGGCCCTTATGGAAACCCGCAGGAATATCGCGGAGGGAAAGACTATCGCTGAACCTCTGGCGGAAACGGATATCTTCCCGGCGATGGTGTGCAGATGATCGCTGTCGGAGAGGCGACGGGAGCCCTGGATACGATGCTGGCCAAGATCGCCGATTTTTATGATGATGAAGTGGATACGGCCGTGGCCGCCATGACGGCGCTCCTCGAACCTTTTATGATGGTCTTTCTGGGTGGGGTGGCATGATCATTGCCATGTATCTGCCCATCTTCAAAATGGCGTCCGTGGTGGGCGGCTGATAAAAATAAATGGTCGGGATGGCGCGATTTGAACGCGCGACTCCTGCGTCCCGAACGCAGTGCCCTACCAAGCTGGGCCACATCCCGATGAGGTGTTCAAATATAAAATTACTCGGCAAAAGTCCAATGTTATTTTTTATGGATTGGCAAAAACCAATTTTTTTCTTTTTTATGGAGATAAGGCGTGATTATTTATGATCTGCGCTGCGATCATGGGCACAAATTCGAAGGCTGGTTTCAGGATCGACAGGCCTTTGAAACGCAGCGATCCGGAAAATTGATTACTTGCCCCGTATGCGGAGGCATGGAGACGGAAATCGTTCCCCCATCCGTGATGCAGCTGGGAAAGGATAAAGGCCCGGCAAAAAAACGCACCGATGGGGAAGTCTCCCCTCTTAAGTATCTGGAACAGCTTCATCGGCAGATCGACAAATATTTTGACGATGTAGGTGAACAGTTTACCGAGGTTGCCCTCCGGATACACCGCGGTGAAGAAGATCGACGCAATATTCGTGGCGTTACGACGGCAAGGGATGAAGAGGTCCTCCGCGAGGAAGGGGTGCCCTTTGTCAAAATTCCTGTTCCAAAACTCGACAGTTGAGCAACTTATGAAACCCTCCTGCAAGAGCATCCTTGAAACAATCGGCAATACGCCTCTGGTGGAGATATGCCACCTTCACAGCAGCCCGTCCGTAAAGATCTTTGCCAAAATGGAGTGCTTCAATCCCGGGGGATCTATAAAAGACCGAGCGGCCCTCGCTATGATCAACGGCGCCGAAAAACGGGGGGAACTTACGAGAGACAAAATTATTCTGGAGGCGACCAGCGAGGAAAGAAAAAAGATCCTGAAAGCCATGGACGCCGAATTGTTCTTTACCACGGCCAATCTTGGTACCGATGGGGCCATCGAGACGGCCTATCACATGATGCGGGAGCATCCGGATAAATACTTCGGAACGGATCAGTTCAACAATCCCGACAACATCCTCGCCCACTACGAAGGTACGGCGGAGGAAATATGGCAGCAGACTGCCGGTAAGGTAGCCATGGTGGTGGCTGCCCTAGGGACGACGGGAACGGCCATGGGTATCTCCCGGCGTCTCAAGGAATACGACCCGGACGTCAAGATTGTCGGCGTCGAACCCTACCTCCAGCATAAGATCCAGGGGCTCAAGAATATGAAGGAGTCTTATCGCCTGGGGATCTTTGACAAGAGTTGCCTCGATGAAAAGGTTAACATCCTTGATGAGGATGCCTTTGCAATGTCCCGGCGCCTTGCCCGGGAAGAGGGATTGCTCGTAGGAATGAGTTCCGGTGCGGCCATGCATGTCGCCCTCCAGAAGGCCAAAGACCTGGACGAAGGAATCATCGTGGTCATTTTTCCGGACAGCGGCGAACGGTATCTCAGCACGGATCTGTTTGCGGACCGGCGGGAGACGACGCTTCGCCTCTACAATACCCTAAGCCGGCAAAAGGACTTCTTCAGACCCCTACGCCCCGAAGAGGTGCGTGTCTATTCCTGTGGGCCAACCGTTCATGACGTGCCCCATATCGGCAGCTACCGGAGATTTGTCGTGTCCGACCTCTTGCGGAGATACCTCGGATACCGGGGGTATGCGGTCAAGCATGTGACCAATATCGTTGATTTTGCGGATCGGTCTATCCGGGGCGCGGAGCGCACCAACACCGATCTGTCCACGTACACGCACCGGTGTACGGAGGCATTTCTAAGGGATATCGAGAAGCTTTGCATTAAGCGCGATGAGATCTATCCCAAGGCAAGCGAGCATGTTGAGGATATGGTCCGGATGGCCGAAAAACTGGTCGGCAAGGGATATGCCTATGAAAAGCTGCGCTCCGTCTATTTCGATATCTCAAAGTTTCATGATTATGGGAAGTTGTCCAATGTTGACTTAAGCAAGGTTCAACATGGCAGAACTATTGATCTGGATGATTACGAAAAAGATAGTCCCGTGGACTTTGCCCTCCTGAAACGCTCCACCCTCAGCGAGTTGAAGAAGGGCGTCTATTTCAAGACCCGCTGGGGAAGCGTCCGGCCAAGCTGGCACCTTGAGTGCGCCGCCATCTCCCTGAAATACCTGGTAGAGGCTTTTGATATTCACATCAGTGGTGCCGATATTATCTTTCCCCACTGTGAAAATGTCCTGGCCATCGGCAAGGCGGTGACGGGGAAGGGGATGGCCAACTATTGGCTAAGTACGGAACTGGTAATGATCGACGGCAAGAAAATGTCCCGCTCTCTGGGCAACGTCCTGACGATGGAAGACATGGAAAATAGAGGCTGCCAGGGCCGGGAGGTCCGTTTTTTCCTCCTCGGTTCCCACTACCGTAAACCTCTTAACTTTTTCTGGGGAGCGATGGAAACGGCTAAGAATACGGTCCGCAAGCTGAATCATTTCATCCAGCGCCTGATCCGTTATACCCCCGGCGCAGGGTTCTCCGATACGGATCAGTGTATCTTATGATGTCAAACAGGGGTTCACCAGTGCCCTGGATGAAGATCTCAATATCTCCGGCGCCCTTGCTTCCCTCTTTGATTTTATTAATAAGGTTAGCGTCCCCTTGGCCAGGGTCAGTTCAAGCAACGGGAGAGAGACCGTATCCTGGAAGTGATGGCGGGGTTGGACACTGTGCTCGGAATCATGCATTTTGAAGAAGAAACGATAGGTATCGAGAGCTTGCAATTGTTGAATGAGCGAAACGCCATGCGGAAAGAAAGACGCTGGCAGGAGGCCGATGCCATTCGAGAAAAACTTGCGGCCCTAGGCATCGATGTTTATGACACCCCGCAGGGTAGTTTCTGGAGACATATTTGAGGTGAAGATAGTAAAATAAATCGTCATATCGAATAGTTACGACTTGGCATTTCTGGTCGTGACCGGCATATAGAATATTGTGATGCTAAAAAGTGCTTGACAAAATAAATCAATAAATCTAAAGTCCCCAATTCGCATTTTCGGCGTGGTTTAGCCGGAGATGCCTTATTTGTGTAAGCTCTTTGAATGATTAGCGAACTGCGTTTTGCTGGCGTAGCTCAACAGGTAGAGCAGCTGATTTGTAATCAGCAGGTTGCGGGTTCGAGTCCCATCGCCAGCTTCATAATAATGGGTGTGAATTTCGATGGAGGGGTTCCCGAGTGGCCAAAGGGAGCAGACTGTAAATCTGCCGGCTCAGCCTACGGAGGTTCAAATCCTCCCCCCTCCACCATTTTTTAACGCAGCGAACGCCGTTGCAGATGGCGATCCTGAAAAAGTAGATGCGGGAGTAGCTCAGTGGCTAGAGCGTCAGCCTTCCAAGCTGAGGGTCGCGGGTTCGAATCCCGTTTCCCGCTCCATTAGGACAGATTCGCCCACGTAGCTCAGTCGGTAGAGCACATCCTTGGTAAGGATGAGGTCACCAGTTCAATCCTGGTCGTGGGCTCCATACATTCAAGGTGGTTTGACAAATGAGAAATATTATTACATTGGCGTGTGCGGACTGCAAACATCGAAATTACACAACAACGAAGAATAAAAGAACGATGCAGAACAAGTTTGAGATAAAGAAATATTGCAAGTTCTGCCGATGCCATACTCTGCATAAGGAAACAAAATAGTCGGACGGTACAGTTTTTTAGAACAGGCCAGTAGCTCTAATGGATAGAGCGCCGGACTCCAAATCCGGATGCTGGGGGTTCAAGTCCCTCCTGGCCTGCCATTTTATGGAATGGTAACATAGATGGATAAAATCAAGATTTGGATTGACAAAATCAAAGTGTTTCTTTCCGAGGCGAAAGTGGAGCTGAAAAAGGTGACTTGGCCGACGCCGAAGCAGACTTTCGCTTCGACTTCGATCGTAATTGTTGTGGTCGCCATCGTTTCCGTGTTTCTCGGGATCGTGGATTTTGGCCTGACCAAATTGATTAAATTATTATTGGGATAAGACCATGGCTCATAAATGGTACGTTGTGCACACCTATTCGGGTTATGAGAACAAGGTCAAACTTTCTCTCCAGGAGCGTATCGATGCAGCCGGGATGCAGGACTTTTTTACGGATGTCCTGATTCCGGAGGAGGACATTGTTGAGCTTGTTTACGGGGAAAAAAAGACGTCCAAAAGGAAGTTCTTTCCCGGATATATCCTCGTACAGATGGAATTGAATGACGAGACGTGGCACATTGTCAAAGACACACCGAAGGTAACCGGTTTTATTGGCGGCAAAGAAAAGCCTTTCCCCATCCCAGATAAGGACGTTGAAGTTCTTCGCACCCGGATCGATGAAGGCACGCTGAAGCCAAAACCAAAGTTCAAGTTCGAAGTCAGCGACCATGTTCGGATCATTGATGGGCCTTTTACCAATTTTGACGGCGTTATTGATGAAGTCAAGCCGGAAAAGGGGAAACTGCGGGTCATCGTCAGTATTTTTGGAAGATCCACACCGGTGGAACTGGATTTTATCCAGGTTGTCCATAACTAAAATCATCATAAATAAGGTGGTAAACTATGGCGAAAAAGGTAATTGCAAACATCAAGTTGCAGATCAAGGCAGGTAAGGCCACTCCCTCACCGCCGATCGGACCGGCCCTTGGCCAGCATGGCGTGAACATCATGGAGTTCTGCAAGGCGTACAATGCCATGACCCAGAGCCAGGAGGGCACGGTTATCCCGGTGGTGATTACGGTCTATGCCGATCGGTCCTTCACGTTTGTGACGAAGACGCCCCCGGCATCGGTGCTGATCAAGCAGGCGGCAAAAATAGCCAAGGGATCCGGAAATCCGAATAAAGAGAAAGTGGGGACGGTGACATCCAAGCAGATCATGGATATTGCAGAACAGAAGTTCAATGATCTCAATGCCGTGGATATGAAGGGCGCCATAACTATTATCGAGGGCACGGCACGCTCCATGGGAATTACAATCGAGGGATAAACTCACGTTGTTTGAGGTTTGGTCATGACAAATAGAGGCAAAGCATTTATTGAGGCAAAAGAGAAGGTGGAACCGGGGAAACGTTATCCGCTGAGGGAGGCAATCGAACTGCTGATCGGGGCAACGAGAGCCAAGTTCGATGAGACCGTAGAGATTTCCTTACGGCTGGGCGTTAACCCCCAGCATGCCGACCAGATGGTCCGGGGCAGCGTAGTTCTTCCTAACGGCTTAGGCAAGACGGTTAGAGTGCTGGCTTTTGCGAAGGGGGACAAAGAGAAAGAAGCCCTCGATGCCGGAGCTGATTATGCCGGAGCTGACAATTTGATTGAAAAAATCAAAGGAGGGTGGCTGGATTTCGACCGTGTGGTTGCGACCCCGGATATGATGGGGAGTGTCGGAAAACTGGGAAAGATTTTGGGGCCGAGGGGGCTCATGCCCAATCCGAAAGTGGGAACGGTGACATTTGAAGTTGCCAAGGCCGTGGCGGAACTCAAGGCGGGCAAAGTGGAGTTTCGCGTCGAGAAAGCCGGTATTGTCCATACCCCGGTAGGAAAGGTATCATTTGGCGCCGATAAACTTCTGGAGAATATTGCCGCCGTTGTTGAAACCATCATCAAGCTGAAGCCGGCGGCGAGCAAGGGAACCTACGTGAAGGGCATTTCTCTTTCTTCCACTATGGGGCCGGGCTTTAAGGTTGATCCACTGGATGTGAAAAATATATAAAGTCCGCAGTAGATAGCTCAAGAGTTTGCTAACTAACTAAGTCTGAGACAGCAGGTACGGGAGTTTAAACAGCAGTGAAGGGCCTGCCGAGACGAGAGAAAAACCATGATTAACATCGGTCATCACCGTCTTTTTTTTCCTGTTACCTGCAGTTTTGGAACTTTCGGTTGCATAGGGCCTGTCGGATAATTAGGGTACTCTTCAGGCGACAATAGATACACGAAAGGAGGTTGAAGATTGGATCGAAAGGAAAAAGAGCAGGTCATTGCAGAACTTCACGGAAAGTTGAAAGATTTTAAACTTGCGGTTCTTGCCGGTTACTCGGGGATGGATGTGGCTCGTATTACATCCTTGCGCGTAGCCCTGCGTAAGTCCGGTTCCGACATTCATGTGGTCAAGAATACGTTGCTGCGAATAGCTTCGCAGGGGACGGATTTCAGTGTCATGAATGAGCATGTCAAAGGGCCTTTGGCACTGATTATGACAAACAAGGATGTGGTGGAACCGGTTAAGGTGCTTGTGGAGTTCGCAAAGAAGAATGCGGAACTGGAGATCAAGGCGTCCATGATCGCGGGGAATGTGTTGAGCAGGGAGCAGGTTAATGCCGTTGCTACGCTGCCCAGCCGTGAGGTTCTCCTGTCAAGGCTGCTTTCGGTACTCATCGGTGTTCCGACAGGGTTGGTGAGTGTCTTGAGTGCTGTGCCCCGAAGCATGGTACAGGTTCTCGACGCCTACCGTATAAAAAAAGAGTCGGCACAATAAATTATAATACAGGAAGGAAGAAGCGAAGATGGCAAGTCAGATAACCAAAGAAGACGTAGTAAAATTTATTGAAGAAATGACAGTTCTTGATCTTTCCGAGTTGGTCAAGGAATTGGAGCAGCGGTTTGGTGTTTCGGCAGCGGCCCCGATGATGGTTGCCGCAGCCGCTCCGGCAGGTGGTGATGCAGCGGCGCAAGTAGAGGAAAAAACAGAATTCGATGCCATCCTGACCGGGTTTGGCGAGCAGAAAATTCAGGTCATCAAGGTTGTCAGGGCCATCACTGGTCTGGGGCTGAAAGAAGCGAAAGACCTTGTCGACGGTGCGCCAAAACCCATCAAAGAGGCGGTCTCAAAGGATGAGGCGGCGGATATAAAGAAAAAGATTGAAGAAGTCGGCGGTACCGTAGAGGTTAAGTAGTAACCACCCGGACGGCTTACTGAGATCGCGAAACCGAAAGGCTAATATGGGCGAGTTTCGAAAAATTTTCGGACGGATAAAGAAGATCGTAGATATTCCCAATTTGATCGATATCCAGGTCAAATCGTATGAAAAGTTTCTCCAGAGGGAGACGCCTCTTGCGCAAAGGGGAAATTTCGGTCTTCAGGGGGCCTTTAAGAGCGTCTTTCCCATTTCTGACTACAGCAAGAAATGCTTACTTGAATTCGTTAGTTACAAGATTGGCGGCGTTCGCTACGATGTCAAGGAATGCATCCAAAAGGGAATGAGCTATGCGGCCCCGCTGAAGATAGTGGTACGCCTACTGATCTTTGATGTCGATCCGGGTACGGGCCAGAAGCAGATAAGTAATATCAAGGAGCAGGAAATTTACTTCGGTGAAGTTCCTTTGATGACCGAAAACGGGACGTTCATCGTCAATGGAACGGAACGGGTAATCGTCAGCCAGCTCCATCGCTCTCCGGGAATCTTTTTCGATCATGACAAAGGGAAAACCCTGGCTAGCGGGAAACTGATCTATTCGGCTCGGGTGATCCCCATTCGTGGTTCTTGGCTCGATCTTGAATTCGATTCGAAGGATATTCTCTACGTGCGTATTGACCGCAGACGGAAGATGCCGGTGACTATTCTGCTTAAGGCCATGGGTTATTCAGCGGAATCCATCCTGAATTATTTCTACAGCATTGAAACGGTATTCCTGGATAAGGACCAGTTTTTCATGGCTGTTGATGGGTCGCTCATGGCTGAGAAGGCCCCTGAGGACATAAAGGACCCCAAATCGGGAGAAATTATTGTTAAAAAGGGCAGAAAAATCAACAAAGCATTGTTGCAGAAAATGTCTGACGCGAAGATCAGCCGCATCGCTGTTGATGAAACCGATGTCATCGGCAAGATCCTTTCCTCGGATGTCTTGGATCCTCAGACGGGAGAGGTGCTGCTTCGGTGTAACGAAGAACTTACCCTAGATGGTCTGAAACTCCTGTACGCCAACAATGTTAGTAAAGTACGCTTCATCCACCTTGATGAAGAGCGGGCTAATGCGTCGATTCGAGATACCCTCCTCGCGGATCGGATCGAAGCCGTGGAAGATGCGGTTATCGAAATATACCGGCGCCTCCGGCCCAGCAATCCACCCACACCTGAAACGGCCAATGCCTTTTTCCGGAGCCTCTTCTTTGAACCGGAAACCTATGACCTGTCAGATGTCGGACGTGCCAAGATGAATTATAAGCTCCGTCTCGATGTCCCCACGGATGTTACCGTCCTCAGAAAAGAAGACATTATGGCGGCGGTGAGATATCTCATCGATTTGAAGAACGGCGGTGGTGATTTTAGTGTCGACGATATCGATCATCTCGGCAACAGGCGGGTAAGATCCGTGGGGGAACTGATTGAAAATCAATATCGCATCGGTTTGGTCAGGATGGAAAGGGCCATCAAGGAAAAGATGAGCCTGCAAGATATCGAAACCATGATGCCCCATGACCTTGTCAACGCCAAGCCCGTATCGGCCGTGGTAAACGAGTTTTTTGGCAGTTCTCAGTTGTCCCAGTTCATGGATCAGACGAATCCCCTGTCCGAGATTACCCATAAACGAAGGCTTTCCGCCCTCGGTCCGGGGGGGCTTACCAGAGAGCGGGCGGGGTTTGAAGTCCGGGATGTCCACCCTACCCACTACGGGCGTATTTGCCCCGTAGAAACTCCGGAAGGTCCAAACATCGGCCTTATTGTCTCCCTGAGCACTTATGCGAGCGTTAATGAGTTCGGTTTTATTGAAACCCCTTATCGCCTTGTCGAGGACGGACGGGTCCTGGACGAAGTCCGCTACATGACGGCCATCGAAGAGGGAAATTTTATTGTTGCCCAGGCGGATCGTCCGCTTGACAAGGAAGGAAGATTTATCGGCGAGATGATCTCTGCCCGCAAGGGAGGCGATTTTATCACCGTCGAACCATCGGACATCAGCTATATGGATGTTTCCCCCAATCAACTGGTGAGCGTGGCGGCGACGCTTATTCCCTTTCTCGAACATGATGACGCCAACCGGGCGCTCATGGGATCAAACATGCAGCGACAGGCGGTGCCCCTCATGCGTCCCGCAGTGCCCCTGGTCGGCACGGGGATGGAAGCGATCGTGGCGAGAGATTCCGGAGCCGTTGTGGCGGCAAAAAGGGATGGGGTAGTGGAAACTGTCGATGCCTCGCGCATCGTCGTGAAATGCGATGGCGCGGAGGACGATAACCTGGACATCGGGGTGGATATCTATAATCTGACCAAATATCAACGTTCCAATCAGGATACCTGCTTCAACCAGAAACCTATCGCCGTCAAAGGCGATCGGGTGCGCCGGGGTGATATTATTGCCGACGGTCCTGCCACCGATAACGGCGAACTGGCCTTGGGGAGGAATGTCATGGTGGCTTTCATGTCCTGGGGGGGATACAATTATGAAGATTCCATATTAGTCAGCGAACGGGTGGTCAAGGAAGATATCTACACCTCGATTCATATCGAAGAATTCGAGACCATGGCGAGGGATACAAAGCTGGGGAAAGAGGAAATAACCAGGGACATCCCGAATGTCGGCGAAGAGGCCCTGAAGAACCTTGATGACAGCGGTATCGTGCGGATGGGTGTTGCCGTCAAGCCGGGCGATATCCTGGTGGGAAAAATCACGCCCAAGGGAGAAACGCAGCTTTCCTCGGAAGAAAAATTGCTCCGGGCGATCTTTGGAGAAAAAGCAAGTGATGTCAGAGACACATCCCTCCGGGTTCCTCCCGGGGTAGAGGGGACGGTCATTGACGCCAAGATATTCACCCGTAAGGGAGTTGAAAAAGATCATCGCTCCCAGGAAATCGAAGAGGACGCTCTGGGCTCCATTGAAAAAGACCGGACTGATGAACTCCGGATTATTCTCGATTCCGTGCGACTCAGAATCTCGGAGATGCTTACCGGTAAGACGGCGGCAGCCAAGCTTGCCGATGCAAAGAAGAAGGTTCATCTCAAAAAAGGAGATGTGATTACTCCCGAGGTTTTAGATAACATCCCCTTTGATCTGTGGAAGGATATCGCCCTTGTCGAGGCGGAAGAGACGGAAGAAAAGATCCGCATGCTCCATGAAAATCTGGCCCGGAAGCTCGAACTCGTTGATGAATATTTTAAGGAAAAGGTTGAAAAACTGAAAGCCGGCGACGAGCTGCCCCCCGGGGTGATTAAAATGGTGAAGGTTTATGTGGCTATTAAGAGGAAACTCTCCGTGGGAGATAAAATGGCAGGTCGTCACGGGAACAAGGGGGTCCTTTCCCGCATCCTGCCGGAGGAGGATATGCCCTTCTTTACGGACGGGACTCATGTAGATATCGTTCTCAATCCCCTAGGCGTTCCCTCCCGCATGAATGTGGGACAGATTCTGGAAACCCATCTCGGATGGGCGGCCAAGGGCCTGGGTGACAAAATGAACCAGATGTTGAAAACGCAGGCGAACCTGGAACTGGTCAAGAAAGAAATCAAGGCGATTTACGCATCGCCGGAGTGCGAACGTTTTGTAAACACTGCCACTGACGATGAAATACAACGCCTTGTCCGCCGATTGAAAAGGGGGGTGGCGTTTTCAACGCCCGTCTTTGACGGCGCCGACGAAAGCGAAATCCGTCACATGCTCAAGACGGCAAATCTTCCCGAGAAAGGCCAGACGGTCCTGTTTGACGGCCGGACGGGAGAACCATTTGATCAGGAGATTACCGTAGGAATGATCTACATGCTGAAACTCCATCACCTGGTGGACAACAAGATCCATGCCCGTTCCATCGGGCCATACTCTCTCGTTACCCAGCAGCCCCTGGGAGGCAAGGCGCAGTTCGGTGGACAGCGTCTCGGAGAAATGGAAGTATGGGCCATGGAGGCCTACGGCTCCGCCTATGCCCTCCAGGAATTTCTGACGGTCAAATCGGACGACGTGGCAGGTAGAACGAGAATGTATGAGGCCATCGTCAAAGGGGAACATACCCTGGAACCGGGCCTGCCGGAGTCCTTCAACGTACTCGTCAAGGAACTCCAGAGCCTCTGCCTGGACGTCGAATTAATCGAGGAATAAAGTTAAGGAGAGCATGCGTGGAAGACGTATTCACCTACTTTGAAAAACCAAAGGATCCTATCCGTTTCAATGCGATCCGGATTTCTATTGCCTCACCGGAGAAAATCCTCTCCTGGTCGGCGCGGCCGAACACCAACGGCGAGGTCAAGAAACCGGAGACGATCAATTATCGAACCTTCAAACCCGAGCGGGATGGATTGTTCTGCGCCAAGATTTTCGGGCCCGTCAAGGACTATGAGTGTCTCTGCGGCCGCTACAAAAGGATGAAACACCGAGGTGTTATCTGTGAGAAGTGCGGCGTGGAGGTCATTCAATCCAAAGTGCGCCGAGAGAGGCTGGGGCATATCAAGCTTGCCACCCCCGTAGCCCATATCTGGTTCCTGAAGAGCCTACCCAGCAGGATCGGTAACGTCCTCGACCTCACCCTCAAGGAACTGGAGAAGGTTCTCTACTTCGAAGCGTGGATTGTCATGGATCCCAAGGGCACATCCCTCAAAAAGAAAGAACTGCTGTCGGAGGAGGAAGTCCATGAACTCAAAGAGCAGTATGGTGAAGACGCATTTGAGGTGGGTATCGGCGCCGAGGCGGTGCGAAAACTGCTCGAGGAACTGAATCTCGTAAATCTCGATGCAGAGCTGCGGGAGGAATTGAAGACAGCCGTTTCGGATACGAAAAAGAATAAGTTAGTCAAGAGGCTCAAGGTTGTAGAAGCGTTGAAAAAATCTGGAAATAAACCGGAATGGATGATTCTTATCGTCCTTCCCGTTATTCCTCCCGATTTGCGTCCCCTTGTTCCTCTCGACGGCGGCCGCTTTGCAACGTCAGATCTCAATGATCTCTACCGGCGGGTGATCAACCGTAATAACAGGTTGAAACGCCTCATGGAACTCAATGTCCCGGAGATCATTATCCGTAACGAAAAGCGAATGCTTCAGGAAGCTGTAGACGTCCTGTTCGACAACGGACGCCGGGGACGGGCAATAACGGGCACCAACAAGCGTCCGCTCCGCTCCTTGTCCGACATGCTCAAGGGAAAGCAGGGGCGTTTCCGCCAAAATCTTTTGGGAAAACGGGTGGACTATTCAGGTCGGTCCGTCATCACTGTGGGGCCGGATTTACGGCTGCATCAATGCGGTCTTCCCAAGCAGATGGCCTTGGAACTGTTCAAGCCCTTTGTATATAACCGCCTTATGGAAAAGGGCTATGCGACGACCGTTAAAAGCGCCAAGAAGATGGTGGAGCGCGAGCCATCGGAAGTCTGGGATGCCCTGGATGAGGTCGTCCGGGAATACCCCGTGATGCTGAACCGTGCTCCCACGCTGCACCGTTTGGGGGTCCAGGCCTTTGAGCCGGTCCTGATCGAGGGTAAGGCCATCCAACTCCATCCCTTGGTCTGTACGGCCTTTAATGCCGATTTTGACGGCGATCAGATGGCGGTTCATGTTCCCCTGTCCATCGAAGCGCAGACCGAGGCCCGAGTATTGATGATGTCCACGAACAACATCCTGTCTCCGGCGCACGGTAAACCGATCATTATTCCGAGCCAGGATATCGTCCTTGGAATCTATTATCTCACCCGGGCAAAAGCCGACGTGCGCGGGGCGGGGATGGTATTTTCCGACCCCGAAGAGGTGCGGAGAGCCCTTGATGCCGGCAGCGTGGATCTACATGCACAGATTACGGTCCGGGTAAACGGAGAGCGGAAGGAAACTACCGTAGGGCGGATGATGCTCTATGAGGTTATTCCGGAAGGCATTTCTTTCGATCTTGTCAACAAGGTAATGAACAAGAAGGAACTTGCCAATCTCATCGACTACAGTTACCGGACATGTGGAGCAAAAACCACCGTCCTGCTGGCGGACCGTCTTAAAGACCTGGGCTTTAAATATGCCACTACTTCCGGAGCATCCATTGCCATTCACAATATGGTTGTTCCCGCCAATAAGAAGGAGATAGTGGGAAGGGCCGACCGGGACGTTTTGAAGATTCAGAAGCAATATATGGATGGTTTGATTACGGATGGAGAACGATACAATAAGGTCATCGATATCTGGGCGCAGGCAACGGAAAAGATCGCCGCGGAAATGATGAGCGGTATCGCGACAACGGAGACTACAAATATTGCGGGGGATAAGAAACAGGCAGACAGTTTCAATCCCATTTTCATGATGGCCGATTCCGGAGCGCGGGGTTCTGCCGTGCAAATCCGTCAGCTGGCGGGTATGCGCGGGCTTATGGCCAAACCATCGGGTGAAATCATCGAAACACCGATTACCGCCAATTTCCGTGAGGGGCTGACGGTTCTCCAATACTTTATTTCCACTCACGGCGCCAGAAAAGGTCTTGCCGATACGGCGCTGAAGACAGCCAATTCAGGCTACCTAACGAGAAGACTGGTCGATGTCGCCCAGGATTGCATAATTACCGAAGAGGATTGCGAGACCATCGACGGCATTTACGTCTCCGCCCTCATGGAAGGTGGGGAGATCATCGAGACAGCCGGCGAGCGTGTCTTGGGAAGGGTTGCCCTGGAAGAGATAGTCGACCCCTTTACGGGCGAAATACTTGTCCAGGCAAACGAAGCAATCGATGAGGCTTTGTCGGAAAGAATCGACCGTGCCGGTATCGAGAGGGTCAGCATCCGCTCCGTGCTCACCTGCAAGTCCAAGCATGGCACCTGTGCCATGTGCTATGGTCGTGATCTTGCCCACGGTCACATTGTCAACATCGGTGAAGCCGTCGGCATTATTGCCGCCCAATCCATCGGGGAGCCGGGTACGCAGTTGACCATGAGAACATTCCATATCGGTGGGACGGCGAAGTTTGATGAACATTCCACCCTGCAGTCCAGACATGACGGCACCGTCAAGTTCGTGAACCTCACTACGGTCAAGATCCAGATGGGTGATCTTGTCGTCATGAACCGCAATGGTGAAATCCATATTCTTGACGATCAGGGACGAAACCGGGGGAAATATCCCGTTCCCTACGGGGCGCATCTGAAGGTCAATGAGGGCGATGTTGTTTACGGTCCCGGCAAAGATTCCAAAACAGGCCAGGAACGGCTGGCGACGCTGATTGCCGAATGGGATCCCTTCTCCATTCCGATTCTTGCCGAGGTTGACGGTATTATCAAGTACGGTGACATCATCGAGGGTAAAACCATGCAGGAGCAGGTTGACGAAGTGACCGGCCTTTCCCGTAAGGTGGTCGTCGAATCCAAGGGAACGGATATGCGGCCCCGGGTGTCGATCAAAGACAAAAAAGGCAGGACGGCCAAGGTTCCCGGTACGGCTGTCGTTGCCCGTCATCTGTTGCCGGTGAGGGCCAATATCGTTGTTTCCGAAGGATACCAGGCCAGCGCCGGAGATATTATTGCGAAGATTCCGAGGGAGACAACCAAGACCAAGGATATTACCGGCGGTCTTCCCCGTGTAGCCGAACTGTTTGAAGCGAGAAAGCCAAAAGAATACGCCGTCATCAGCGAGATCAAAGGGGTCGTGTCGTATGGCAAGGACGCCAAGGGCAAGCGAAAGGTTATTATCACCCCGGACAGCGGTGACGAGAAGGAATACCTTATCCCCAAGGGTAAGCATGTCAGTGTTCAGGAAGGCGACCGTGTTCAGGAAGGGGAACCCCTGATGGATGGTGTCAACAACCCCCATGACCTTTTGTCGATTAAAGGCGAAAAGGAGCTGGCCCGTTATCTTGTCGATGAGGTTCAGGAGGTCTACCGCCTCCAGGGCGTCAAGATTAACGATAAGCATATGGAAGTCATCGTTCGCCAGATGCTCAGACGGATAAAGATCGTCGATCCGGGGGACACCACTTTTATTGCCGATGAACAAGTGGAGCGTTTTCGATTTCAGGAAGAGAATGGCCGTGTCGTTGCCGAAGGAGGAAGACCGGCAATCGGCAAACCTATTCTCTTGGGCATTACAAAGGCCTCCCTATCAACCCAGAGCTTCATCTCCGCCGCTTCCTTCCAGGAGACCACGCGGGTGCTGACGGAGGCAAGTCTGGCTGGAAAGACGGATTATCTCCGCGGTCTGAAGGAAAACGTTATTATGGGACGTCTGATTCCCGCCGGTACGGGATTGCCCATGTACCGGAAACTCGGCATAAAAACGCTTCCTGAAGACACGGGGATCCTTGAAGACCGGGATCTGGAAGGAATTTTGGATGAGAAAATGCTTGACATCTGATCATCTTATTGGTAGTAAACTAAACTTTGTCGTACCTGTCCGTAGAGACAGTTGAAGCTTTTTGGGAGGAGCAATGCCGACGATAAATCAGTTGGTCCGGAAGGGAAGGACCAAGATAGAGGGAAAGACGAAAACACCGGCCCTTGCCGGCTCCCCGCAACGCCGGGGGGTCTGTGTGCGGGTCTATACATCGACACCTAAAAAGCCGAACTCGGCTTTAAGAAAAGTGGCCAGGGTGCGCCTGACGAGTGGATATGAGGTGACTTCCTATATCCCGGGTGTGGGGCACAACCTTCAGGAGCACTCGGTAGTCCTTGTCCGCGGGGGCAGAGTGAAGGACCTTCCCGGGGTGCGCTATCACATTGTCCGTGGAACCATTGATGCGGTGGGCGTTCAGGGCAGAAAACAGGGAAGATCCAAATACGGCGCCAAAAAGCCGAGCTAAACGGGGTTAAATCATCATGCCGAGAAGACGAGAAGTAACAAAAAGAGAGATTATTCCGGATCCCAAGTATCACAACAAGATGGTGGCCCAGTTCGTGAACAATCTTTTGAAACAGGGAAAGAAAAGTACGGCGGAATCGATTCTCTATGGCGCCCTTGATCTTATTGAGAAAAGGGTTAAGGAATCCCCCGTGGAAGTTTTTGAAAAGGCATTGAATAATGTAAAGCCGGTAATTGAGGTTAAATCGAGAAGGGTAGGTGGCTCTACTTACCAGGTTCCCACCGAGGTTCAGCCGTCGCGGCGGGTTGCCCTGGCTATCCGCTGGTTGATTACCCACGCCAAGGAGCGCACGGATAAGACAATGAGGGAAAAGCTGGCGGCGGAACTAATCGATGCGGCCAACAATAGAGGGGCGGCGATTAAGAAGCGGGAAGCCGTTCATAAAATGGCGGAGGCTAACAAGGCATTTGCCCATTATCGGTTTTGATGCAGGGTTTAATATCGGTCAGTCCACGAGCAAAGGGTCATAAACATATAAGAGATTTTCTTAAAAGACGAAGGAGGTAAGTAGAGATGGCTAAGAAGAAATATGAAAGGACAAAGCCGCATATGAACATCGGTACCATTGGTCACGTGGATCATGGTAAAACGACATTGACGGCAGCAATTACCAAGCACTTGTCCAAGAAAGGCTTCGCCGAGTTCAGGCCCTTTGACTCCATCGATAATGCACCGGAGGAGAAGGAACGGGGTGTTACCATCAATATCTGCCATGTGGAGTATCAGACGGACAAAAGGCATTATGCCCATGTTGACTGTCCTGGCCACGCCGATTATATCAAGAATATGATCACCGGCGCCGCTCATATGGATGGGGCCATTCTTGTCGTGGCCGCCTCCGACGGTCCCATGCCCCAGACCAGAGAACACATCCTCCTTGCCAGGCAGGTCCAGGTTCCCTACG
Organism: Syntrophus aciditrophicus; assembly: GCA_020718905.1. Taxonomy (GTDB): domain Bacteria; phylum Desulfobacterota; class Syntrophia; order Syntrophales; family UBA8958; genus UBA8958. The sequence continues at coordinate 31,064 of DYRD01000010.1, read as the reverse complement.
TGGTGGTCTATATGAATAAAGTGGATCTCGTCGATGATCCGGAGCTTCTCGATCTGGTCGAGCTGGAACTCAGGGAACTTCTCAAAGACTACCAGTTTCCCGGAGATGAAATTCCCATCATCCGCGGTTCGGCGCTAAAGGCGCTGGAGGCGGACGATTCTGCTTCTGAAGACGCAAAATCCATCTGGGAACTCATGGATGCAGTTGATAACTATATTCCCGAACCCGAACGTGTTCTGGACAAACCCTTTCTTATGCCCATCGGTGACGTTTTCAGCATCTCCGGCCGAGGAACAGTGGTAACGGGCAGGGTGGACAGAGGCATCGTCAGGACGGGAGAAGAAGTCGAGATCGTCGGGATTCGTCCGACCTTTAAAACTGTATGTACCGGTGTGGAAATGTTCCGTAAAACCTTGGATGAAGGCCGGGCCGGTGACGATATCGGAGTGCTCCTCAGAGGAACTAAACGGGAAGAAGTTGAGCGGGGTCAGGTTGTTGCGAAGCCGGGTTCCATCACTCCCCATACGAAATTCAAGGCCCAGGTCTATATTCTGACGAAGGAAGAGGGAGGTCGCCATACGCCGTTCTTCTCGGGTTACCGACCCCAGTTTTACTTCCGGACGACGGATGTGACCGGTGTGGCCGTACTGCCCGAAGGTGTGGAGATGGTTATGCCCGGGGACAATATCGAAATGGAAATCGAGCTGATTACGCCCATCGCCATGGAGGACCAACTGCGATTTGCAATTCGTGAGGGTGGCCGAACGGTTGGTTCCGGTGTTGTCAGCAAGGTAATCGAATAATGAAAAGGGGTCCGGCGCGACCATGAAAGACCAGAGAATACGAATTCGTCTTAAGGCATACGATCACAAACTACTGGACAGATCGGTAGAAGATATTGTCGAGACAGCTAAGCGTACGGGGGCCCGGGTTGCCGGTCCCATTCCATTGCCTACGGAAATCAACCGTTTTTGTGTCAATCGTTCGCCCCATGTGGACAAAAAATCCCGGGAGCAATTTGAAATCAGGACACACAAGCGATTGATTGATATCATCGAACCTACGCAGTCGACAGTCGATGCCCTAATGAAGCTCGATTTATCTGCTGGTGTGGACGTGGAGATCAAACTATAGGTTACACATGACAGGAGATGGAAGGATATAATATGTCCATCTCCTGATTTATTTTAGGCGATAGAGAAGCGAGATGAGAAAGGGACTTATCGGCAGGAAATTGGGCATGACCCAGGTCTTTACTGAAGACGGCGCGGCAGTGCCGGCAACGGTTATAGAAGTGGAACCTTCTGTTATCATTCAGAAAAAGACCGTGGAGCGAGAAGGATATGACGCTGTCCAGATCGGGTGTAGTCGCGTCAAGCAAAAGCACGTAACCAAGCCTCTCCAGGGACATTTCCAGAAGGCAGACAAGGGTTTCTTCCGCATCCTCCGTGAATTGCGAGGGGATGTCAGCGGATGTGAACTCGGTCAGGAAGTGCGGGTGGACATCTTCAAACCGGGAGATTACGTGGATATAACCGGAACATCAAAGGGAAAAGGGTTTGCCGGTGTCATAAAGAGGCATGGTTTCAGTGGTGGCAGGGCGACCCATGGGTCCATGTTTCACCGGGCTCCCGGTTCGATAGGCGCCAGCGCTGAGCCATCCCGTGTTTTCAAGGGGAAGAAACTGCCCGGGCAGATGGGATGCGAGAAAAATACCGTGCAAAACATGCAGATCTTGATAGTAAGACCTGATGACAATGCAATTTTAGTGAAAGGTTCGATTCCCGGAGGGAAGCAGGGTGTCGTTCTGATCAGGCAAGCGATAAAAAAATAGTAGTTGGACAGAAATTCCAGGGTGGTGAACATGCCAGTAGCGGCAGTGTATGATATAGAAAACAAGAAGGTATCCGAAATTGACCTTAGCGATCAGGTTTTTGGCGCCCCGGTCAATGAAGCGGTGATTTATGAAGTAGTCAGGATGCAATTGATATCCCGACGGAGCGGTACAGCTTGTACAAAGACGAGGCGGGACATCAGAGGCGGCGGGAAAAAGCCTTGGCGCCAGAAGGGAACAGGACGGGCGAGAGCAGGAACGAGCCGTTCCCCTATATGGCGGGGAGGAGGGACTATATTCGGGCCGCTGCCGAGAGATTACTCCTATAAAGTTACCAAAAAGGTTAGAAAGCTCGCCTTGATATCAGCACTGAGCCAGAAATTTAAAGAAGAGCGGATGATTATCCTGAATGATTTTCGCATGGAAGAAATCAAGACGAAGAAATTCAAGGAAGTTGTCGATCGTTTCGGGATGAAAAAAGCCCTCGTTGTAATAGATAAATCCAATCCCGTCCTGGAGAAATCTTCAAGGAACCTCAAAAACATCAAAATGATTCGTTCGGAAGGCATAAATGTATATGATCTTTTGAATCATGATCATATCGTTCTGCTGGAACCGTCCGTGAAGAACATTGAGGGGGCGTTACGATCATAATGGAACTATATAAGATAATCAAAAAGGCGCTGATTACGGAAAAAAGTACCCTCGCTAAAGACGAAGCAAATAAATACTTCTTTGAGGTGGATCGCCGGGCAAACAAGATTGAAATTGGTAATGCCGTCGAAAAGCTGTTCAAAGTCAAGGTCTTAAATGTAGCGGTTATGAATATACCGGGCAAGAAGAAACGGATTGGCAAGATCCTGGGGGAAAAGCCTGCCTGGAAAAAGGCAGTGGTTACCTTGGCCCCCGGCAACCGTATCGAGGTTTTTGAAGGTGTGTAATAAGTCTTAAGGGAACGGATCATGGCAATAAAAACGTATAAACCAACATCACCGGGAAGACGATTTCAGACGTGTTCTGATTTTGAGGAAATAACTGCGTCGAAGCCCGAGAAAAGCCTTCTCCGTCCGCTGAAGAAAAGCGGCGGGCGTAATGTCAATGGCCGGATGACGAGCCGACATATCGGCGGCGGTCATAAACGAAGATACCGCCTTGTCGATTTTAGAAGGGATAAGATAGATATCCCGGCGCGAGTGGCGTCTATTGAGTACGATCCCAACCGTTCCGCGAGGATTGCCTTGTTGAACTACGTTGATGGCGAGAAACGGTATATCCTCGCCCCGGATAAAATAGTTCTGGGCGATGTGGTCATCAGCGGTGAGAAGGCCGATATCAAACCGGGTAACGCCATTCCCCTCAAGAATATCCCTTTGGGCACGCTTATTCATAACGTAGAACTTAAGATCGGTCGGGGAGGGCAGATTATCCGCAGTGCCGGTTCTTACGGTCAGTTGATGGCCAAGGAGGGTGGATATGCGCAAGTACGCCTTCCTTCCGGGGAAGTCAGAAAGATCCTCCTTGCCTGTAAGGCTACGATTGGTCAGCTGGGCAATATCGAACATGAAAATATCAGTATCGGCAAAGCGGGAAGAAACCGTTGGCTTGGGAAGCGTCCCAAGGTCAGGGGAGTAGCCATGAATCCCATCGATCATCCCATGGGCGGAGGAGAAGGGAAATCGTCGGGAGGAAGGCATCCTTGTACCCCCTGGGGAGTTCCGACAAAAGGGCATAAGACGAGGACGAATAAAGATACGGATAAATACATCGTAAAGAGAAGAGGTTAGAAGGTGGCAAGGTCGGTAAGAAAGGGTCCATTCATCGAGGCTACACTGCTTGAAAAAGTCAGGAAAGCAGAAGCGGCGGGGAGTAAGGCAGTCATAAAAACTTGGTCACGACGGTCGACGATCACCCCTGATCTGATCAGTCACACATTCGCCGTCCATAACGGTAAAAAGTTCATCCCTGTTTTTGTAACGGAAAACATGGTTGGGCATAAACTGGGTGAGTTTGCTCCGACAAGGACCTTTTTTAGTCATGCCGGAGACAGGAAATCGAAGTTGAGAAGATAATCCTGTCGTGTTCGTAAACGGCAAGGTTTGGAGTGAGGCTATGGAAGCAAAAGCTGTTGCTAAATATATACGGATATCACCCCAGAAGGCACGGCTCGTCGCTGATCTGGTGCGGGGTAAGAAGGTTGCGGAGGCCGAAAAAATACTCTCCTTTACAAGAAAGTATGGGGCCATGCTGGTGGGAAAAGTTCTTAAATCTGCTTTGGCCAACGCGAAGCAAAACCCGAACATAGATGAAAAAATTCTCTTTGTGAAAGCGGTTTTCGTTGATCAGGGCCCTTCGTTGAAGCGCTGGCGAGCAAGAGCTCAAGGCCGGGCGGCAGCGATTAAGAAGAGAATGAGTCATATCACCGTTGTCCTTGACGAGGCATAGAGACATCTTTAGGAGGTGGGAGATTGGGTCAGAAGGTTAATCCGATCGGTTTGAGGTTGGGTGGTGTTAAGACATGGAAATCGCTTTGGTTTTCAGAAAAAAACTACAGTGAGCTCCTTCATGAAGATATCCGCATCCGCCGGCATCTCAAACAAAAACTCTATCATGCCGGTATTTCGAGGATTGAGATTGAGAGGGCTGCGAATAAGGCGAAAGTCAATATCTATGCTGCCCGTCCCGGAATTATTATTGGTAAAAAGGGATCTGAGATCGAGAAATTGAAAAAAGATCTCGAAACGGTTAGCAGCAGCGACATTATAATTAATATTCTGGAAGTCCGGAAACCGGAGATTGACGCCCAGCTTGTTGCGGAAAACGTCGCCCTGCAATTGGAAAGAAGGATTGCTTTTCGTCGCGCCATGAGGAAGGGTGTGAACTCATCCATGAAATTTGGCGCCAAGGGAATACGCGTCAACTGTTCGGGAAGACTCGGAGGTGCGGAAATGGCCAGGGCCGAGTGGTATCGTGAAGGGCGTGTTCCTCTCCATACCTTGCGGGCCGATATTGACTGGGGTTTTGCGGAGGCAAGGACTGCATACGGTAAAATAGGCGTGAAAGTATTTATCTTTCATGGCGAAATACTCAAAACCAAAAGCGAACGCGAACGATAGAAGCAAGATTAAGCAAGGATTTCAGACAGAGGTTTTTGAACCATGTTAATGCCGAAAAGGGTCAAATATAGGAAGCCGCAGCGTGGTCGTATGACCGGTCAGGCAACGAGAGGCAATACGGTTGCCTTCGGTGAGTTCGGGCTGCAGGCAACGGAGTGCGGTTGGGTAACAGCAAGACAGATTGAATCGGCTCGTGTGGCGATGACAAGGCACGTAAAACGAGGCGGGAAGATATGGATTCGGGTTTTTCCTCATAAGGCCGTGACCAAAAAACCGGCAGAGACCAGAATGGGAAAAGGAAAGGGCGCCCCGGAAGAATGGGTAGCCGTTGTTAAACCGGGAATGATCCTTTACGAGATGCGCGGGGTTTCCCCGGAAATCGCTAAGGAAGCCTTTCGCCTGGCAGCCCATAAACTACCCATTGGAGTCAAGTTTTTTAACAGCGGAGATGGCTTATGAAAGTTAAAGAGCTGAGAGACCTGAGTATTGACGAATTACGGCAAAAAAACCAGGACCTTGATGAAGAGCTTTTTCGGTTGAAACTTCGTCATTCTTCTGGGCAGTTGGATTCTCCCTCTACGTTGGGCCAAACAAGGAAGAGCAACGCCCGTATCAAGACTATCTTGAGACAGAAGGAGGTTCAGTAGGAATGGAAGGTCGGGGGAACCAAAGAACGATCAAGGGTGTTGTGGTCAGCAGCAAAATGGAAAAAACCATAGTTGTTCGTACGGAGCGCTTGGTAAAACACGCTGTTTTCCATAAATATATAAGACAATATGTGAAATGCAAGGCCCACGATGAAGGCAATGAATGTCGTGTAGGAGATAAGGTTCTCATTGTTGAATCTCGGCCACTGAGCAGGGACAAGCGGTGGCGGATGCGGACCATTCTGGAGCGAGCCAAGTAGCATTGGGACTTTTGTGAAGGCGGAGCAGTATTATGATTCAGATGCAGACCATTCTAAATGTGGCAGACAACTCGGGTGCAAAAAAGGTTGCCTGCATCAAAGTTCTGGGGGGGTCGAAGCGGCACTATGCCAGTGTTGGCGATGTTATTGTGGTATCGGTAAAGGAAGCCATTCCCAATTCTAAGGTTAAGAAAGGGGATGTCATGAAAGCCGTCATCGTCCGCACGGTCAAAGAGGTGCGAAGGCAGGATGGGTCTTATCTGAAATTTGACGATAATTCCGCCGTTCTGATTTCTCACCAGATGGAGCCGATCGGAACCAGGATTTTTGGCCCCGTGGCTCGGGAACTGAGAGCTAAGCAGTTCATGAAGATCATCTCATTGGCTCCCGAGGTGCTCTAAGGGGCAGACGGACGAGATATGGAAACAAGGAACGAAAAAATGCATGGGAAGCAGTTGAAAAAAGGAGATATGGTGAAGGTTGTCGCCGGCAAGGAAAAAGGTAAAACCGGCAAGATAATCAAAGTCATAAGGGATAAGGATCGAATAATTGTCGAGAAACTCAACTTTGTCAAGCGGCATCAGCGTCCGGACGCTAAGGGTAAAGGCGGCATAGTGGAAAAGGAAGGTTCCCTCCACATTACCAATGTTTCCTACTTATGCAGCAAATGCGACGCCGGGGTGCGCCTCGGTCACAAAGTTCTGGATGATGGGCGGAAGGTCCGTATCTGTAAGAAATGTAAAGAGATATTAGACGTATAGGTCGATCGATATGGCAAGACTCAAAGATTATTATCAAAAAGAAGTGGTTGCGGCGTTAATTGCTAAGTTCCATTACAAGAATACTATGGAGGTGCCGAGACTGCAAAAAATAGTGCTTAACATGGGTCTCGGTGAAGCCATACAGAATGCGAAAATTCTGGATAGCGCCGTCCAGGAACTTTCCGCTATCACGGGGCAAAAACCTGTTATTACGAAGGCGAGAAAATCTATTGCCACTTTCAAGCTACGCCAGGGCATGTCCATTGGTTGCCGGGTAACCCTCAGGTGGGAAAGAATGTTTGAATTCTTTGACCGGCTGGTTAATATCAATTTGCCACGGGTCAGAGACTTCCGGGGAATTGCTCCCAAATCATTTGACGGGAGAGGAAATTTTGCCCTGGGACTCAAGGAGCAGATCATTTTCCCGGAAATAGAGTATGACAAGATAGATAAAGTGCGGGGCATGAATGTAGTTATTGTGACGTCGGCAAAGACGGACGAAGAAGCCCGGGAGCTGTTAAGGCTGATGGGCATGCCTTTCAGATCAGAAATTAAGCCGCAATAACGGCTGGAGGAATAGAAGCGTGGCGAAGAAATCTCTTATCGCAAAAGCAAAAAGAAAACTGAAGTTTTCGGTCCGGCAATACAACCGCTGCCCTTTGTGCGGAAGGCCACGGGCGTATTATCGCAAGTTCGATATGTGCAGGATATGTCTTAGGAATCTTGCCACCAAGGGGGAGCTCCCCGGGGTAATCAAGGCGAGCTGGTAGATCAATAAAGGAGCCATACTCATGAGAATGACCGATCCAATTGCTGATATGTTGACGAGGATCCGAAATGCCAATCGGATGCATTTTAAAACCGTGGATGTTCTCTCATCAAGAATGAACGCAAACATTGCCGAGGTTTTGAAAAAGGCGGGGTTCATTACCGGATATGAACTCAAGAAGGATAAACATGACCGGGAAAGCTTGCGGATAGAACTTGTTTATCCCGACTCGCGGAGCTTCCTTCTGACGGACATCCAGAGGGTCAGCAAGCCTGGCAGGAGGGTTTACGTACACAGCCAGGACATCCCCAAGGTGTTGAACGGGTACGGTATTGCGATCCTTTCTACGTCCCGGGGAATCATGACGGATCAAGAAGCAAGAGATTCGAAGGTCGGCGGAGAGATTCTCTGTAAGGTATGGTAACCGTATCTGAGAATATTATGAATACGGTCGGGAGATAAAAATGTCGAGAATTGGAAAAAAACCCATAGAATTGCCTGCTGACGTGCAGATAGTCCAGGAGGCGGGGGTAGTCAAGGTATCGGGACCAAACGGGCAATTGTCAGCAGTCTTACCCCCGGGAGTCGATTTTTCCCTTGAAAACAATACTGTTGTCATAAAGAGACTTGCCGACAATCGGCTGGGAAGATCAGCTCATGGTTTGGCAAGGACCCTCGTGAACAATATGGTTACGGGAGTAAGCAAGGGATTTGAGAAGGGTTTGGAGATATCCGGTGTTGGTTATCGCGCCGAATTGAACAACAATGTTTTGAAAATGGTCCTGGGGTTTTCCACTCCCCTTGAGTACAAGATTCCCGAAGGTGTTAACATCAAGATAGATAAGCTTGTCAACGTGGTCGTTTCCGGTATCGACAAGTACCTTGTCGGCAAGGTGGCTTCCGAAATCCGCGAGCTGAGAAAGCCGGAGCCATATAAAGGGAAAGGCGTTAAATACGTTGGAGAGCAGGTGCGCCGGAAAGTCGGCAAATCTGTAGGTTCGTGATAGATAGAAAATTGTCAAATATCCTTTTGAAGAGGTAGGCGAATTGGCAGCGAAGATTGAAAAGATCAGAGAGAAAAGAAAAGCCCGCGTCCGGGGCAAGGTCTCAGGGACTCAGGAAAGACCCCGGCTTGCTGTTTTCAGGAGTACGAGGCATATTTACGTGCAGGCGATCGCAGATGATCTTGGCAAGACATTGGTGGAGGCTTCCACTTTGAGCCCGGAGTTGCGAGCTGGGCTGGGGAAAGTTAAAAAGTCGGAAGCGGCCAAGGAAGTAGGTAGGCTGGTGGCGGAGCGGCTCAAGGCGATCGGGATTGAAAAGGCCGTTTTTGATCGGGGGCGCTTTCTTTATCATGGAAGGGTTAAGGCCCTTGCCGACGCCGCTCGTGAGAGAGGCTTAAAATTCTAGGGGTCAATAACAAGAGGGGCGATTGGATAAGATCATGATGGAAGAAGTCGAACTGATAGACAGGGTTATTACTATCAACAGGACAGCCAAAGTCGTAAAAGGCGGCCGGAGGTTCCGTTTCAGCGCCATTGTCGTAGTTGGAGATGGGCAGGGAGCAGTGGGAGCAGGGCTTGGCAAAGCCCACGAAGTACCCGAGGCGATCCGTAAAGGGATGGAACAGGCCAAGAAAAGCATGAAAAAGGTTGCCATTACGAACAGGACGATACCCTATGAAGTCACCGGAATATACGGGGCTGGCCGGGTGCTTCTTAAACCGGCATCAGAAGGAACGGGACTTATTGCTGGAGGCGCTGTGCGTGCGGTCCTGGAGGTCGCCGGTGTCCACAACATTTTGACCAAGTGTCTTGGTTCTCATAATCCTCATAACTTGGTCAAGGCAACCATTGAGGGTCTTACCCGGCTGAAAGAACCTGCTCAGATAGCCAAACTGCGTGGGCAGGCGTTCTTGGAAAGTCGGTAATTTTTTAAGGGGTATATTTCGTGGGACGTAAATTAAAAGTAACATTGATTCGGAGCTATATAGGGAGGCCGGAAAAACAGCGAAAGGTCCTCCGTGGGATGGGGCTCCTGAAAATGAATAGGACGGTCCTGCTTGCCGATACTCCCGAGATTCGAGGTATGGTCAGCAAGGTTTGCCACTTGGTTGCCATGGAAGAGGTGGAGGCATAGATAGATATGGATTTGCAAACATTAAAGGCGCCCGTCGGATCACGGAAAAAGCGTAAAAGGGTCGGACGAGGTGACGGCTCCGGACATGGCGGAACTGCCTGCAAAGGATCCAAGGGGCAGAACGTACGTTCCGGCGGAGGTACGCGGCCCGGATTCGAGGGGGGGCAGATGCCCATGGCGCGGAGGCTCCCCAAACGGGGCTTCCGGAACCCGTTTAGAAAAGAACTGATTACCGTGAATTTACTCCAATTGAATGACTTTCCCGAAAATAGTGTTATCGACGCCGAGGCGCTGATTCAAAAGGGCCTGATCAAGAAAAGGGGAGACGGCGTTAAGCTCCTGGGGAAGGGAGACATTCAGCACGCCCTGTCCATTAAGCTGGATGCCCTGAGTAAAGGGGCGAAAACTAAGATCGAAGCTGCCGGTGGATCTATCGTCGAGGTTGCCTGATTTGATTGGCGGACTGAGCAATATATCAAAGATTCCCGAGCTTCAGAAGCGGATGCTCTATACCTTTCTCCTGCTCATCGTTTACCGTATCGGCGCCCATGTGCCGACACCGGGTATCGATACGACGGCTTTAGCGGCCTACTTCGAACAGGCCAAGGGATCATTACTCGGGCTCTTTGACATGTTTGCCGGGGGCGCCCTGAGCAATCTTTCTGTTTTTGCTCTGGGGATCATGCCCTATATCAGTGCCTCTATTATTCTGCAACTTCTGACTATTGCGATTCCCCATCTGGAAAAGCTTTCCAAGGAAGGCGAGGCGGGAAGAAGAAAAATTACCCAGTATACCCGTTACGGAACGGTTCTGCTGAGCATCATTCAGGGCTTCGGCATTGCTATCGGACTGGAAAATATGGCCGGACCAACGGGGGTATCGATCGTTCTGGAGCCGGGATGGGCTTTTCGACTCATGACCATGATCACCCTGACGGCGGGGACGTCTTTTATCATGTGGCTGGGGGAGCAGATTACGGAAAAGGGGATCGGTAACGGCATCTCGCTGATTATCTTTTCCGGGATCGTATGCAGAGCCCCGGAAGCGATTATTAATACCTTTCAGCTCCTGTCGGCGGGGGAAATGGGGTTTTTCTCGATTGTCATTCTCATCGTCATGATGCTTGCCGTAGTCGGCACGATTGTCTATGTTGAAAGCGCCCAGCGAAGGATTCCGGTCCAGTATGCCAAACGGGTAGTGGGAAGAAAAGTATATGGCGGGCAGTCCACCCATTTGCCCCTGAAAGTAAACGCGGCAGGGGTTATTCCGCCGATTTTCGCTTCTTCCATCATCATGTTTCCGGCGACCATAGCGAATTTTATTCCCCACCCGTGGATGAAGGTTGTCGCGGATTCTCTGGTTCCCGGCAAGGCTATTTACGAGTTAATGTACGTTGCATTTATAGTTTTTTTCTGTTACTTTTACACGGCAGTCACCTTCAATCCCGTCGATGTGGCGGACAACATGAAGAAATACGGGGGCTACGTGCCCGGAATCCGGCCGGGGAAAAAAACGGCGGACTATATCGATGAAGTTTTGACCCGCTTGACCTTCAGCGGCGCAATTTATGTGTCCGCCGTTTGTGTATTGCCGAGTATCTTGATAGGTTATTTTAACGTGCCTTTTTACTTCGGAGGAACCGCTTTGCTCATCGTGGTCGGGGTGGCCCTCGACACGGCTGGTCAGATCGAGACCCATTTGTTGACCAGGCAATATGAAGGTTTCATGAAGAAAGGAAAGATAGCGAGGCGGCGCTGAGGAAGACCATGACGAGGATAGGGGAGCCGTTTTAATGGTTATTCTGAAGCAGCGGAGTGAAATAGAAAAGATAAGGGCGAGTAACCTTATCGTCGCAGAGATATTGACGGAGTTGAAAGAAAGGGTGCAGGAGGGGGTTACCACTTTAGAGTTGGATCATCTTTCCGAGGAACTGGTTCTGAAAAAAGGTGCAAAACCCGCCTTTAAAGGTTATCGCGGTTACCCCTTCTCCCTGTGTGCTTCGATAAATGAGCAAGTGATCCACGGCCTCCCTTCGGAGCGAGTCCTCAGGGAGGGGGATATGGTCGGTCTTGATTTTGGTGTTTATTATCACGGATATTATGGTGACGCCGCCCTGACGGTTCCCGTGGGGAAGATTTCCAGTGAGGCGGCGCTGCTCCTGGAAGCGACCGAAGCATCCCTCACCCGCGCTATTCATGAGGCGACGGTCGGAAACCGGCTGGGTGACATTTCCGCCGCGGTCCAGACGCATGTAGAGGCGGAAGGCTTTTCCGTAGTGAAGGATTTTGTCGGCCATGGTATTGGACGGGATCTTCATGAAGATCCCCAGATTCCCAACTATGGTGTCAAGGGTAGAGGGGTGGCGTTGAAAGCGGGAATGGTATTGGCGATAGAGCCGATGGTCAATGCCGGAACCTATAAAATCAGAATGCTCGCGGACGGCTGGACGGCCGTTACGGCGGATGGTAGGCTTTCCGCTCATTTTGAACATACCGTTGCTATTACTGATCACGGTCCGGAAATATTAAGCCGGATGCAGTGAACGGCGGTGGAGAGAGTCGTCGATCAGGGATATACTTATGGTAAAAGAAGAGGCAATAGAAGTTGAGGGCAAGGTCATTGAACCCTTGCCCAATGCCATGTTCCGGGTGGAATTGGAGAATGGTCATCGGGTCTTGGCCCACATATCCGGGAAAATGCGGATGCATTTTATCAAGATACTTCCCGGAGACAGGGTAACTGTGGAGCTTTCACCCTATGATCTGACTCGGGGACGCATCATTTACCGGACTAAATAAAGTACTGGATCCACGAAGATCGTGTCCTGATAAAAGACACAAGGAGTGAAGATATTGAAAGTAAGAGCTTCGGTAAAAAAGATCTGCGATAAGTGTAAGATCGTGAAAAGGAAGGGTATTCTCAGGATAATCTGTGAAAACCCCAAGCACAAGCAGCGACAGGGATAAAGAGATCCGTGGTAAGGTCAGGAGGTTAGACGGTGGCAAGAATTGCAGGGGTGGATTTACCAAAGAACAAGAGGATGGAAATAGCCTTGACTTATATTTACGGGATCGGCAGGACGAAGGCGCAGGAGATCCTTGTGAAGGCGGGCGTTGACTTCAGTACGAAGACAGATCACCTTGCCGATGGCGAAATTTCGGCTATAAGAAGCATTATCGATAAAGAACATAAGGTAGAAGGGGATCTGCGACGGGAAGTTTCCCTGGATCTGAAGCGACTGATGGATCTTGGTACTTATCGTGGGTTGAGGCATCGAAAAGGTCTGCCGGTCAGGGGGCAGAGAAGTCACACCAATGCCCGGACGCGTAAAGGACCAAGACGGGCGATTGCAGGAAAGAAGAAGTAACGGGGAGGAAACATGGCGAGGCCGGCAAGAAAAACAGGAAAGAAAAAAGAGAAGAAGAATATCCCCGAAGGGGTTGCCCATATCCAGTCAACTTTCAACAATACCATTGTGACCATTACTGATCTTAGTGGTAATGTTATCTCGTGGTCGTCATCGGGGATTCAGGGTTTCAAGGGCTCCCGAAAGAGCACTCCCTTTGCTGCCCAGATGGCTGCGGAAGACGCTGTAAAAAAGGCAAAGGAACACGGTCTTAGAAGCATTCAGGTTTATGTCAAAGGGCCCGGGTCGGGACGTGAATCAGCCCTGCGAGCCCTTCAGCTCACGGGTCTTAATATAACTCTTATTCGTGATGTTACTCCTATTCCACATAACGGATGTCGGCCACCGAAACGGAGAAGGGTTTAGAAATTTACATTTTATTGCAGAGCTTGGTTTAACAGGGAGGAACTTTGGCAAGATATCGAGAATCCGTATGCAGGTTGTGCCGCAGGGAAGGCCTGAAGTTGTTTCTTAAAGGCGACAGGTGTTACAGTGAAAAATGCGCCTTTGAACGTCGGGAATATGCACCGGGAGACCATGGTCAGATGAGAAAAAAGCCTTCCGACTATGGCGTGCAGCTGCGGGCCAAACAGAAGATCAAGAGGATGTATGGCCTCTTGGAAAAGCAATTCCACAGTTATTTCGAAAAGGCGGACCGGCAAAAAGGGATCACCGGGACGAACCTGTTGATCCTTCTGGAGAGACGGTTGGACAACATGGTATTCCGGCTGGGATTTGCAAGCTCCCGGACGGAAGCGAGGCAATTGGTCAGACATTATCATTTTTCGGTCAATGGCAGAAAGGTCAACATTCCTTCTTATCTAATCAAGGTGGGAGACGAGATTGAGGTTCGTGAGGGGAGCAGAAAGGTTGCTACGATTTTGGAAGCCTTGGAATCGGTTGCCCGGCGTGGAATACCTCAGTGGTTGACCCTTGATAAGGATAATTATAAGGGCGCCGTCAAGATGTTACCCACTCGCGAGGAATTGACTATGCCGGTTCAGGAACAGCTGGTCGTGGAGCTTTACTCAAAATAATGTTTAATACTCCGGTAACGGATTAAAAATAAACCGGAACTGTAAGGATGAAGACAATGCAGCGAAACTGGCGTGGCTTAATACGACCAAAAAGGATAGAGATCGACGAGAGTACCCACACGCAGTACTATGGGGAATTTAGCTGCCAACCCTTGGAAAGGGGTATGGGCATTACTTTGGGGAATGCCTTGCGGAGGACCCTCTTGTCTTCGATTCAAGGAGCCTCCATTGTTTCCGTGCGCATCGAAGGGGTTTTGCATGAATTTTCCACCGTCCCCGGGGTCAAGGAAGATGTAACGGACATCATTCTGAATCTCAAGGGTGTACGGGTGATGCTCCACCAGGATGGGCCGCGGGTCATTCGCCTCGACACGTCTAAGGAAGGGGTAGTCACGGCCGGAGACATCATTCATGATAGTACGGTGGAGGTCCTCAATCCCGACCACTATCTTGCCACCCTTTCCGGGAACGCTTCCTTGAAAGCGGAGATGGTTGTCAAAATGGGGCGTGGTTATGTCCAGGCGAAAAAGGAGAAGGATTTTGACCAGCCCGAGGGGACCATTAACATTGATGCGATCTACTCGCCCATCAAGAAGGTCAACTATACCGTAACCCATGCGCGGGTAGGGCAAATTGCCGATTATGACCGGCTTGTCCTCGAAATATGGACTGACGGCAGTGTCCTTCCCGAGGATGCCGTGGCCTATGCCTCGAAAATATTAAAGGAGCAACTGGATATCTTCATCAACTTTAGCGAAGTCGACGAGGAATTGGAGCAGCCGGAGATCGAGGAGAAGGATAATCTCAACGAACAGCTCCTACGGCATGTCGATGATTTGGAATTGTCCGTACGATCTGCCAATTGTCTCAAGAATGCGGGAATCAATCTGATTGGAGAGCTGGTCCAGAAATCGGAAGCGGAAATGCTCAAAACAAAGAACTTCGGAAGAAAATCACTCAATGAAATAAAAGAGATTCTTGCCGAGCAGGGATTGGGTTTCGGTATGAAGCTGGAATTTCCACCCTGGACGCTGCGGGAAGACAGCTAAGAACAGAGACGACAAGTCCACAAAGACAACAATGGACATCAGATAGAGAGGGCAAAGAACTATGCGTCACGGTAATGCCGGTTGCAAACTGGGAAGGACATCAAGCCATAGAACGGCTATGTTGAGAAACATGGTTACGTCCTTTATAGAGCATGAGTCAATCAGGACCACGGACAGTAAGGCAAAAGAACTCAAACGGGTAGCAGAAAAGATGGTTACCCTGGGGAAAAGGGGCGATCTCCATGCCCGCAGACAGGCCTTGGCCTATGTGCGCACCACCTCAATGGTTAAAAAGCTCTTTGACGAATTGTCGGCAAGATATCGTGACCGGGCCGGAGGTTATACGAGGGTTGTGAAACTCGGGTTCCGCAATGGGGACAATGCCCCTGAGTCCATTGTAGAATTTGTCAGAGACGCGGAAAAGGGAAAAACTAAGAAAAAGGCGGCATCAAAATAAGGGTTGGCCAAAAAAAGGGCTGCCAGGGAGTACTCCCAAGAAAATCTTTTTTACCATGAAAAAAGGCAAGTCTCCGACTTGCCTTTTCTATTTGTCCTTGTCTTTTTCGATAAAAAAGTATAGAAGTGCCGCATTACTTCAGGTGACAGTCATTTGATGAAAGGAGGTCTGATTATGGCGGAAGAAAAGATAGGCGAGGTGGTAAAATTTTTTGCGAAACCCTCTGTGGCAGCGGTCAAGATTGTCAGCGGCGAACTCAAGGTCGGAGACACTATCAAAATCACCGGCCATACGACGGATGTTACTAATTCCATAGATTCAATGGAGGTCAACAACGAAAAGGTGGCAAAAGCAATGCCGGGGGATTATATCGGTATTAAGGTGTCAGATCGGGTCCGTCCCGGCGACGAGGTTTTTAGGGTGATTCCTGATTGACCTGAAAGACTCACCTGGTTAATTCGTATAAGCCATGGATTTTAATATTTTTTTGCGAATCCATGGCTTTTCCTGCATTTGTTATGATGACACAATGGAACCCCTACACATACCTGAACGGGCTTGAGAAAATGGGCATCCGCATGGACCTTGACGCGGTCAGGAAAAGTCTGAGCGCCTTGGGAAATCCGGAAAGAACCTATCCCGCCATCCTCATTGCCGGCACCAATGGTAAAGGCTCCGTTGCGGCGATGACGGCTTCCATTCTCAGCGCGGGAGGCTTTTCCGTCGGCCTTTATACCTCTCCGCATCTTATCGAGGCAAGAGAGCGCATCCGTGTCGGCACAATGATGATTCCGGAACGGGACTTCTGGGAATCCATGAAAGATGTTGATGCGCATCTGCCCGAGGCGCTGACATATTTTGAGCTCATGACGGTGCTTGCCTTCCACTATTTTCGGCAAAAAAAAATAGACATTGCGGTGGTGGAAGTCGGTATGGGCGGTAGACTCGATGCGACGCATGCTCTTGAACCTTCCGTAGGGGTCATCTCTCATATAGCCCTGGACCATCAAGAGTATTTAGGGAAGCGTTTACAGGATATTGCCGGAGAAAAGTCGGCAATCATCCCGGAGCGAGGCACTTGCATCACCGGGGTTCGGCAAATGTCGGCCCGGCAAGTAATAGTGGACGCTTGCCGGGAAAGGGAGGCGGCCCTCCTGAGGATTGGCGGGGAAATAAGGGTCTTCCGGCATCGGGACGGCACCTTTTCTTACCGGAGTCCGGCCCGTTCCTATGCCCGCCTCCATTGCGGTCTTGTCGGAGCCCATCAGCAGACAAATGCCGCTTTAGCCGTAGCCTCGGTGGAGGCAATGGCTGTTAAAGGCTTCAAGGTCGGCGAGGATGCCGTTCGGGAAGGGCTCCGCAAGGTGCAATGGGAGGGACGCCTGGAAGTTCTGCAGCAAGCCCCGATCCTGCTCCTGGACGGTGCCCACAACCCTGCGGGGATCGGCTCTCTGTGCCGTGCCCTCGGCAATGAATTTTCTTTTCGCCGTCTTATCGTCTTATTCGGGGTCCTCCGGGACAAACATTATGCCGCTATGATCAGAAGGCTGTCGGTTGCCCAACCCCTGATGATTCTGACCGAGCCGCCAAGCGAACGTTCCATCCCTCTGGCAGAGCTTTTACCAATTGCCCGGGCCGTTCTCCAACGGGTAGAAATTATTCTGTCTCCTGTCGATGCCCTCAAATACGCTTTCTCCCTTGCTCGCGAGGATGATCTGATCTGCGTCACCGGTTCTCTGTATCTCGTCGGTGAAATAAAAAGAACTTTCCCTTCCCTGAGACCGATGATTGCGGCGGGAGGGAAATGATTACGCCGCCTACACAGACAAAATGGGCTCTCTTAGGGGGAAGACCTATCAAGCTTTGGGAAATCGTTGCTTGCTTCGCCATGGTGCTCATACTTTCTTTGCCCGCGGCGATCGTTTCCGGAGCTGAAATCACCTCCTGTCAAGGGTTCGTGCGGGATCAGCAGGGGAAGCCTCTTGCCGGGGCTTACGTGGAACTTAAGGATGAGCCCTACACGCTGATTGTAACCGGTCCCGATGGATCATTTCTCCTGATGGATCTCCCCGTCGAAAAGCCGCTTTCAATGTCTATCCATAAGGAAGGTTATTTTCCGGTTTTTGAGACATTTTCTCCACGAGGGGGAGAAAAAGACAGCAAAGAAATTGTCCTGTCCGTCCTGCCCCCGGAGCCGCTCCCGGAGGACCCGGTGGCCGTTGGCGCCGGACGGCCGCAACCGATACATATCGAATCAGATTCGCTGAGCTATGAACAAGATACGGATACCTATCATGCCGAAGGAGCCGTTATCATCCGTTACACCGGCAGCGTTCTTACCTCTGATTCCGCCGCGCTCAACAGTAAGACGGACGAGGCGTTTGCCCAAGGCAATGTGGTCCTGAAAAGCCAGCAAGACGTCATGGAGGGGTCACGGCTAAAGATGCATATGCCCTCGCAAACGGGCATTCTTGAGGAAGGACAGGTTTTTATTGGGGAGACCCATTTTTACATTAAAGGCGATCGCATCGAGAAAAGGGAAGAAGCCACCTATCATATAGTAAATGGCCAGGCCACAACCTGCGACGGGGAGGCGCCTGACTGGCGCCTGACGGGCAAGACCATGAACGTCACCGTCGATGGTTATGGAACAATCACCCACGGCAAATTTTATGCGGGGAAAGCGCCGGTGCTCTACACCCCTTTTTTACTTTTTCCCGCCAAGACAGAACGCCAGTCCGGCTTTCTCTTTCCCCACCGCGTGAGCTTTTCTTCGGAAAAGCTCGGCTGGGATATGGGAGTACCTTTTTATTGGGCCATTTCCAAGGATACGGATGCCACCTTTTACCAGCGTTACATGAGCGAGCGAGGGTTTCAGGAAGGGACGGAGTTTCGCTATGCCACCGACTCAACAATGGGCGTCCTCTACGGCGATTTTCTCAATGACAGCAAGAAGATTACGGAAACCTCGGGCAATTTAAGCCGGAACTGGCAATCTAACCAGCAGCGATGGTCCTTCTACTGGAACCAGGAGACGCGCTTTGATCCGACCTTTTATTTCCGGTCCGATGTCGCCAAGGTATCGGATAACTGGTATTTTAAGGATTTCTCCTCCTATAATTACTTTCTCGATAATTACTCCCTTGATCAGGTTAAGCCTTTTAAAAGGGTGGCCTTCGTCGGTGACGAATCGTTGCCTTCCCTTGTTTCTACCCTCCGCCTCGTCAAGAACTGGCAGCTCTTCAATCTAACCGCCCTCGTGCAAGATACGGCGGATTTAACAGCTGCCTCCAGCGACGGAGTTCTCCAGAAATATCCGGAGGTGACCCTCACCGGGGCCAAGGCACCCCTCTTCGGCTCCCCCGTCAATTATGAAATTACCTCGATGTATGATTATTTCTACCGGGGCGTGGGCCAGAAGGATCAATACCTGGACATCAATCCCACCCTTTCGGTGCCTTATAACATGGGCGATTATTTTCAGTTGACCCCTTTTGGGGGCGTCCAGGGGACCTTCTGGTGGCGGGATGATATGGCTGAAGACGGCCTGGCGAAGAGGGGGGACCGGGAGATATACAGGGCCGGCACCACGCTGACCTCGGAAATTCACCGGATCTTCAACATCGGCGGCAAGACCCTGACCAGTATCCGCCATGGCATCCTCCCTGCGGTTACATATACGTACGTTCCCAATGCCGTGCAGGATGGACTGCCAAATTATGTCGGTGCGGTTGGCGAGCAGAATTCCGTTACCTATGCCCTGACCAACTCATTGACTGCCAAGGTTCCCGACAAGAGCGGCAATGCGACGTATCTCGATGTTATGCGCTTCCATCTGGCCCAGACTTATGACCTCAAGGCGGCTGCGGCAGGCACGATCCCTGCCGGTGCGGAGCGGCGGCCCTTCAGTAATGTTACCTTGGAGTTCGACTTTAAACCGATTCCCAATTTATCCTTTTCCGCGCGGAATCAATACAACCCTTATATCACGAACTGGTCCCAGGCCAACTATGACCTGGGGGTGAGCGATTGGCGGGGTGATTCCGCCACCGTTATTTATCGGTACACCCAGAATTCTCTCGAAGAGGTCAATCTGCTGTTAGGAGCTCCCGTAAGAAAGGGCCTGGATGTTACGGCCGGCTTCAAACGGGACCTGCTTAACGGGAGAACTATCGAGCGCGCTTATGGTTTCATTTACAAGCGGCAATGCTGGTACGTTATTTTCAATTACAGGGAACGGAACGTTTTGGATACGAACGGCGTGGATCGGACCGATGATAGAACCTATGAATTCAAATTTGCCATTTACGGTTTATGAAAAATCGCGTACGATTTTCCTTGACAAACGGGGGGAAATTGCGTAGCATTCCCGTATAATTTTCAGAATCTGGTGAGTTGGACATGAAGACCTTCAATGTTAAAAGGGAAGAGATTGTTAAAGACTGGTGCGTTGTCGACGCTCAAGGAAAGATTTTGGGAAGACTGGCGAGCGAGATTGCCATCCGTCTCCGGGGGAAACATAAGCCGATTTACACTCCCCACCTCGACACGGGGGATTTCGTCATTGTGGTCAATGCCGAAAAGATTCAGCTAACGGGGACCAAACTCGCCCACAAGATCTATTACCGGCACTCGGGCTACCCGGGCGGACTGACGGAAACTACTGCCGGCAAGCTTCTTCAGGAAAAGCCGGAAGATGTTCTGAAAATAGCCGTACGGGGGATGCTTCCGAAGAACACCCTGGGCCGGGCGATGCTCAAAAAACTGAAAATTTACAAGGGGCCGGAACATCCCCATGATGCTCAGTGTCCGCGAGCGCTTGAATTGTAAGACAGAGCTGAAGGAGTAGGAAGAGAAATGAGTGCCACAGAAAAGCGTTTTTATGCAACAGGCAAAAGAAAAACTGCCGTAGCGAGGGTTTACATGAAACCGGGGTCAGGCGTTCTGGTCATCAACAAAAGAAATTTTGACGACTATTTTACCCGGGACAGTCTGAAAATGATCATCCAGCAACCCCTGGAATTGGTGGGAAGGAAAGATCAGTTCGATTTGTTCGTCAACGTCAAGGGCGGCGGCATCGCCGGTCAGGCGGGTGCCATTAAGCATGGCATATCGAAAGCCCTGGTCGAGTACGACCTGGACCTGCGGCCTGCCCTTAAACGGGCCGGATTTCTAACCAGGGATGCACGGATCAAGGAAAGAAAGAAATACGGTCAGCCCGGGGCAAGGAAGCGGTTCCAGTTTTCTAAACGATAATGACCGAGGGAGGCTCAGGCCTCCCTTTTTTTATGGAGGCGCGGGATGGTCAGGATCGGAGTATATGGAGCAAGCGGCTATACGGGACAGGAACTGTTGCTGTTGCGTCATCCCGGTGTGGAGGTGGTTGCCGTCACTTCGCGTCGCTATGCAGGTCAGTCAGTAGCGGATGTTTATCCAGCTTTTACCGGATTGACGGACTTGATGTTCATGGACGCTTCCACTGAGGAGGTGGCCGCAAAATGTGACCATGTCTTCCTGGCCCTGCCCCATGCGGTATCCATGAACGTCGCCCCCCTCTTCCTTCAGGCCGGCAAGAAGATCGTCGATTTAAGCGCCGATTTCCGTCTCCGTAGCGCCCCGCCGCGGGGGGGTGTCGGTGGTCCGCCAGCTATGCAACATGGTATGGCCGTCACACGGCGCCCGAGCTACTCAGGGAGGCCGTTTACGGCATGCCTGAGCTGTACCGGGAACAGATCCGGGCAGCGCGCATCGTGGCCAATCCCGGCTGCTATCCCACCAGCATCATTCTCGGCCTGGCGCCGCTCCTTAAAGAAGGCTGGATTGACCCCGCCTCGATTATCGCCGGCTCCAAGTCCGGGGTCAGCGGTGCCGGCCGGGACCCGCAGGTTGCCTCTCTCTTCTGTGAAGTTGCCGAAGCCTTCAAGGCCTACAAGGTTGCTCAGCACCGCCATACGCCGGAGATTGAACAGGAATTGGGCGTCCTTGCCGGCCGGGACCTGCGGATCTCCTTTACTCCCCATCTGCTGCCGATCTCCCGGGGGATACTCAGCACCATTTACGCCTCCTTGTCTGAAAATGCCGCCCTTAAAGATGTCCAGGAACTCTATAAGGTCTTCTATAAAAACGAGTCATTCGTCAGGATATACAAACAGGGCGCTTATCCCAATGTTTCTTCGGTCCGGGGCACTAACTACTGTGATATCGGTATCGCCGTCGATGATCGGATGGGCAGGGTCATCGTGATCTCCGCCATCGATAATCTCGTCAAAGGGGCCGCCGGTCAAGCGATACAGAACATGAATCTCCTATGGGGAATGAGGGAGAATCTCGGTTTGGAGATGATTTCTCTTTATCCTTGACGGCTTCGTAAAAAGTCCGGATGCGGCGTTGCGCTGCATCCTTCGTCACTGCGGCGTACGACAAGTACGCCTCATTCCTCGGGATTTGCGCGCCTTGCCTGCGGATTTTTTTACGAAGCCGTCGATAATGGTTATTTTTTAGACTTTTTACGATCCATCATTTTTAATGGTTTAATTATTTTCCAAGGGGCACGTGTATGTCGCTGCGAGTTTACAATACGCTTACGAGGCAAAAAGAGGCTTTTCAGTCTATCGAACCCGGAAAGATCGGCATTTACGCCTGCGGGATAACGGTTTATGATCTCTGTCATATCGGCCACGCCCGTTCGGCAATTGTCTTCGACGTCATCAACAAATATCTGCAATACCTCGGTTTTGATGTTACCTTCATCAAGAATTTCACGGATGTCGACGATAAGATTATCTACCGTGCCCATAGGGAGGGGTGTGACATCAAGGGTATTGCCGAAAAATATATCGAGGCTCACAACCGGGACATGGATGCCCTAAGTGTAGCCAGGCCCACCATTGCCCCCCGGGCGACGGATAATATTGAAGGGATGATCCGGCTAATTACCACCCTTTTCGAAAAAGGGCTCGCCTACGATGTTGATGGCGACGTGTATTATGCCGTCGAGAAATTCAAAGGCTACGGGAAGCTGTCGGGGAGAAACCTGGAAGACATGTTAGCCGGAGCCCGCATCGATGTTAATGAAAAGAAACGCAATCCCATGGATTTCGCTCTCTGGAAGACCAGTAAGGAGGGGGAACCCTGGTGGGACAGCCCTTGGGGAAAGGGGCGTCCGGGATGGCATATCGAGTGTTCCGTTATGAGTCAGCGTTATTTGGGCGCGACTTTTGATATCCATGGCGGGGGGGAAGATCTCATCTTTCCTCATCATGAAAACGAGATTGCCCAGTCTGAAGGGGCTACGGGCAAACCGCTGGCCCGCTACTGGCTGCATAACGGTTTTGTCCGGGTGAACAGCGAAAAGATGTCCAAGTCCCTGGGTAATTTCGCTGCCATCCGGGACATGCTTCTGGATTACCATCCCGAGGTGCTGAGGCTTTTTGTTCTCCAAAGCCACTATCGCAGTCCCGTGGACTTTTCAGAAGGATCGCTGCGGGACGCGAGGATGGGAATGGATCGTTTCTATGCGACCCTCAAGGCCCTGAAGGACGTTCTGGCCGGGCAAGGGGGGACTAGCGATGCAAGGCAAGGCTCCCTGACGGAAGGGCATCGTCAGGTTCTCGAAAAGATGATGACCCTTCCCGAACGCTTCACCGAAGCCATGGACGACGATTTTAACACGGCCCGGGCGATTGGACAGCTGTATGACGCCGTCCGCATTCTCAACAGCTACTTGGCGGAAGGGCCAAAAGAGCCGTCTCCCGAGGCGGTCTACGTCCTTGGCCGATCCCGGGAAATCCTTCTGCGCATCGGCGCTGTTCTGGGGCTGTTTCTCGATGATCCGGATCGTTATTTCGATGCCGACAGGAACCGGGAAGTACGAAAAAGAGGTCTGAATGTCGAGGAGATCGAAGGGCTCGTAGAAGCGCGCCGTCTGGCCAGGGCCCAGAAGGATTGGAAGCGGGCCGATGAGATCCGGCAGGCCCTTGCGGAGAAAAAGGTTAGTCTTAAAGACACTTCCGCCCGGACCGTATGGAAAATCGAGTGACTGCGTACGAGCTTCATCGCCCCGATCCTAAATGGCGGCTCCAGGGGCTCGTCCAAATCCGTCAAGTCAAACTGTTGCAGATTGTTTGATCTCTTGCCTGCCTCTGTTGAATCCTGAAGCGCCGGTAAGGGATGGATGCTTTTTATGCAAATGGATACCTGTCCTGGATACTTATTAGCCGCTTTTCTCCTGTTCCATATCGGCAAACCCACGGCCGGGCCGGGTCTGTTTGGGTGAATGATAAGTTAAAACAATTGCATACAGATTACATTTGAATTATGGTACGACCATTGCTGACGAACAGGTGCGAAGGAATCGGCAATAATCGGGGACGGTAAGTATTGGGGGCCCGCTTTGCATGCTGAGAGCTGATGAATTTAAGTTAAAGGCGCTTATTTTGCCGACCACAGGGAAGGAAAACCGATGAGGGAAAAATTTATCTCCCTCCTGGTCCTCTTGTTATCCCTTTCTTTTCACCTGCCGGCACAGGGGCAGGGAGAGGTGGTAAAGAAGGGCGAGGCCCTGGATTTGCAAAGATGCATCCGGATTGCCCTGGCTAGGCACCCTGCCGCTCTTTCCGCCGCCAGTACGGTCAGTGTCAATGAAAGTCGTATCGGTCAGGCCCGCGCCGGTTATTTACCCCAAGTGGGGATATCTTCAAGTTATACCCGGACGGATCCCTATACGACTCCTGCTGGTACGATATCCCAGCAGCAGGGTAATGTATACAATCAATATGGCTCGACCATTACCTTGAACCAGAATATCTACGACTTCGGCAAGACGGCGGCTCAGGTGGAGGTGCAGAAACTAAACACGGGTTCGTCGCGCCTGGATCTGGATGCCGTCCAGAAGCAGATTGTCTTCAACGTCAAGCAGGCCTATTTTAATCTCCTCAAATCTCAGAAAAATATGGAAGTAGCCCTGGAGAAGGTGCAGCAGTTTAATAAGCGTCTGGACCAGGCAAAAGGTTTTTTTGAGGTCGGAGTGAAACCAAAATTCGATGTGACCAAGGCCGAGGTTGATCTTAGTAATGCCCGCCTCGATCTCATAAAGGCGGAAAATGCCCTGCGGATCGCCCGCTCGACCTTGAACAATGCCATGGGATATCCCGACGCCCCCGAATTCGACACCAGCCGTGGGGATTTTGCCCCCCAGCCCTATGGAATGACTTTTGAGGAGGCCCTGCAGAAGGCCTATCAGGACCGACCGGAACGGAAGTCCCTGGCTACGAAACGGCAATCACAGGAAAAGACGATAGAGTTGGCCAAAAAGAATTACTATCCCAATGTAACCGGCACGGCCGGTTACGGGTGGGGTGGGCAGTCCTTTCCTTGGGATGAGGGCTGGAATCTCGGCGCCACGCTGAACATCCCCATCTTCAGCGGGCTGTCCACAAAATATCAGGTTGATGAAGCCCGGGCGAGTCTCGAGGTTATCAAGGCCAATGAAAAGACGCTCCGCCAGGATATTTATCTCGAATTGCAGCAGGCCTATTCCAATCTCCGGGAAGCCACAGACCGGATAACGACTACCGAGCTGGCGGTCCGGCAGGCCGCGGAAAATATGGAACTGGCAAATGGTCGCTACGCCTCCGGGGTGGGCAGTCCCATTGAGATTACCGACGCCCTGGTGGCATACAGCAATGCCCAGACTGCGCAGGCGGCGGCTATTTATGATCACAAAATCGCCCGGGCCAGCATTGAAAAGGCAATAGGGGCTCCATGAAGAAAAAATTTATCATAGCCGGAATTTTGCTTCTGTTCACCATTGTCTCCGTCACCTTTGTGCTCATGAGGGGCGGCAACAAAGGGGTCAAATATCGGACGGACAAGGTTTCTACAGGAAATATCCGCGCGACGGTGACGGCTACGGGGAAAGTCAACGCCGTCACCACGGTGATTGTCGGCGCCCAGACATCGGGGATGATCAAGGCGCTATATGTCGACTTCAACTCTCCCGTAAAGAAGGGCCAGATTCTTGCCCAGATCGACCCGGCCACGTTTGCCGCCAAGGTTGAGCAGGCGAAGGCCAATCTTTACCTGTCCCAGGCCAACCTGCAAAAGGCGGAGGCCACCCTCCAGGACGCCAAAAGAACACGGGATAGAAATGAAATCCTCTTTGCCCGGAATCTTATTGCCCGGAGCGATCTCGACACGGCAAGAACGAATGTGGAAACGTCTGATGCCCAGGTGAGCGCTTCCAAAGCTCAAGTGGACCAGGCCAGGGCGTCGCTGAGATTGGCCGAGACGGATCTGGCCTATACGACCATTCGTTCTCCCGTGGACGGAATGGTCATTTCCCGGAATGTCGATATCGGCCAGACCGTTGCGGCAAGCTTTCAGACCCCGACGCTCTTTAACATCGCTCAGGATCTAACGAAGATGCAGGTTGAAACAAGCGTTGACGAGGCGGATATCGGCCGGGCGCAGGTAGGGCAGCCCGTGGAATTTACCGTCGACGCCTTCCCGGAGCTTGTATTTCAGGGTACGGTGTCGGAGGTGAGAAATTCTCCGACGACGGTCCAGAATGTAGTGACCTATGAGGTTATCGTCCGCGTTCACAATCCGGAGATGCAACTGAGGCCGGGAATGACGGCGAACGTATCGATTATCATCGCCAGCAAACAGGGGGTGCTGAGAATTCCGAGCGCCGCCCTACGATTCCGGATGCCGGAAACGGCCGGCAAGAAAGACACTTCCGGCGGCAAAAGGCAACAGGTTTGGATTCTTGAGCAGGGGAAGCCTGTGAAGGTTCCTGTCCAAGCAGGGATCAGCGACGGCAGTTATACCGAGGTCGCAGGCGGGACCCTCCGTTCGGGGCAGGAGGTGATTATCGAGGCGATAGATCCGGGTAGGAAGAAGGACAATCCCGGCGCGCCGCCGCATTTCATGAGATGACAGGTCGGACTTGAGGAAGGGACAATTACCTGCAAATCCGGTTATAACCCTTGCGACAAAGGAAAGACGAGGATGATCAGAACGTTCGACGTAACCAAGGTTTATCAGGTGGGTGAGATGACCGTTCCAGCCTTGAATGGAGTCACGCTGAACATTGGCCGGGGGGACTTCGTGTCCATCATGGGGCCTTCCGGTTCCGGCAAGTCGACCTTCATGAACATTCTCGGCTGCCTTGACCTGGTTACCGCCGGTCGGTATCTCCTGGACGGGGTGGATGTCAGTCATTTTTCCAAGGATGAACTGGCGGAGATAAGGAACCGAAGGATGGGGTTCGTCTTTCAGGGGTTCAATCTCCTTTCCCGGTCCTCGGCCCAGGAGAATGTCGAACTGCCCATGCTCTACAGCGGGACCCCGGCCGGAGAACGCCGGGAACGGGCCCGGGAGGCCTTGGTGAAGCTGGGGCTGGAAGGACGGGAACATCACCTGCCCAATCAACTCTCCGGGGGACAGCAGCAAAGGGTGGCCATTGCCCGGGCCATGGTCAACGAAGCCCCCCTCCTTTTTGCTGATGAACCGACGGGCAATCTGGATACGAAAACAAGCATGGAAATCATGGATCTTGTCGTCCGGCTCAACGAGGAATCCCAGATCACGATCGTCCTCGTAACCCATGAGCTGGATATCGCCGCCTTCAGTCGACGGGTGATCCGCTTTGTTGACGGTGTCGTGGTGAGCGACGTTAAGCAGGGAGCGTAGGGCATGGTCGTCAGTATCTGGTCCACGACAAAAATCGCCTTTCGGGCCCTCTGGGTCAACAAGATGCGATCCGCCCTGACCATGTTGGGGATTATCATCGGGGTCGGATCGGTTATTGCCATGCTCGCGGTGGGGCAAGGGGCGAGCGAGAAAATTTCCGAGCAGGTAGCATCGATGGGGAGCAATCTCCTCATTGTCATGTCGGGCAGCGTCACCTCCGGGGGCCTGCGCATGGGCAGCGGCACCCAGATGACCCTGACCCTGGAGGACGCCTATGCGATCGAACGGGAATGCTCCGCTGTGGTGGCGGTTGCGCCCATGCTCAACGGTGTCGCGCAGGTTGTGTACGGAAACCAGAACTGGGCTACGGCGGTGCAGGGAACCACACCGGGCATTCTCGAGGTCCGGGACGCCGCCCTTGTCTCTGGAAGGCCCCTTACGGACCAGGATATCCGCGCCGCCGCCAAGGTGGTCCTGTTAGGCCAGACGGTGGTGGACAATCTCTTTGGTTCCCTGGATCCCGTGGGGCAGATCATCCGGATCAAGAAGGTCCCCTTCACCGTCATCGGGGTCCTTGAAAAAAAGGGACAATCCGTCGTCGGCCAGGACCAGGACGATCTGGCTTATATCCCCGTGACTACGGCACAAAAAAAGATCATTGGCACGACCTTTGCCGGGATGGTGCGGACGATTCTCATCAAGGCAAGAAGCGCCGAAGAGATGGACCGGGCGGAACGACAGGTCAACGACCTGCTCAAACAGCGGCACCGGATCAGTCCTAAAGGGGAAATAGATTTTTCCATCCGCAACCTGACCCAGATGCTCCAGGTTGCCGAACAGTCCACGCGCGTCATGACCCTCCTTTTGGGGGCCATAGCCTCCGTATCGCTCCTCGTCGGAGGCATCGGAATCATGAACATTATGCTCGTGTCCGTTACGGAAAGGACCAGGGAAATCGGCATCCGCATGGCGGTGGGGGCAAAGACCTGGGCCATCCGGATGCAGTTCCTCGTTGAGGCCCTGACCCTGTCCCTGAGCGGTGGCGTAATCGGGATCATTCTCGGTGTTGTCACTTCGGAGATCCTTTCCCGGCTTGCCGGCTGGACGACGATTGTTTCCCCCCTTTCCGTTATCTTGGCCTTCGGTTTTTCCGGTATGGTCGGGATCTTCTTCGGATTCTACCCGGCCTACAAGGCGTCTTTACTCAATCCGATCGAGGCCTTGCGCTGTGAGTGACCAGACAGAAAAAGATAGAAACCGTGATATTCTGCTGGTCGATGATGCGGAAGAGATTCGCCTGTTAGTTACCCGTCAGTTGCGAAAGGCCGGATATGCCAAGGTTGTAGAGGCGTCGTCGGCGGTGGAGGCCTTTTCAATTCTCGGCCTGGACCGGGATGACAAGGCGGGTGCCGGCATCGATCTTATTATCATGGATATCGTTATGCCGGAGATCGACGGAATTGCGGCATGTCACCGCATCAAGGAGCATGATCGTTTCGAGGATGTCCCCATCATCATGATCACGGCCCTGGCGGACAAGGGAATCCTGCAGTTGGCCTTCGCTGCGGGAGCCACCGATTATATTACCAAACCGGTTGATAGGCTGGAGCTCATTGCGAGGGTACGATAATCGTTGCGCCTCAAGGATGAAATGGAAAAACGCCGGGAAAGGGAATTGACGGTCATGTCCCGGAAACTCGCCGTGGCGAATCAGGTCCTGCAACGATTGAGCCTGCTGGATGGGCTTACGGGCATTCCCAATCGCCGATGTTTCGATGAAGTCCTCGCAAATGAATGGAAAAGGGCGATGCGCAGCAAGCGGCCTTTTCCCTAGTCATGATAGATATTGACCATTTCAAGACCTTCAACGATCATTACGGACATGTGGTGGGGGACGACTGTTTGAGAAAGGTAGCCCTGGCCATGAGCGATATTCTGAAAAGACCCACCGATGTATTGGCCAGGTACGGCGGCGAAGAATTTGCCGCGATTCTTCCCCTGACTGAATGTGACGGCGCCAAGGCGATCGCGGCG
This sequence comes from Syntrophus aciditrophicus, assembly GCA_020718905.1. Lineage (GTDB taxonomy): Bacteria > Desulfobacterota > Syntrophia > Syntrophales > UBA8958 > UBA8958. Next base: position 1,863 of record DYRD01000010.1, on the reverse strand, counting down.
GCCATGAAAGCCGGTGTTATAGACCTCGCCATTCCTCACGATCATTCATCCGCCTCCTCCCGGGTAACTATCAGTCTGGGGGTCGCCACGCTGGTTCCGATGAGGGGCACGATGGCGGCGATGTTGGTTGCCGCTGCCGACCAGGCCCTCTACGAGGCTAAAGCGGGAGGTCGGAATCGGATCGCCGTGAAGCGGTTCAGCCCTTCCTGATTCCGAGGATGGTCCGGGCTTCCCGGGGAGTCGCCGGTAAGCGGTTCAGGGAGGCGGCTACCAGAACGGACCACTCAACCTGCTCATGGCTCCCCTTGGCCAGGTCTCCATTTGGCATGCGGGTATTATCCTCCATTCCCACCCGCATATGACCCCCCAAAAGACAGGACATTGGCGGGGAACTGCTCCGGGCCGACGGCGCAGGTCGTGAAGTTGGCGTTGGGGGGCAGGGCGTTCTTCATGGCCATCATGACGTCGGGTCGGGTCGGAATTTCTGCCCTCCCGCGACCCCCCACGAAATTGAAATTCATGGGTTCGGAAAAAAAACCCTGCCGGCCGATAAGGAGGGTATTGTCCAGACCGCCCCATAGCATTCGAGTTCCGGTTTGATCAGGTTTTTCTCCATGGCCTGGCCGAAGTCCTGAAGCATGGTGAAGGTGTTCTCGAAGACATAATCAAAAAATATCTGCCCGGAATTACGGTCGATGATACTGAAGTTCATCGTATTCGTATTCAGGGAGGCCAGCTCCGGTTTGACGGCGACGATCTGGGCCAGGCGCTGTTCGGCGGTCTTGAAGGCTCCCACCGCTGAAGACAGGCAGATGATAAGGTCGGGACAACGTTTTTTGATGGCATCATAAACGGCCTGGACCCGGTCGATCTCATGAGTGGAGTCGCCGTCGTCGGTCCGGGCGTGGACATGAACCATTGCTGCCCCGGCCCGGAAGCATTTTTCAGCTTCCACCGCGAATTCTTCGATGGTATATGGAACGGAAGGGTTATTTTGTTTAAAGGTCGCCGCACCCGTAAGGGCGGCGCAGATGATGACCGGATTTGACATAAAAATGACCTCCTGGGATTAGTCTGATTAACTGGCTGTCTTCTTCACTATATACAGGGCCACCATAACGGCAATCACCCCGAACACACCCAAGAGAGTAAAGAATTGCTCTACATATGTCAGCGTCTCATACCAACTCATCACCTGATTGTAATGTGCCAGGCACTGGTTCTTCAGACTGTCGATCATGGCTACTCCTCCCATTAAGCTATCTAAGTGAACCCTGCTCGGACCTGAGCCCGTTGCATAACGTTTAATCTGCGTCTCTTATTATTCCCTGTTCTGATGGGTAACACACCCCTAAGATAACTATTTTATCAGGAATTTGAGGGGAATTCTACAAATATTCTTGCCTTGACCTCGTTTTGTGATAGTAGACTGGCAACGACACCCTTTTGTGAGGAATGGAACTATGCCCAGAAATAATGAAAAAACATGCTGCCTTAATCATCCTGATTTGGAAATGGTTGTTTTAAATGAAAAAAGCAAGGATACCTTTCATGCCATCCGCCTGGCTACCTGGGAATACGGGAAACGCGTACAAATGGAGAATAAATCCACTGGTTTCGATGTTTATGCCTGCCCGGAATGCGGCTACAGTGAATTTTACCTGACTCCGTCGGAATTGAAAATAATCCGCAACGCCCCCTGAGAAATTGCGATGGTGCCGCTCGGCCCCACAGACAACCGGCTTCTTGACATTGGCTGCCCGTAGTTGATTCCGCCGGGAGGAGCGCGAAAGCTGCGGGAGGATTATTAGAGCGGGTATGGCAAAACTGGACAGGTGCATAAGTGGGAGGATTGTTCTATAA
>DYRD01000303.1 GCA_020718905.1 Syntrophus aciditrophicus | reverse complement strand
CTGGATATTCGAGATAACAACCCCGAGATGCTGACCGAGATCTCTTTGAAAACGAAAAAAAATAAAAAAAAGTTTCCCGGGGGCTGGTTTTTAGATTTTCCTTTTGTCATTCGGGAAGCCGCTGTATGCACCCACCAGGGGGGCTGAGGTGGCCACAGTACGGCGCAGTGGAAGCATGATACACCCCTCCCTTGATCACCGATAAAATGCCCGTCCCGTTAGGATTTGACCGCCATTTTTAATAGCAATATCAGTATGTTATGTCGCTTGCTCGCTTGACAACCCCCGCGCCACCTGCTACACTCCCGCACCATGGATTTGATCAAACGGGCCTCTCAACGAATTGCCGAACGTCTCACCTGGTGCATCGCCCACAGGGACCAGGCCGGCATTGCCAAAGACCTCGCTGAGGGCAAAGACATCTCCGAGGTCTATGGCCTTGGCGAAGCAGGACTCTTCGATGAGTTCTTCTACTTTCTCGATCAGTTCGGCATCATGGATCTATTCCTCGGCCTTGATCCCCAGCATACCCAGCGCTCAAGCAACATCACCTTTCCTGCCGTCATCCTTATTTATGTGATGCGGATCGTAGCAGGACTTGCCTTCTTTTGGCATATCCACCCCGTGCTCCTCCGATCCCAACCCCTGATGAGGATTGTGGGCTTCAACGGCACACAGATACGCGACGGCACCTCTCAGAGGGGAAAGAAGAAGTCTTGCGCTCCTCCTCCCAATCAAAACTCAGAGCAGAACATCCGAGGTCCTCTTTGTCCTGATTCCATCGCCGCCTACATTCAGGCCATCTCCGCACACGCCCTGGAGCGGCTCTTTAACCGTGTGATCTCCATCCTGGCTGCCAAGTCCTTCTTTCCCAAACGAATCGACGCCCTTTTGGATTCCTCAGAGATCCAGTCCACCGAACTGTGTGAAGGCTGCGGGAAAGTCAGCAAAGAGAAGGCCCCGCAGCTTCGTCATCGAAAAGGCCGTATCCGTAAAGTCATGGAAACCGTCTTTGGTTTTAAGCTCTGGGTCATCTGGGACCCTGTGAGTCGTCTTCCTCTTGCCATCCGCTTTGCCACGATCGAGCACAGTGATCTGGACTTTGCCCGCGAAGTGGTCAGCCAAGCCGTAAGCAATCTCGCCCCCCATGCCAC
>DYRD01000302.1 GCA_020718905.1 Syntrophus aciditrophicus | reverse complement strand
AAAACAACCGCGATGGGCAAAGCGATAGCGTGCCCATCAAACAATTCCCTCCTTTGTCGCACTCGTCGAATCCGGCAGCCTTTAACCCCCCTTAATCCCCCCTGAATCAGGGGGGAGACTTTATCCCCATCCTTGATAAGGAGGGGTCAGGGGTGGTTGAGCCGTTGCTCCTTCAAGCAATCCCGCCGCCGGAATCCTCCCCGGCGCGTCCTTCCCGCTCTCAGTTTTCCAGCGGTACCTGCTGCCGGGCCTCGTAGGCGAGGTACCGATATATCCGGGCTTTTTGATCTTTCTCCAGATCAAGGAACTGGGCGGAGAACAGGTCGTCCTGCGCTCGAATCACCTGGGCGGTGAAGGTAAAGGGGGCAAGGGTGTCATCCTCCTGATGAAAGGGGATAACGATGGAGATCCGCGTGTCGGCGGAGAGGGGGAGCGAATGGTCCTGGACGGTGCATTCGCTGACGGAGAGTTCGACGAGATGGCCTTTGCCGTGTTCCTCGTTGAGGATGTAGTGTACCTGCTGCCGATGTTTGATGAAGCACAGGCCGGTGTGGGTGGCGGAATTGGCCAGGAATGCTTCGGCCTCTTCCATGGAGTTGACGTAAACGGGCTTGTAGCCGAGAAATCTGTTGGTAAACCGCAGCAGTTGCTTGAAGATTAAACTGGTTTTCCCGACGATCCGAATAATATTATCCGGCTGTTTGTCGACCAGATAGTCCATGATCTGCCGCATAATGGGAACGGCGCTGAGGTGGGCGAGGGTGCATTGGGAAAAATCGGTGATGATGTCGAAGCCGGGTTTGAGATCCGCCACCCCGAAGCGGATATCGATATAGATCTGTTTCGCCTCCCTGATCCCGGCGGTGGCGGGGATGGTGATCATGAGCCTGTTTTTTTTGACATCAACAGTGATTTTTGATTTCTGCAGGGGTGTCATCAAACGATTCCTCAATTCCTCAATAAGGCTCTGCACAATTCCCAGATGAATCACCAGCCGTGGATTTCCTTGGCAGTCGGCCTGCTGCCCTCAGGCCGACTGCGGGGGGTGATCTTTTCCCGAGTCCCTTTTTTGAATTATCGGGATTGAGTTTTATTTTTCAAGGTTTTTTTATAATGGCCCTGTAAAATTTTCAGTTGCAAGGCATCCCCTTCGGG
>DYRD01000041.1 GCA_020718905.1 Syntrophus aciditrophicus | reverse complement strand
CAATTTCCCACTTATAAAAACCTGTATCCTGTCCAAACAACCCCCACCACCTCTAGGTACGGCAAGCCCGGCTGCGTCTTTACCAGCCGTCGGGGGCGTTCTTTCCGATTTAAGCCCGAATTTCAGTTTGCCCAAACCGAATGATGGGGTGGTTATTATAGAGATATTCAGCATGTACTGTCCCTATTGCCAGAAAGAGGCTCCCAATGTCAATAAGCTCTATGATAAGATTCAGGCAAGTCCGAACCTGAAGAGCAGGATGCGACTCGTTGGGATCGGGGTGGGTAACTCTGCTTATGAAGTGGATGTCTTCAGAAAAAAATACAACATCAATTTTCCCCTCTATGCCGACGGTGATTTTAAAATCCACAAGAAGTTAGGGGAGCCGCGGACGCCCTATTTTATCGGGATAAAGATCAATCCCGATGGATCTCATCGCATCTTTTATTCAAAATTGGGTGAATTAGGCGCGGTGGACAAATTTCTGGATGAGATGATCCGCCTGTCGGGGCTAAAGTAAATCCCATCGCCATTCCTGGAGGAAGAACATGAAAAAACGGTTAAATTCTAAGTTGTTAATTTCCTGCAGCGCCATCCTCATGACCTTGGCGATAGCCACGGCCGTTTGGGCTATTTCCGATGCTTACAAGGAAAATATTTACAATCCCGGCGTGCTGAAGCCCATAGACAGCAAGCTGAGAGTCAAGGTAGGGCAGCTTGCCCCGGATTTTACCTTGCCCGCCGTAGCGGGAGGGAAGGTTGCCCTCCGCCAGTATCGGGGAAAGAAGAGTGTCGTCCTGTCCTTTGTACCCGCTGCCTGGACCCCTGTATGCTCCGACCAATGGCCGGGGTACAATATCGTCCGGGATATGTTCGAAGCCCGCGACGCCATACTCTTAGGCATAACCGTGGATAACATCCCCACCCTCTTTTCCTGGACCAACCAGATGGGGAAACTCTGGTTTCCCGTCCTTGCGGATTTCTATCCCCATGGAAAAGTGGCGCAAAGATACGGTTTGCTGCGGACCGACGGTGTCACCGAACGGGCCATAATTGTCATCGATAAGAAGGGCATTATCCGCTACATAGATGTCCACGACATCAACGAGCGGCCGTCCCTGGAAGCGCTGATCACAGAACTGGAAAAACTGCAATAACCAGTTATTACTAATGCGCTGACCGCGGGCAAGAATCCGGAAGGTAACCGGGCTATTTTCGATCCAGTCCCTTCCTTACGGCTAAGCCGATTTTTTCTATCAGATAAGGTTTTTTAAGATAAGCGCCGGCACCCAGCGTCTGGGCCTCTTTGACCCGTTCAGATTCGGAAAACCCGCTCACGATGATGGCCTTTTGTGCCGGGCTTATTTCGAGAATCTTACGATACGTTTCAAGACCGTCAATCCCCGGATCCATGATCATGTCCAGAACGATTAGATCAGCTTTATGCGTTCTCAGGTATTCAACCGCCTCTTCACCGCTGGCGGCGGTGGTCACTTTGTAATTAAGCTTGGAAAGCATCCGGGAGGCCAACTCACGCTGATGATTTATATCGTCCACAACCAATATCGTTTCACCTCTCCCCATGTATTCAGAAATGGATACAGAAATCTGATCGGAGTCTATGGCTGCTCTCGTTACGGGGAAATAGAGGATAAAAGTGGTTCCTCTCCCCGCTGCGCTCTTGACGTTTATATAGCCCTTGTGATCCTTGACCGTTCCCCAGACTAGGGTGAGGCCAAGGCCCGTCCCGCTTCTTCCCATGATTTTCCTTGTATAGAAGGGCTCAAAGATACGCTGGACATCTTTCTCCAATATCCCTTCGCCCGTATCGGATACCGTCAGGAAAACATAATCACCTTCCCGAATATTATCAACCCCTTGAATCGGCATGCTCAGGTATTGGTTGGTAGTGGTAATCTTAATGACGCCGCCATGGGGCATGGCCTCGACGGCGTTCGAGGTTAAATTGACGATCGTCTTGGCGAGATGCACGGGGGAACCCATCATGTTCAGGAGGTTCGATGCGAGCTCCACCTTTAATTTGACATGGGAGTTGTGGGAGAACACCTTTCGGCACCGACATCAGTTATGGAGGCGATGACTTCTTCCGGCGATTCTTAGCCGAACATATGGGCAAATTCGGAATTGGCGGTGATCACTTTTCCTTCTACCGAAGACTGGAAGATTCCGATGGTGGCAATCTCAAAGAGGCGCTGGTATTTTGCCTCACTCGTGCGGATTAACTGTTCCGCCGGCATCGGGGTCGGTTTAGGGCGTTCCTCCTCCCCCCCCGATCCTCCTTCTTAGGGAAGCCAGTTCCGCAATCAATGCCTCTTTTGTCTTGTCTTTGTCTTGCATAAGGTGATTTTCGTTCATGAACAGGCCAGGAAAAGTGAACCGATCAGCAGTATGCCCGTCGCCATGATGATCTGCAGGGATGTTCCCTTGTATTGGTGCAGCTCAGGCACGCTGTGAAGTCCGTACCGGTCGCGGATTCCATGTCCTGATGCTCTCCTTCCCCGCCGATTTCTCTCAATGACGTTTCCCGGTTAAGCCTGGCCGCTGCGCCGCGTTTTATTCTGAATGATATGGACCACGGTGGAATCGACGAGCTGCATCCCCTCCAGCGAGATTTTGCTCAGGTTGCGGATGGATTCTTCCGCCGACCGTCCCAGCACCCCGTCGTCATCGGAAAGCCCATAACCGGCGAGGGCCATGAACGCCGAGCGCATTGCCGCCTCGGCCCCGGTGACTATCTTCATCGAACAGCCCGCTTTTGCTCCGTCGCAGATGATCCCGCACAGGTCGCCGATGACATTGCCCATAGCATAGGTCATTTTCTCGGTGTCGATTCCCACCTGCTGGTAAACGACGGCAATTGCGGCGGAGATGCTGGCTGCAATGGCACAGCCGCAGATAACCGACAGCTCCCCGGTGAAGCTTTTAATGTAGGAATTGACGGCGTGGCTTATAGCAATGCTTTCCTGAATGCGGGGCAATTCGATTTCCTGATGCCTGCCCACCATATAGGGAACTAGGATGGTGAGCACGCCCTGGTTGCCGGAGCCGCCGCTGGTCATAACAGGCTCGGCCAGGCCCCCCATGCGCGCATCTACCGCGGAAGCGACTTTTCCCTTGACCCGGTAAAAAAGGTCATCCGCCTTGAGACCCTGTTTCATCATTTGCCGAAGCTGGTAGGCGTTTTTCTTCATATCGATGCCTTTTTCCGCAATTGCCAGGTTCATGGTCCTCATTTTTTCGCGATACGGGTTGCTCTTGGCTGGCCCTTGCGAAGGTGTGCCGATACACGAGACGCCGTCTTTCTCGAGGACGGCGATATTGGTATGGCTGCCGATGACTACACAGCGCGCACGGGAAGCACCGCCGGCAAGTTTCGCCTCGATATAAAACCCTTTTTCATCCTCTTTGCAGAGATAAGATACGGCACCCTTATCGATCAGGGCCAAGGCCTTGTCCAGAACATCCGGTAATACATCCCTGAGGATTTCCAGCCGCCATTCCTGTCTGGCGACCATCGCCCCCATGGCCGCCGCGATGAGATTGCCTTTCCGGCCCTTGCTGTTCGGAATCGTAACGGCCGCACCGTTTTTGAATGTGCCGGGATCGACAACAAGCTCCATCTTTTCCACCGGGGCGCCAAGCTGCCTGGCGGCGGCCGCAGTCGCAAAGGCGCAGGAGATTGGCTCCGTACAGCCCATAGCGGGAAAAACCTCGTGTTCGAAAATATCCTGCAATAACTTCATGACTTCCTCCTAGGAACGGTAATTGCCTTGGCGCCGATGGGGAACGTATCCGCGCGTTTTGAGCTGCGGGCTACCGTGGGCCGACTATTTACTTTCCGGCTATTTTATAATCCGGAACAGATCTTTTGCCTTCGGGTCCGTCGCCGTTTTCAGGAGCTCAAAGAGGGCCATTTCGGTGCTCGTCAGGATGGCGCCGGCGGCGAGAAGCTTTTTAATGCCGATCTCCCGGTTCCGGGCCGTCCGGGACGAAACGGCGTCGGCAACTACGTAGACCTCGTATCCCCGCTCCATCAGGTCCATGGAGGTCTGATAGGCGCACACGTGGGCCTCGATGCCGCAGACGAGGATCTGCCTTTTCCCCGCAGCAGTAAGGGCGGTAAGGAATTGTTCGTCGCCGCAGCAACTGAAGCTGTTCTTGATTATCGGTTTCACAGCGGGCATCAGCTCGGCAAGTTCGGGGATCGTCGGCCCAATCTTGACTTGCTCCGTTAAAATGATGGGAATTTCAAGGATGTTGATCCCCTTGATCAGTTTTTCCGTATTGGCCAGAAGAAATTCCTTCTCATCCATAGCCAGATAGAGATTGCCCTGGATGTCGATTACCGCCAGTAAAGCTTCTTCTCGATTCAGCATCATTATTCTCCTCAAAACTTGGTATTGTCCACCTTGAAGTCCGTTAATATTCATCCCCTCTCTGCCCTGGCCCTCTCCTTGGGGGGGGAGGGGAAGCTTCCTCCTACAAGTCCTGGTGAGTGGGGAAGGGGGGATTGACTTGCCGGGCGCCGCATTCCCGCCCGGAGGCATCCGCCTGCGGCAGTCCCGCCCGGTAAACCGCGCTGGACATGGTTGTGCCGGGTAGAATCTCCCTCACATAGTCAGAAACGGTCAAGAGGGCGTCCAGATCGATTCCAGTCGGTATTCCCATTTCATTGAACATGAACACGAGATCTTCCGTGGCGATATTGCCGGAAGCCCCGGGGGCGAAGGGGCAACCGCCCAATCCTCCGATAGCGGCGTCGAACCTCCTGATGCCGACATCATAGGCCCGCAGGGCATTGGCGAGTCCCAGGCCCCTCGTGTTGTGGAAGTGGACGGCAAAGGTAGCTTCCGGGAACTCCTTCCCGCAGGCGACCATGATCTCTTCCACCTGCCTCGGGTTGGCAAAACCGACGGTGTCGCAGAGGGTGATGTCTCTGATGCCCATATTGACGATCTTGTCAATATCTTTAAGGATATGGTCGGTAGTCATATATCCTTCGAAGGGACAGCCGAACACCGTAGCCAAGGCGATGCACAGCTCGGCCGGCACCCCGGCGGCCAGATCCTTGCGGATCACCTCCAGCCCTTGGAGGGAGGCTTCCTTGGTCTGGCGGACATTGTTGAGATTGTGGGATTCGCTCAGGGAAAAGAAGAAGATCAATTTTTTAATACCGCTTTTGACGGCGTCGCGCGCCCCTTGGAGATTGGGGACAAGGGTGGAGAACCTTACCTCCGGTAAGGCGATTATTCCCTTGACGACCTCTTTCATATCCCGGAACTGGGGGATTGCCCGGGGGCTGACAAAGGCGCCGGCCTGAATCTCTTGCAGGCCGCTTGCCGCCAGGCGCCGGATCAGAGAAACCTTTTGTGCCGTTTCCACAAAAGTCGCCACGTTCTGAAGGCCGTCCCGGGGACCCACCTCAATTATGGTTATATCATTACTTGTTTCCATTTAACCCCTATGGTTGCACAATTTATTCTTGACAGGAGTCGGCAATTTATATAAAGGGTGCCCCCTGTTGAATAATGATGAAGGAGGAAGTTTTTTTGGCCAACCACAAGTCCGCGATCAAGAGAATGAGACAGAGCGAAAAACGGCGCCTGCTTAACGCGTCGGTTCGTTCCAGTGTTAAAACGGAGATCAAATCCATCGTCAAGGCAGTCGAGAAGAAGGAACGGGACGGCGCCAAGGAAGCTCTTATTGCCGTGATTCCCAAGATCAGCAAGGCCGCCGCCAAAGGCATCTTCCACAAAAGGAACGCCTCCCGCAAGATATCCCGACTGACCAGGAAAGTCAACGCCCTCCAGGCCGCAGCCTGATCAGAACCAAGACATCATCATGCGATATGCCCTCTCAGCGGTATCCCTGGATAGCTTTGTGAGGGCGTTTTTGCGTGCCGTTTCCGTGTCGTTGACATTCGCCACCGGGTAATCCTGGGTGCCCGAAAAATCACCGTTCTTCCAGATAACTTTCTTTGTCCTCCTGTCCTCAAAGGTTAGATCAAGGGTTAACGTCATCCGTTCTTCCGCGGCCAGATTTGTGGTCCGGTAGGAAAGAGGGACCGTCGAGAGGTTTTTGACGACGCCCTTGAAAAGGGCGTCGGCCTGAGCCTCATTATCGACAATTTGAAACCGTCGCCCCCGGACAAACCAGTCGGTGATGGCCAGGCGGATGGTGTTTTCCAGATTGGCCTGATTGGTCCGGTTGGCGAAGGGTTCGATGAAGACCTTACGGACGTCGGGATCGATATACTCTCCTCCGGGCGAGAAATGGTAACCGCAACCGCTCGCAATCACGAGCATGGTAAGAAGAATGGTAATCCTGATCGTTGGCATGGAAATTCTCATCTTAACCCTCCCGGACGACAATATTCAGTAATTTTCTGGGTACATAAATCTCCTTGAGGACCGTTTTCCCCTCCATCAGCTTGACAATCTTTTCATCGGACCGGGCCTGTGCTTTGATGGACTCCGCCTCCTCATCAATGGGGACGGAGATGCGGCCTCTCGCCTTGCCGTTTATCTGGATAACGATAGTGATTTCCTCCTCCGTGGCCACGGTGTGGTCATATTCCGGCCAGGATGAAGCGGCGGTGCTGACCTTGTTTCCCATCATTTCCCACAGCTCTTCGGAAAAATGGGGGACCGTGGGCGCCAGCAGCAAGAGCAGGGCGTCAACGGTCTCCCTGATGACCGCCAAGGCGGTAAGGTCGTCCTTTGCCGGCCGGGGAACCTGATACAGGGCATTGACAAGCTCCATGACGGCGCTGATGGCCGTATTGAAATGAAAGCGATCGTCGATATCCCGGGTGACCTTGCGGATTGTCTGGTGTGTTTTCCGCCGCAGGTTTTTCAAGTCGCCATCGAGATCAATATTGCCGCCAAAGGGAGCGATATCCCTGATGTCGTCCATATAGTCCGTGACGATACGCCAGGTGCGGTTAAGAAAGCGATAGGAGCCTTCCACTCCCTGGTCGCTCCATTCCAGGTCTTTCTCCGGAGGGGCGGCGAAGAGGCAGAAGATTCTGGCCGTATCGGCGCCGTAGCGGTCGATCAGATAATCGGGATCGACGACATTCTTTATGGATTTGGACATTTTTTCCGTCTTACCGATGATAACCTCCTCGTCGCAATGGATACACCGGCCTTCTTTGGCCTCGTCGGGGAAGAGATAACCGTGGCTCCGGCATTTCATCGTTTCCTTGCAGACCATGCCCTGGGTCAGGAGGTTGGTGAAAGGTTCGTCGACGCCGATGACTCCGAAATCACGCAGTACCCTAGTGAAAAACCGCGAATAGAGAAGATGGAGGATCGCGTGTTCGATGCCGCCGATGTACTGGTCCACGGGCATCCAGTAATCAAGGGCCTTACGATCCAGTCCCGGTTGATCGTTGAAGGTTGCGCAGCAGAATTTGTCGAAATACCAGGATGATTCGACAAAGGTATCCATGGTGTCCGTTTCCCGGCGCGCCGGACCTTTACATTTGGGGCAGGACGTTTTTACAAAGGATTCATGCCTTGCCAGGGGCGATCCGCCGGCGCCGGTAAGTTCCACATCCCGGGGCAGAATAACGGGAAGGTCCTCCGCGGGGACCGGCATGGCCCCGCACTTCTCACAGTAAACGACGGGAATGGGGGCGCCCCAGTATCGCTGCCTGGATATTCCCCAGTCCCGCAGGCGGTATTGGATCGTCTTCTTGCCCCGGCCCAGGGATTCGAGATATTCGGCAATCTTATCGAGGGCATTCATGTTTTCCATGCCGTTGAAGGGACCGGAATTGACAAGGATGCCTGCTTCTACGTAGGCTTCCGTCATGGTATGGACGTTCAGGGCCTTTTTGGGCGGCTGAATGACCACGATCAAGGGGAGGTTGTATTTTTTGGCGAATTCGAAGTCCCGCTGATCATGGGTTGGCACCGCCATGACGCAGCCCGTGCCGTAGTCGGCGAGGACAAAATTGGCGGCATAAATGGGCATCTTGTTTTTCGTAACCGGATTGAGGCAATAGGTGTCAAGAAAGATACCTTCTTTTTCGTAGTAGTCGGAGGTCCGCATGACCTTGTCGTGTTTCTTGATCTTGTCAACCCACTCCCTGACCTCATCTTCCCGCTCTTTCCCTTTGACCAGCTCCATCACCAGGGGGTGCTCGGCGGCGATGAGCATGAAGGTGGCGCCGAAAATCGTATCCTGGCGGGTTGTAAAAACCTTTATGTCCCCTTTGCCTTCCGCCATGGGAAAGGAGAGTTCGCAGCCGTGGCTCTTGCCGATCCAGTTCTTCTGCATGGTGAGGACCCTTTCCGGCCAGCCGGGAAGGCGATCGCAGTGTTCCAGCAGCTCTTCCACATAAGCGGTGATCCGGAAGAACCACTGATCCAGTTCTCGCGGGGATACTTCGTTCGAACAGCGCCAGCAGAGTCCCGCCTCTACCTGCTCGTTGGCCAGGACGGTCTGGCAGTCGGGACACCAGTTGACCATGGAGGTTTTTTTGTAAACGAGGTCTTTCTCATACATCCACAGAAAAAAAAGCTGTTCCCAACGATAATAATCGGGCTCGCAGGTGGAGATTTCCCGGTCCCAGTCGTAACTGAACCCCATCCGTTTGAGCTGCTTTTTCATGTGGGCGATATTTTCATTCGTCCAGACGGAAGGATGGATGCCGTGGGCGATGGAGGCGTTTTCCGCTGGCATGCCGAAGGCATCCCAGCCCATGGGATGGAGGACGTTGAATCCCCGCATCCGCTTGTAACGGGCGACGACATCGCCGATAGTGTAATTCCGCACATGCCCGATATGGATTTTCCCGGAAGGATAGGGAAACATTTCCAGGAGGTAATACTTTTTCTTTTGCCCGTCTTCCTTTACCGAGAAGGTCTTGCCTGTTTCCCAGTGGCGCTGCCACTTCTCTTCTATCTGTTGAGGGGTGTATTTAACGTTCATAGACTACTCCCGGAATGATTTTTCTTTCCCGTAACACAGGAGAAGAATGATTTCAATAAGGAACAGCAAATAAAAAAGGCTTCGGGCCGGGATTTACCCGGAGCCCGAAGCCCCTACATTAACGAATGGTATAATAAATGGTATAATATTTGTTTAGGCTGCCGCCTTTTTTAGTTGCTTGGTCAGATCCGTTTTTTCCCACTTGTATCCGGCCATGAACAGTGTTTTCGGGATACTGCGGTAGACACTGCTATTTAGGAGGCCGAAGCGGGTGATCATTCCTCCGGGGGTCAAATCGAATGTGTCTTCAATGATTTTCTCCAACTTGCCGTCGGGAATGACGCCGGTCCCAAAGGTGTTTACATAGATGGAAAAAGGTTTGGCAATGCCGATGGCGTAAGCCAACTGGACGGAGCATTTTGAGGCCAGACCGGCGGCGACGATATTTTTGGCCACATAGCGGGCCCCGAAGGCGGCGGAACAGTCGACCTTTTCCGGAGTTTTATTTACGACCGCCCCGCCTCCGAGCTGTGCCCCCGGGTAACCGCCATATAACTGGACGACCAGCTTGCGTCCCGTTACCCCTGAATCGGCGGCGCTACAGGAATTGAGGGCGTTCCATTCCCCCGTCGGGTTGAAGAGAAAATCCGTTTTCTTGTCGGCCCAGTCATTCAGGCATTCAAAGGCGATCTTTTTAGCCCGATCCTTGACGGCGCTCTTGCTTCCCTTGACATAACGGTAGTCAATGGCGTTGGACATGAGGACCTTGACCAGGCGTTTCGGTTTGCCCGTACTCTCATCGTAATCTACGGAAACCTGCCCTTTGCCGTCGGGGGCGAAGATCGGGTCCTGACAGTCTTCAAAAGCGCGCATGAGTCTGCTTGACAGCACATAGGGCAGGGGAAGCAGTTCCGGTGTTTCATCGCAGGCAAAACCATACATGATTCCCTGGTCGCCGGCGCCGATTTCTTTGCACTTGTTCAGTTCCATGCTCGTGCCGATGTTAATGTCCGGGGATTGGGGGATAATGGCGTTAAGGACGCCCATGAGATGACCATTGAGACCCACGGCGGCGTGGTTGTAACCGATATCCAGGACCGAATCCCGGGCTATTTTATCGATATCTGCGAAAACCCTGGTCCTGACTTCGCCTCCGACGAGACAGATCCCTTTTCCAAGAAATACCTCGATGCCGCAGTGAGGCATGTTGGTGAGGTCCATCCCCAATTTTTTTTCCTCATCCAGGATGGTGGCGATGACATTGGCGGCAATGATATCGGCCACTACGTCCGGATGACCAATCTTGATGCTTTCCGAAGAAATCTGCATGGTCTGTCTCCTTTTCACGAATAAGTTGTTGGCAAAAAAAAACCCATGCGCAAGCACGGGTTAAATTCAATCAGCATCAGTGCTTTAGCACATTTATAGAGCGGAGCAATTTACCTCTAAATCACCGCTGTAGCTGAACTACTATCACACAAAAACACATTGTCAAGTATTTTTTGCCAGTTTATCCAAATAAAGAGCGTCGAGGATGCCATTGATAAATGCCCCGGAGTTTTCCGACCCGTACATTTTCCCCAGGTCGATGGCCTCGTTCAAAGATACCTTGGGCGGGATATCTTCACAGAAGAGAATTTCATATACGGCCATCCTGAGGATACTCCTGTCCACCCTCGACATCCGCTCGACGGACCAATGCTCGGAGTAGTTGCGGATAATGCCGTCAATCTCAGCGATGTTTTCCCAGGTTCCCCGGACAAGATGAAGGGCGAATTGCTTTGCCCCTTCATCTTGGGGAAGCTGTTTCCCCAAATCTTCGTGATTTTCCAGGATTGACCAAAAAAAATCCAGGATCTCCGCTCCGCTCCGGTCCTGGAGGTCCATTCCGTAAAGGACCTGCAAGGCAAATTCCCGCGCCCTTCTTCTCTGTTGCATGGGCGTCTTTAGATCTTTCTGAACAGATCGACCATTTCGATGGCGGCCATGGCGGCATCCCAGCCTTTGTTTCCCGCCTTGGTCCCCGCCCGTTCGATGGCCTGCTCGATCGTGTCCGTCGTCAGGACGCCAAAAGAGATGGGGATCTCCGTATCGAGCCCCACGCTCGCTATTCCCTTGGACACCTCGGCGCTGACATACTCGAAATGGGGTGTCGCCCCGCGAATCACTGCTCCGATGCAGATCACGGCGTCATAACGGCCGCTTTTTGCCAGCTTTTTCGCTGTTATGGGCAGCTCAAAGGCTCCGGGAACCTTGAAGAGCTGGATGTCTTTCTCATCGGCCCCGGCCCTGGTCAGGGCGTCAACGGCCCCGTCGATGAGCCTGCTGGAGATAAAATCGTTAAAGCGGCTTGCGGCGACGGCAAACTTCATCCCCTTGGCAATTATTTTTCCTTCGATAATTTTTGGCATATTCAGCCTCCATTTTTTGGTTTATATCATGTGCCCCATTTTGTTCTTTTTCGTCGTCAGGTAACGGATGTTGTCTTCATTGGGTTCGATGACAATGGGCACCCGACCGGTGATGGTGATGCCGTAGCCCTCGAGTCCGACAATCTTTTTGGGATTGTTGGTCATCAGGCGCATTTTCCGGACTCCCTGATCGGCAAGGATCTGCGCGCCGAGACCATAATCCCGAAGGTCGGCCTTGAATCCGAGTTCGATGTTGGCCTCCACGGTGTCCTTGCCTTCGTCCTGGAGGGCGTAGGCCCGGATTTTGTTCACGAAGCCGATGCCTCTGCCTTCCTGCCGCATGTAAACGATGATGCCTTTTCCGGCCTGCTCCACCATTTCCATGGCCCGGTGGAGTTGATCGCCGCAATCACAACGCGCCGATCCGAAGACGTCCCCCGTGGCGCATTCGGAGTGGACCCGCACCAGAACTTCGTCTTCCGGCTTGATGTCCCCCTTGACCAGGGCGACATGCTGCATGTCGTCCACGTCGTTTTCATAGACCGTCATTTTGAACATTCCCCCGTAATGGGTGGGGATGTCGGCCGTGGCGGCGCGGCGGATCATGGACTCATTCTGCATGCGGTAATCGATGAGGTCGGCGATCGTGGCAATTTTCAGATCGTGCTCCTGGGCGAAAATCTCCAGGTCGGGCATGCGGGCCATGGTGCCGTCGTCCTTCATCACTTCGCAGATGACCCCCGCCGCCTTGAGCCCGGCGATGCGGGCCAGGTCGACGGATCCTTCCGTCTGTCCCGTTCTGACGAGGACACCGCCCTTTTTTGCCCGGATGGGGAAGATGTGTCCGGGACTGACCAGATCGTCGGCCTTGGCATCATCGGCTACGGCGGCGCGGATGGTTGTGGCGCGATCAAAGGCCGAAATACCTGTGGTAACTCCCTTTTTCGCCTCGATGGAGATGGTGAAGGCCGTGCCGAAGCGGGAGCGGTTATCCCTCGCCATGGGCATTAAATGCAGGCGATCGGCATGTTCCTCCGTCATGGTCAGGCAAATAAGTCCCCGTCCGTGTTTGGCCATAAAATTAATGGCCTCGGGGGTCACAAATTCGGCGGCCATGCACAGGTCGCCCTCGTTTTCCCGGTCCTCGTCATCAACGAGAATAATCATCTTGCCATTGCGAATGTCTTCAATGGCTTCCTTTATTGTACTTACACCCATTTTTTCACCTCAGAAAACCGTGTTCTGCCAATAACTTCCAATCCACCTGCGCGCTGCCGCCGCGATTGGCAATCATAAACCTTTCTATGTGCTTGCCGATGATATCCGTCTCGATATTCACCGGTTCCGCTACCCTTTTCAAACCGAGAGTCGTCCCCTGGGCAGTATGGGGAATCATATTAACATGGAATTGGTTCCGTACACAATCATTGACCGTTAAACTGATCCCGTCGACGGCAATGGATCCCTTTTCCACGATATATTTCATGAGCTGGTCCGGGACCTCAAATGTGAAGAGCACCGATTTTGTCCTGACGGTTTTTGCTGCAATCCTGCCGAGACCATCCACATGCCCCAAAACAAGATGGCCGCCCAGAAAATCCGTAAGTCGCAAGGCCTTTTCTAAGTTCACTGGGTTCCCGGTCTTAAGCAGCCCCAGATTGGTCTTGCCCAGGGTTTCGGCAGAGACATCCGCCGTGAACCCCCGTGTCTTTTTCTGAGTAACTGTCAGGCAGGCCCCATTGACGGCGATACTGTCTCCGGTCTTGACATCGTCGAGGGAAAGATCCGTATTAAAGGTCAACAGGGCCTCTTCTCCCTGTCTGACCATTTGGGCCAATGTCCCCTTCCCCTGGATAATGCCGGTAAACATAAATCAGCTCATCCGTCCTTTTTTACATTCAGCAGCTCTTTGAGTTCATCAAGGAAATCGTTGACGTCCCGGAACTGCCGATAAACCGATGCGAACCTGACGTAGGCCACAGCGTCGAGTCTTTGCAGCTCCTCCATGGCCTTTTCCCCGATCATGGACGAGGGGATTTCCTTCCCCAGGCTTTCCTGGCACGCCCGCTCTACCTGATCCACAACGCCGTCGATCGCATCGATGCTGATCGGTCTTTTCTCCAGGGCCTTGATCAGTCCGTTACGGATTTTCATCCGGTCGAAGGGCTCCCGCCGGCCGTCCTTCTTGACGACCATGGGCAGAACGTCTTCGACCACCTCGTAGGTGGTGAAGCGCTTGTTGCACGCCAGGCATTCGCGGCGGCGCCTGATGGCGCTGCCGTCCTTGCTGATGCGGGAGTCAATGACGCGATTCTCGCCGTTATGGCAAAAAGGGCATTTCATGTCTGACGCACCTCTACCCCCGCCTCCTGGAGGATATCCTCGGCCATGGTGTCGCGATAACGATCCTGGATCAGGACGGAGCGGATACCGGCGTTGATGATCATCTTTGCGCAAATGATGCAGGGGTGATTGGTACAGTAAAGAACGGCATCCTTGACGCTGACCCCGTGCAGGGCGGCCTGAATGATAGCGTTCTGCTCGGCGTGGAGGCCCCGGCAGAGTTCATGGCGTTCTCCTGAGGGGATACTGTATTGCTGACGCAGGCATCCGAGGTCCAGGCAATGCCTGAGCCCCGTCGGGGCGCCGTTGTATCCCGTGGCCAGGACACGCCGATCCCCTACGAGGACGGCGCCGACCTGCCTGCGGATGCAAGTTGAACGTCTGGCCACCAAGCCCGCGATGTTCATGAAATATTCATCCCATGACGGTCGCTCCGGAATCTCCGTCTCTTCTATCATAAAACCCACCCTTGCCCTCCCCTGCAAGGGGAGGGCAAGGGTGGGTTTTATGAAATGGCCTTACTTAAAAGGTGTGTCATGTAAACGTTTCGCATAGAGAGGGAACTGTCCGCATAGATCCTGGACTCTGCTGCGGATTTCCCGGATCATGGCCTCGTTCTTGATGTCCTTGAGAATCCGGCTGATAAAGCCGGCGATGATCATCATCTGGTCTTCCTTCATGCCACGCGTGGTGAGGGCCGGCGTTCCGAGGCGGATACCGCTGGTGATCTGCGGTCCCTGGGTATCAAAGGGGATGCCGTTCTTGTTGACCGTTATTCCCGCCAGATCAAGGACCTCCTGGGCGTCCTTGCCGGTGATGCCTTTGTCCGTCAGATCTACGAGCATCAGATGATTGTCCGTACCTCCGGAGACAAGGCGGAATCCCTCCCTGACGAGGGCCGCGGCCAGGGCTTGGGCGTTCTTGACGATTTGCGTCTGATAGTCCTTGAAATCCGCCGACAGGGCCTCCTGGAAGGCGACGGCTTTAGCGGCGATAACGTGCATCAGCGGACCGCCCTGCATCCCCGGAAAGACCCGGCTGTTGATGGCGGCGGCGCGATCCTGTTTGCACATGATGAGCCCCCCGCGGGGGCCCCGGAGGGTCTTGTGGGTTGTCGAGGTCACGAATTCGCAGACGGGGACGGGGGAAGGATGGAGCCCCGTGGCCACAAGGCCGGCGACATGGGCGATGTCGGCCATGATCGCCGCGCCGACCATATCGGCAATTTCCCTGAATTTATCAAAATCGATGGTCCGGGGGTAGGCGCTGGCCCCCACGACGATCAGCTTGGGTTTGTGTTTTTTAGCCTGGGATTCGACTTCGTTGAAGTCGATGGTTTCGCTTTCCCGGGAAACGCCGTAGGCCACGACATTGTATAGTCGTCCGGAGAAATTGGCCGGACTGCCGTGGGAAAGATGCCCTCCGTGGGAGAGGTTCATCCCGAGGATCGTGTCCCCCGGCTGGAGAACGGCAAAATACACCCCCATATTGGCCTGGGTTCCCGAATGGGGCTGGACGTTTACATGGTCGGCACCGAAGAGCTTTTTACAGCGTTCGATAGCCAGGGTCTCCACGACGTCGACGTACTCGCAGCCTCCGTAATAGCGTTTGCCCGGGTAGCCCTCGGCATATTTATTAGTCATGATGCATCCCTGGGCCTCGAGAACCGCTTCGCTGACAAAATTTTCCGAAGCGATCATCTCCAGTTTACCGGCCTGCCTGCCCGTTTCTTTCCAGATGGCCTTTGCAACCTGCGGATCGGTCTTAAATAATGATGTCATGAATCCTCCTATTGTTTCAACAGTTCTTGTTCGATTGCCTTTATCTTGTCAAGGCGGCGCTGATGACGCCCCCCTTCAAAGGGAGTTTGGAGCCAGGTCGTAACGATCTTTAAGGCCACGTCCCTGCGGGTCATTCTCCCGGCAAGGACGAGAATATTGCTGTCGTTATGACGGCGGCTCAAGGCGGCCATCTCTTCGTCCAGGCTCAGGGCGGCCCGGCCCCCGGGGAATTTGTTGGCGACAATTGCCATCCCGACGCCGGAGCCGCAGACAAGAATGCCCCGGTCATATCGGCCGGAAGAGACCCCCTCCGCCACGGCGGCGGCATAATCGGCATAGTCCACGGGTTGCTCATCAACCGTTCCTTCATCTACCACGATCCATCCCTGGTGGGAAAGGAAAGATTTCACCTCCTCCTTCAAAAGGAAACCGGCGTGGTCGGCGGCAAGAATTATCTTTTCCATCACGGTTCAAACTTTTTCAAGATTAAGACGGCATTGGCGCCGCCGAAGCCGAAGGTGTTGGACATAACCGTCCGGACGTCCTTTTTTCTGGCCATATTGGGAACAAAATCCAGTTCCCCCGCGGCCGGGTCGGGGTTATGAAGGTTGATCGTCGGGGGGACAATGCCTTCCTCGATGGCCTTGGCGGCAAAGACGGCTTCTACGCCCCCGGCGCCGCCCAGCAGGTGGCCGGTCATGGATTTCGTGGAACTGACCAGAAGACGGGAAACGTGGTCTGCGAAGACAGTCCTGATTGCCTCGACTTCATAGAGGTCATTTAAGGGTGTCGAGGTACCGTGGGCATTTATGTAATCGATATCCCCAGGTATCATTCCCGCATCGCCCAGGGCAGCTCTCATGCAGCGGACCGCCCCTTCATGACCGGGAGGAGGGGCCGCCATGTGAAAGGCGTCGCTGGTGATGCCGTAGCCGGCGAGTTCGGCATAAACTTTTGCCCCCCTGTTCAGGGCATGATGATATTCCTCCAGGATCAAGATGCCGCAGCCTTCGGATAAGACAAAGCCGTCCCGGTCGACGTCAAAGGGCCGACTGGCCTTTTCCGGTTCGCCATTGCGGGTGGATAGAGCCCGCATGGCATTGAAGGCGCCCACGGCGAGGGAACAGACAACCGCCTCGACTCCACCCGCCACCATGACATCCGCGTAATCCCAGGCAATCATCCGGAAGGCATCCCCAATGCCGTAAGTGCCGGAAGCGCAGGCGGTAACGGGGCAGTTGAGCGGCCCTTTGAGGCCGTAACGGATGGATACGTGGCCGGCGGCGAGGTTGGCCAGGGCGGCGGGGATCGCAAAAGGGGAGATTCTCCGGGTGCCGGAGGTGAGAAGTTTTTCTTTTTCCTTTTCCAGGGTGGGGAGGCCCCCGATTGCCGAGCCGATAATGACTCCGGCCCGTTCGTCCTGATCGTTTCCAATCCTCAGAGCAGCGTCCTGCATGGCCATATCGGCGGCAGCCAGGGCATAGACGATAAAATCATCGTATCGGCGCAGTTCTTTTTTGTTTACATGGATAAGAGGGTCGAAATTCTTGATTTCACCGGCTATCTTTGTTTCATGGGCGGAACAGTAAAACTTTGTGATCGGTCCGATACCGGAACGTCCGGAACAGACACCCGCCCATGCTTCTCCGACACTGTTGCCAACGGGGGTCAGCGCCCCGAGACCAGTGATCAATACGCGTCTTTTCAATGATCAACTCCCGGTGAATAAACCATGCCAACTTTCCTACTTGACCCCTTTGGTTTTCAGGAAATCGATGATGTCCTGGATGGTGCGGATCTTATCCAATTCATCATCGGCGATCTGAATGCTGAAATTCTCTTCCATTTCCATGATGAGCTCGACGATGTCCAGGGAATCAGCCCCGAGATCATCGATAAATGATGCCTCCGGTACACACTCCTCCCGGGTAACTCCCAGTTGTTCCATGATGATCTCAATGACCTTTGCCTCAAGCGCCATATCCTTTCCCTCCTGAATAGTTTATTTGATGATAGTTCCAATTACATATACAATCCGCCGTTCACGCGGATGACTTGACCGGTAATGTAGGCGGCTGCTTCCGAAGCAAGAAAGGCGACCAGTCCCGCTACATCTTCCGGACTTCCCAGCCTTCCCAGCGGGATTTCCTTTTCCAGATCCTTTTTGGCGTCCGCCGGGAAAGCGGCCGTCATATCCGTTTCGATCAGTCCCGGCGCCACGGCATTGACGCAAATATTACGCGACCCGAGTTCCCGGGCCAGGGATTTTGTCAATCCGATAATGCCGCCCTTGGCGGCAGCGTAAACGCTGTCTCCGGCGTTACCCGCCTCGCCGATGAGAGAGGAGACATTGATGATCCGTCCCGAGCACCGGCGTATCATGTGCCGCGTCACGGCCTGGCAGCAGTTGAAGGTTCCCTTGAGATTGGTGTCGATCACCTGGTCCCACAGGGATTCCTTGATCCTGACGATGAGCCCCCCCATCCAGATCCCGGCATTGTTGATGAGGGTGTCGATATGCCCTCTTTCAGCAATGATTCTTTTCACGGCTTCCTGAACGGCATGATGATCGGCCACATCGAAACGGCAAAGTTCTCCATCGCCGCCCAGCTCCCTGATCTTGGCCAAGGCTTCCCGAGCAGCGGTTTCGTTCCGGTTGAAGTTGACATACAGGAAAGAGCCCGGTCTGGCAAGTCTCAGTGCCACCGCCCGTCCTATGCCTCTCGAAGCACCCGTAATCAGAATGATTTTATCTGCTGAAGTCATGTCTGAAAGATATAGGGCACTCCCCCACAGCTAAGTTGGTCTGGTCCCGGGCCCGGCACTTGTCGCCGAGCTTAAGCTGTCTTTCCCAGGGAAAGGACTTCTCGGCCCTTGTAGGTGCCGCACTTGGCACAGGCACGATGGGGCATTTTGTTCTCACCACACTGGGGACAAAGGGAGACGGCCGGTGAGCTTAGAAAATCGTGTGATCTTCTCTTGTTTCTCCTCGTTCGGGAATGTCTTTTTACTGGGTTTGGCATGGTTGTTATCCTCTTAAATAATGTTTAGTCATGGTGTCAGTTTCAACTTTTTCAAAACGGCCAACCTCTCGTCGACGCGGTCCGCTGGGCAGTTGCACGCCCCGAGGTTGAGATTGGTTCCACAGCCGGGGCACAAGCCCCGGCAATCTTCCGTGCAGAGAACCTTAATTGGTATCTGGAGAACGATTTGCTCATAGATCAGGGGATCGCAATCCACGATTTCCCCTTCATAGTATCCGTATTCCAGGTCCTCTTCACTTAATTCTATTTCATCCCGGATCTCCTCAAGCGCAGCCGGCACGAGGGTGTAACGAAAAGGCGCACTAACAGGCAGCGTGGCCGCCTCCAGGCACCTTGAGCAGTTCAGATTGATGACCGTATCAAGGGTGCCGCTCAAAAATACGGATTGTTGTAATTTTCTCACGTTACATGTTATGTGAATTTCGTCCAGCGTAAAATCGCTTTCGCCGATGTTGCCAAAGATTGTCTGCAACCAGTTCCGGTCTTTGGTTGTCCGGATGTCAAGTCCTTCCTCGGGGATGGTGTTTATATTGATCTTCATTGCCGTTATCGTTTCATTCCGATCGTGCCCGCTTCGAGAGGGCCTTTGGGATTTCATGATCGTTAAAGTATAAGGTTCAATAAGGTAGTGAAGTGAATTATAAAATCATCGCGATGTCAAGAATAATTTCTTGAAATCTGACTTGACAAACATCCCCGGCCAACCCTATAAGACATAATCAATTTATCTCAAGCGGGTGATTATGAATCAACATAAAGAAATCAGAACAAGATTTGCCCCATCGCCAACGGGATATCTTCATATCGGGGGGGCAAGAACGGCCCTCTTCAACTGGCTGTATGCCCGTCATTACCAGGGCAAGTTCATCCTGCGCATTGAGGATACGGACCAGATAAGGTCCACCGAGGAATCCACCCGGGCGATTCTCGATGCCATGGCCTGGCTCGGTCTCGAATGGGATGAAGGACCCTATTATCAAGCCCAGCGCGTCGATATCCATCGTGAATTGGTTGAGAAGCTCATTGACGAAGGAAAGGCCTACTTCTGTATCTGTTCTCCTGAGGAGCTCGAAGAAAAGAGAAAAGAAGCCCTCCGTACCGGCAGAAAACCCAAGTACGATGGCGCCTGCCGCGAAAAGGGCCGAACAAGATCGGCCGATTCGGTTGTCCGGTTCCGTTGTCCCGATTACGGGGTGACCGTTGTCAATGACGTAATTAAAGGGACGATTACCTTCAGCAATGAAGAGCTTGACGATCTGGTGATCGAAAGGGCTGACGGCTACCCCACTTACAATTTTGCGGTGGTCGTGGATGACGCCCAGATGGGAATAACCCATGTTCTCCGCGGGGATGATCATGTCAATAACACGCCCCGCCAGATCCTCCTTTATGAGGCCCTCGGGTATGAGGTGCCCCATTTTGGCCATGTGCCGATGATCCTGGGGTCCGACAAGGCAAGGTTGAGTAAACGTCATGGGGCCACGTCGGTGATGGCCTACAAGGATATGGGATACCTTCCCGAAGCCCTGGTGAATTATCTGGTCCGCCTGGGGTGGTCCCACGGGGACCAGGAAATATTCTCCCTGACCGAACTGGTAGACCTCTTCGACTTGAACGCCGTTGGCAAGTCGGCGGCGATATTCAATCCCGACAAGCTGCTCTGGTTGAACGCCCACTATATCAAAGAGTATTCCCTGGAGCGGCTTACGGCGTGTGTAAAGCCTTTTTGGACGGCCAAGGAGCTCGACGTCTCGGATCAGGACTTCCTGAACCATGCCGTAGCTGACTTGCGGACCAGGTCCAAGACCCTGGTCGAAATGGCCGGTAACGGGCAGTTTTACTTTGCCGACGAGGTAACATATGACCCCGAAGGGGCGGAAAAATTTCTTACGCCGGAAGTCGGGGAGCATCTGCAGGCGATCATCCGGGAGCTGCCTCAGTATGGGGACTACTCAAAGACGGGGATCGAGCAGTTTCTCCGTTGCTTCACCGCGGAGAGGGGTGTGAAGCTGAAGATCATTGCCCAGCCCCTGCGTGTGGCCCTAACGGGCAGGACGGTCAGTCCCGGGATCGATGATGTCATGGTCACCCTCGGGAAGGAGCGGGTGGTCGGAAGACTTGCAAAAGCAGTGGCGTTTATCTCGAACGCCGGCAAAGCCTGATTTTCACCTTGACAATTGCAGGATTATTGAATAGATACTCCTCCTCTCGGAAACACGGTCCCATCGTCTAGTGGTTAGGACGCTGGCCTCTCACGCCGGAAGCCGGGGTTCAACTCCCCGTGGGACTACCATGAAATGAAAACAAGTGGTTAGAAAGAAATTTCTGCCCTTTTTTCTTTTCATGTAATCCATTTCCAACCTCAAGCCATTTCTTTGTCTTGTCCCAGCATCTCCCAGAGGTGGTGGGGGTTGTTTGGACAGGATACAGGTTTTTATAAGTGGGAAATTG
>DYRD01000040.1 GCA_020718905.1 Syntrophus aciditrophicus | reverse complement strand
GATGCCCTGATGAGCAACAAGAAATTTCATTTACACAAATTATCTGACACCCTCGTTCCCAAGGGGGGAAGCTCCTGTTTTTTTATGGCCTTTCTTGACTCTCGTGCGATTTCCCGCTATTGTTACATAAGAAACTTATCCTGATCAGAGGCCATAGAGGGTCCATGGAAGTCTTTACCTTAGCCGTTGTGAGCTTGGCCATCGCCGCTTTCCTCTTTTTTACCAAGCGGCAGAACCGGATACATCTGTCTCTTGCCTGCCTGTGCCTGGCCATATTTTTCTATAAAGGGGCCGGTTTTTTTTCCGTTCATTTCCATTCCGGCTTCTGGAGCGTGATGGAAATGTTCGGTCTCCTGGCCATTTCTCCCTTAATCATTTCCTTCGGACGTCTGCTCCTCAGCGATCAAAGCCTCCTGTCGCTGCGCCAGACCATGACGGCGGCCTTCATCAGCCTGATTCTCCTTGTTTCCCTTTTTGCTCCCCTGGCTGACTGGCCATACTGGAGCATGCTGATCTATATTTACCCCGCCTCTGTCCTGGCCTTTTGTTACGGCGCCCTCATTCTCTTCATCCGCAGTAAGCCGGCGGGAATGGAAAGAACGAGGATGCTTTATCTTTCCATTGCCTTCGGCGTGGCGGCCCTGATCAGCGCCCTCGATGTCATCAAGCTTTTCGGATATGATTTTTCTCCCCTCTATATGATTTTTCTCCCCTCTATAATATCTTTATCGCCGTTCTCATGTATATGATCTTTTTGATCGTCAATCACCCCCGCCTGATGGAGTTGCACGAGGTGATGGCCCGAGCCTTGATCACCGGCGTGCTGACCCTGTGCACGACCCTCGTGATCTATGTCTTTATCCGGCTCTTCGGCCGTGCGTCTCCCTCGTCTCTGACGTATATTCTCCTGGCGTCCTTTCTCATCGTCATTTCCATCGAACCGTTGAAACAGGTCCTCGAGAACATCTTCAGTTGGATATATCCGGAGAGCAAGGAAGCCTTCAACTTTCTCTATGCCTTCGACCGGAAGCTGGAGCGGGAAAAGAGCATGCTTCTGGAAGAGATGGCCCCCGTGCTGGCCCATGAAATCCGCAACCCCCTGGGGTCGATCAAGGGAGCGGCGCAGTACCTGCGCTCCGAGGTTATGACCGATGAGAACAAACGCCTCATCGACGTCATTATTGAGGAAGTTAACCGTCTCAATAGCGTTGTCAACCAGTTCCTGAGCTACGCAAAACCATATAGCCTCAATCTGAAGCTTCAGGATGTCAACGCCGTCATTGCCAAGGCCATATCGATCGTCAAGGCCAATGATCTGATGGAAAAGATCGTGATCGAAGAGGAGTTGCGGCCGGAGTTGCCGCTGGTCAATGTGGACGCGGAACAATTGATCCAGGTGATTCTTAATATTGCGGTCAATGCCCTGGAGGCCATGCCCGAAGGCGGAAAGCTCATTTTCCGGACCCGCCGGATCGACAGCGACCTGGGAGAGGCGGTTGCCATTTCCATTAGGGATACGGGAAAAGGGATAAAAAAGGATGAGCTGCGCAACGTCTTCAAGCCGTTTTTTACGACGAGGGAGCGGGGCGTCGGTCTGGGCCTGTCCATCTGCCAGCGCATCATCAAGAGTCATGGCGGCCATATCCGGGTAAAGTCCATCCCCGGACAGGGAGGTATCTTCTATATCCGCCTACAGCGGGCGGTATTATCTTAGCGGAGTTTCTATAAGCAAGATTCTGGTTGTGGATGACGAAATCAACATGCAGGTAGTGCTCCGGGCCATGTTGAAAAAAGAGGGATACGAGGTCCTGACGGCCTCGGACGGACGGGAAGCCCTTAAGGTATCGCCGGAAGAGGACGCATCGATGTAGTCGTTACGGACCTCAAGATGCCCAATCTCGACGGCATGGGGCTTCTGGAAAAGGTTACGAAAGATTATCCCGCTATCCCGGTGATTATGATCACTGCCCACGGGACGGTGGCCACGGCGGTGGATGCCTTTAAGATGGGGGCCTTCGATTACGTTACCAAGCCCTTCGAGCAGGATGAACTCAAAAATGTCATCTTCAAGGCAATCAAAACAAGACGGCTCAGCGACGAGGAATTTGTTGCCAGTTCCGACGACATTGACCGTTATGTCATTATCGGCGCCAGCGCTCCGATGATCGAGATATTTGAGACGATAAAGCGGGTGGCCCTGACGACGACAACCATTCTCATCTCCGGGGAAACGGGGACGGGGAAGGAGCTCATTGCCAACGCCATCCATATTAACAGCCCCCGGAAGCACAATCCCCTTATTAAGATCAATTGTGCGGCCATTGCGGAAAACCTCATGGAAAGCGAACTCTTCGGCTATGAAAAGGGGGCCTTTACCGGTGCCGTCGTCACCAAGCCGGGGCGTTTCGAACTGGCCCATAAGGGAACCCTCTTTCTCGACGAAGTGGGGGAGCTGCCCAAGGAGATGCAGGTTAAGCTGCTCAGGGTTATTCAGGAACAGGCCTTTGAACGGGTCGGAGGATTAAAGACCATCAAGGTGGATGTGCGCCTCATTACGGCTACGAACCGGAATCTTTTCCAGGATGTCAAGGAGGGGCGTTTCCGGGAAGACCTCTTCTATCGCCTCAATGTCCTCCCCATCCAGCTTCCGTCCCTGCGGGAAAGAAAAAACGATATCCCTACCTTGGCCGCCTTCTTCATCGACCGGTTCAATGATAAATTGTCCATGGATATCAAGGGATTGGACGATGACGTCATGGAGTTGTTTGTCGATTATGACTGGCCGGGCAACATCAGGGAAATGGAAAATCTTCTCGAAAGGCTCGTCCTGATGGCCAGGGGACGGACGATAACCATTGAAGACGTTCCGGGAGAAGTCAAGAGGATCGTCTATGAGCAGTCTCTGCTGCTGCCGGAAAAACAGAAGAGCCAGTTCAAGGATTTCATCCGGTCCCAGACGGAGGACGTGGAAAAACAGATGATTGCCCGCTGTCTCGACGAATGTGGCGGCAACGTCACTCGGGCAGCCCAGCAGTTGGGCCTCAGCCGCAAGGGCCTCCAATTGAAAATGACCAAGTACAACCTGCGAAAATAACCGAGCCCCCAAATATCAGCCTTGTATTTTCTCGGTATCCTGCCGTGTATATCTACAAGATCACCCCTGACTGGAGATTGCTGCTTTGCGTGGCTCTGACGATGCTATTTCAGCTGCAGGAACGAGACCACACCTTGGCAAGGTATGGGTATTTAAAAAATGGCGTTCCGCATCACGCGACTTCAACTTTTACGGGGGTAGCGTTCTCGATATTATCCGAAACGGGACATCGCCCTTCTATTTCCTTTACAAAAGCTTGCTTCTCTTCCGCCGTCATATCTGAATCAATGTTTAAAATGACGTTTATACCGGTAAGTCCGGCTCTATTTTCTTTGCTTTTGCCGAGAATGATCTCCGTATCGAAGACCCCCGCAATTTTCATGTCTATGCCGTTCAATTTGATTCGCTTCTGCGTGGCGATGATTCTGGCCGCGGTGCCGATGCAGCCGGCTAAGGATGCGAAAAGGTATTCTATGGGGTTCGGGCCTTCGTCAGCTCCGCCCCCCGCCTGGGGTTGGTCAATACAAAGCGTGTGCTTTCCGGATGTTACTTCAACCTTAAATTTCTCACCTAGCTTTGCCTCAACGCATACTGTTTCATTCTGGCCATGTTATTGTCTCCTGAAAGTATTTTTTGATTCCCTTAGTGTCTTAATCTGAGGGTTGGGAAGCAGCTTCATTTGCGCGGCGGAAGTATATGGAGAAATATCTTTCATGTCAATAATTTCCCGATTTCGCATTGACAGGTACCCAGGGCAGTGGCCTCCAGTATCCTCGTTTGCATTACTTGCCGAGGAAAAGATTGGTCATCTCCAGGTACGAGCGCATGGCCCGTGTTCCCCCCCCCGGCGGAGACGACGGGGAGGATTTGGGCCGCATCGATGATTCTCACCCCGCCAAGCTGAGTCACGGGAGTGTCGGCAAACAGAGCGGGCAGCATAGGGGTGGAGGGGCCGAGGAGTGCCACGTGGCGGGGGGCGCCAAGATCGTTCAAAATATCTTCGAGGTCGTCATAAAAAAGAGCCGTAGCGGTTATAATCGCTATGGTGCAGCTTTTCAGTACCATCCGGCGTTTTCCTTTAGAAAGGACCAGGCCTTTGGCGGCGTCTTTTTCCAGGACGATGAGGGATGCCCCCTTGCTCGCTATTCTGCTGATTAGGGGTGTAAAACGCCCCACCATAGCGACCTTGTCATTAGGCATCAGCTGGAGATGGTCGAGGGAATCCCCTGCTACATCGCTATGCTCTTGACGAATCAGGGCATTGGCCGTCGCCAGGGCTAATGCCTTTTTCAACGGGGCATCTTTGGCGGTTAGCCATCCGAGGACTGCCGCAGCTCCGGCAAGGGCTACAAAAGAGTGAAGTATTGCCTCATCCCGGAGCGGTTCCCCCGTGGGAAAGTCGGAAAGACCGGGAGAACCATCGGCATAAGGGGGGTGGGGCGGAACCGTGCGGTCGGGGCCATGAGTAGGAAAACCGGATAGACCGAGACGGCCGGCGTCAATGCGGACAGCGATGTAAGCCCGTCCGAGGCGAACGTCCGCGATTGCATGTGGCGCTGCTTGGTCGCGAAGAAGCTCGTGCAGGCGAATGGAAAGTTCGCCGGATTTTAACATGACCATTTATCTCCCGGACATCGCGGATCGGCGCTAATAACCGAAGGCCGCCCCTTCTAGGCGCGGATCTGCGGCGCCAAAACGCATTGATGTTTTCCTATCGATCAGGATACTTGCGGAAGCTCCCATCGGGGGGCCACCGTAACGGTATGACCCAAGTCCGACAGCCGCTTGACCGTATCGGGGCTAATCCCCTTTTCAATCTGCAGCTCGTCAGGCAACCAGTCATTATGGACCCGGGAAGCATTCACCGCTTCCTGGATATTCATCCCATGGTCGATGACGTTCATGATCACCTGCAAGTTGGTCGAAATGATCCGGTTGCTGCCGGGACTCCCCGTGACGAGAAAGACCCTGCCGTCCTTCATGACCATCGTCGGGGACATGGCGCTCAGCATGCCCTTGTTAGGGGCGATGGCATTTGCTTCGCCCTCCCGCATCCCGTGCTCGTCGACTTTGCCCGGCCGGACATTGAAATTGTCCATCTCATTGTTAAGGAGAAATCCTCCCCCTTCAACGACGATACCGTTGCCGAAACTGCCGTTGAGGGTATAGGTGCTGGATACGGCATTGCCCTCTTTGTCGACGACGGAAAGGTGCGTTGTTTCGTCGTGTTCATATCTCGGTGCGTTACCGGGCCGGATATCCTTCCCGGCGGTGGCCTTGAGGGGGTTAATTTTTATACGCAGGGCGTCAGCATAGCCCTTTGATGTCAGACCTTTAACAGGGACCTTCACGAAATCGGGATCCCCCAGATACTCGGAGAGATCGGCAAAGGCCCTTTTCATCGCTTCCGCAGTCAGGTGAATCGTTGCGGCCGAATTATGCCCTGACCGGCCAAAGTCAAAACTCTCCAGGATATTGAGAATCTCGATGAGGTGAACCCCGCCGGAGCTGGGCGGTGGCATGGAAATGACGTCATAACCGCGATAGTTGCCACGCACGGGTGTCGTGAAGAGCGGTTTGTAGGCCGCTAGGTCCTCGCTCCTGATGAGCCCGCCGTTTGCCTGCATCTGTTTGACAATCAGATCGGCGATCGCGCCTTCATAAAAGACGTCCGGACCATCCTTGGCCAAGGCTTTCAAGACGCCGGCCAAGTCCTTCTTTACCAGTATGTCGCCAGCCTTGTAGAGTCTGCCGTCGGGCTTGACGAAGATCTTCGCCGTGGCCGGATAGGACCTCAGCAGCGGTTCGTAGGCCTTCATGTCGGCGGCCAGCTTGCCGTTTATCATGAAGCCTTCCTCGGCGTATCTGATTGCCGGAGCCAGCGCTTGGGCGAGGGATATGGTGCCGAACCTGTTCAGCGCCATGGCCAGCCCGGCCACCGTTCCGGGGACCACCGTTGCCGGATGACTCTGGTTCCTGAGCTTTGGATCGACGTTGCCATCCCCGTCCAGGAACATATCGCGCGACGCCCGGCCGGTGGCTCGCTGCCAGTAATCTATGGCCGCAATCTCCCCCGTTTTGGCGGAATGGATGAGCATGAATCCGCCGCCGCCGATATTACCGGCCCGGGGCAGTGTCACGGCCATGACAAAAGCCGCCGTTACGGCGGCGTCAACGGCGTTGCCGCCCCTCCTCAGGACCTCAAGTCCGGCCCGTGACGCTCCTTCCTGCCCCGTGACAACCATCCCGCTTTTCCCCTCCGCCGGAAGAAAGACCAAGGTGTTCGTCCCGCCGCACGCGGGCTGAACAGGAGCGATAAGCGCGATCACGCACAGGGTCGTGTAAAGGGCAAGGACCTTGAATGGCCGCTTTGCCATATGGAAAAGCGACCTCCTTCCGGTAATAAGAGCTGGTGGGGGCGAAATTATTACCCCATTTTTCTTTTAAATGTCCACCTCAAACATACTATCTGAAAAATTTCGTGAAATCTATGTCATGCCGAGCGCCAGGAGCTCTCACTTCCTGCAAAATGACCATACACAACCGTAGCCATGAAAAGTGCGCTGAGGACGGACGGAAGCTGTCCGTCCTACCTTTGCCCCTTTCCATCTTGACACAAGGTGCCCATGCCCTTATAGTCAGGCCCCCGGGGAAGAAATATTATGTCGGCAAGGTGACTAAGGACAAATTCCAGCGGCATTGGGAGTATTTGTGCCGGAAGAGAAAGGAGATTGCAATGTTTGATTATCTGCTTACCAAGGAACAACTCGCCATCCGGGACGAGGCCCGGGACCTGGTAAAGTGGGTCCCCCGCCAGATGATTCTCGATATGGACCAGAACAAGATCCGCTTTCCCAAGGAATTTCTCGCCGAGGCGGGGTGGCGAAACCTGCTCGGCTGCCGCTACCCCCGTGAATGGGGCGGCCGGGGGATGGACTGGGTAACCACGGCGGCCATCTTGGAGGAGATCGGCACCCTGGGCTACGAGTTTGCCTGTGTTTTCGGCGTCGGCGCGGAACTCGTCTGCGACGCCATTATCCTCCACGGGACCGACGCCCTGAAGGAAAAGTATGTCAAACCGCTTCTGCGCGGGGAGATCTTTGCCGCCGAGTGCCTGACGGAGCCCCGGGGAGGTTCGGATTTCTTCGGCGCCACGACGAAGGCGGAGGACCGAGGGGATCACTTCGTCCTCAGCGGCCAGAAACGATTCATCGTCGGTGGAGAGGGGGCGGACTATTTTCTCGTCTATGCCCGGACCAATTTCGATCCCGCCACTAAACCCCAGGATTCGCTCACGGCCTTCATTGTCGACCGGGGGCCGGGGGTGGAAACAAAATATCTCTATGGCCTCCTCGGCTGCAGGGGCGGCGGTACGGCCCGCATCGTCTTTAAGGACGCCGTTGTCCCCAGAGAGAATGTCGTGGGGAAGGTAAATGGGGCCTACGCCGTCTTTAACACCATGATGATCCCCGAGCGCCTCGGGACGGCCATGATGACTATCGGCGCTGCTCGTCCCGCCATCGAGATCGCCACCAAATACACCTCCCGTCGCAAAGCTTTCGGCCAGATCATTGCTACCTTCGAGGGGGTGAGCTTCCAGGTGGCTGAGGCGGTCATGCTCCTCGATGCGGCCCGGTCCATGGCTTACACGACAGCCCGGGCAGTGGAAACGGGGCAGGACATGAACCGCATCCGCCGCGCCGTTTCCGAAACCAAGAAATTCATTACCGAATCCTGCCAGAAGGTCGTCCACAACGCCATGCAGGTCGTAGGCGGCATCGGTTACACGAACGTGTTCCCCCTGGAACGGATCTATCGTGACATTCGCTTGGCCAGCATCTGGATGGGGACGAGCGAGGTCATGGCCATGATTACGGCCCATGAATGGTACCGGGAGTTTCTGGGCAAGGAGATTCACACCCGTCCCCGGGATCACGAGGCGGACGCCGAGGAGGCCTTCGCTGAGGAAGAGAAGATTTACGAGTGAGGAGCGGCGGGGGTTTATCCCCGCCGGATCATGTGGACGGCGGTGGCCTTGAAGGATGCCGTGACGGTTGCCCCTGCGCGCAGGTTCAGGTCTTCGATTGATTGGACGGTTACATAGGCGACGAGAGGAAAACCGCCGTTCAGGTGGACTTTATAGAAAGCCCCCGCAGGGCTGATCCGGGCGATGACGGCGGGAAAGGCATTTCTGGCGCTACTCCGGTCCGTGCGCACCCCCGGGGAGAGGGTGACGTGTTCCGGGCGGATGCAGCAGAGAATCCGTTCCTCTCTTCGTGCTGGACCGGCGATTTCGACGATAAGGTCATTCCGCTCTGACGCTGTTCCTGCCGCCGGGGGGAACGGAGCGCTGGTCGTGCTTGTGGGCAGGGTGTCAGCGGCAGCCGGGCGAGTGTCCCTGGTGACGGTGATCGTGGTTGTATCCCGTTCACAATTGATCACCTTCCCCTCGAAAATGGTCCCCATCCCCACAAAGGAAGCGACGAATTCATCAACGGGATGATTCATCACCTCCGCCGGGGGACCGATCTGGGCGATCCGGCCTTCGTTCATCACGGCGATCCGGTCGGACAGTCTCAATGCCTCCACCTGGTCATGGGTGGCCATGATGGCCGTTGTTCCCGTCGTTCGGAGAACACCGTTGAGATCTTCGAGGAGGGCTTCCCGGGTCGGGGGATCGAAGGCGGCAAAGGGTTCGTCAAGAAAGAGGAGCTGCGGTTCTATGGCAAAGGCCCGGGCAAGGCTTGTCCGCTGAGCCTCGCCTCCGGAGAGGGTCCTGGCGGAACGGTCCCGGAGATGTTCGATTCCGAACTGCTCCAAACGGGTATTTACGAGGGAAACTATCTCTGCCGACTTCACGCCCCGGATCTTCAATCCCGAAGCCACATTGGCGTAAACCGTCGTATCGAAGAGGAGGGCCTCCTGGAAGACCATCGCCAGGCAGCGCCGGTAATCAAGGGGGGCCATTTCGGCGCCGACCTTTTTACCCTGGAAACAGATATCCCCCTTGCCGAGACGAATGAGCTGGGAGAGGGACTGGAGGAGGGTCGTTTTTCCCGCCCCGTTGGGTCCGATGACGGAGAGGACTTCCCCGGGGAAGATTTTAAGGGAGGAGACGTCCAGTATCCGCTTCCCCCCCCGCCGCACTTGGATGTTCTCTCCTCTCAGGATCGGTGTGATTGGCTCATCAGCTCTCATCGCGGCCGCACCCGCTGCTGGATCCGGGTCAGAACCAGATTGATGGCAAAGGCTAAAATGAGGAGGATCACGCTCAGGGCAATAGCCACGTCGAAATTTCCCTTGCTCGTCTCCATGACCGTGGCCGTGGTCAGGACGCGGGTATACCCTTTAATGTTACCGCCGACCATGATGGAGGCCCCGACCTCGGAGATGACTCCTCCGAAACCGGCCATAACCGCGGCCATGAGCGACAATTTTGCTTCCTTGATGAGGAGCCAGACCATCTGAAAACGCGTCGCTCCCAGGGCCAGGATCTGGAGTCGCAACTTCCGGGGCAGTTGCTGCATGGCGGCCAGGGTGATGCCCATCACGATGGGGGTGGCGATGATGGCCTGGGCGATGATGATGGCCATGGGGGAATAGAGGATCTCCAGGGCGCCGAAGGGGCCGTTTCGCCAGAGAAAAATCGTCACGAAGAGACCGACGACGACCGGCGGCAGGGCCATCCCCGTGTTGATGAGGCTGACGACGATCTGCCGTCCGGGAAACGATGTCAGGGCCACCGCCGTCCCGATGCCGATGCCGATGAAAAGGCTGATCAAAGTGGCCGTCCCCGATACCTTCAGGGACAGCCAGGTGATGCCCATGACCTCGGGATCAAGGCTGACAAGCAGGGAAAGGGCCTGTTTGATCCCTGCAAAGATTATTTCCATGCTATTTCCCCAAATCTTCCACCTTTTTCCCCGCATCGGGGAAGAAGAGGAGAGAACCGAATTTTTCAACGCCGAATGATTTGACGATGCCCTGGACCTGTTTGGACACCATGAAATCGGCAAAGGCCTTGGCACCGGCGGCGTTTACCTTCGGCCACTTGGTGTGATTGACCTCGATGACATGATAGATGTTGAGGAGTACGGCGTCTCCCTCCAGGAGGATGTCCAGGCCGAGGTTCTTTTTCATGGCCAGATAGGTTCCCCGGTCGGCAAGGGCGTAACCTTTCTTTTCCGCCGCCACGCCGAGGGTCTGGCCCATGCCGAGGCCGGTCTGCTGATACCACTTCTGCCCTTCCGGCTGGATGCCCGCGGCCTTCCAGATTTCCTTTTCCTTGGCATTGGTACCCGAATTGTCGCCCCGGGAGACGAAGAGGGCGCTGCTCAGGGCGATCTTTTTAAAACCTTCGGCCGCCTTTTTTGATTGCCTGATCGTCGCCGGGTCGGCCGGCGGTCCGATAATGATAAAATCGTTGTGCATGACCAGACGGCGATTAACGCCGTTTCCGTCGGCCATGAATTTCTTTTCCGCCGCCTGGGAGTGGACCAGCAGGACGTCCGCCTCTCCTCTGGCCCCCATGGTCATGGCCTGACCGGAACCGACGGCGATGGTCTTGACGAAGTAACCGGTCTTTTTCTCAAACAGGGGAATGAGCACATCCAGCAGACCCGTGTCCTGGGTGCTGGTGGTGGTGGCCAGAATGATGTTTTTCTGCTTGGGTTGGGCCGGGGCGGCGTTGGCCGTGCTTACTACGGCCAGGATCAAGAGGGCGAAAATTGGGAAAAATGTCAAAGTCTGTTTCGTAAATTTTTGCATGTGTTATCCTCCGTATGCGTTTATTTGATGCCCCGGCTCTTTCGCCACGGGGTCGAGTCGGGGAAGAACATGGGACTCCCATATTCCTTGACCCCGAAAGCTTGAATGATCTTCTGTCCCTTTTGGGGGTCCGTAAGCCATTTCACGAATATCATTGATTCCTTGAGATTGGCCTTCGGACATTTCCGGGGATTTACGGGGATCAGGGAGATGCGGTTGAGCAGGGCTTCGTCGCCGGCGACCAAGATCTCGATTTTGAGTTCCTTTTTGAGGGCCAGGACCGTTGCCCGGTCAATCACCGTATAGGCCCCTTTTTGATCGGTGAAACGGAGAGTGGGGACATTACCTTCGGCCCCTTTTGCATACGTCACGTACCAGGGGCCGGCCGTCTTGATTCCCGCCGCTTTCCAAAGGTCCATCTCCGCGATATGGGTGCCCGATTTGTCGCCCCTGGTGATGAAGATCGAGCCCTTCTCGGCGATCTTTTTCAGGGCTTCCCCGGCCGTCTTCAGGCCTTTGATGCCGGCGGGATCGCTTGCGGGCCCCATGATGCCGAAATCGTTGTACATGAGGGGAATCCGCTCGGCGCCATGTCCCTCGGCGATAAATTTTTCTTCCAGGGCCTTGGCATGAACCATGAGCAGATCGATGTTGCATCCTCTGGCAATATCCAATGCCGCGCCCGTGCACGCGCCGACATGGCGGACCCGGATACCCGTATCCTTTTCAAAGCCCGCTTCCAGAGCGCCGACGATTCCGGCGTCAATAGGGCCGATGGTCGAGGCCATAAAAATAAATTTTTTGTCCTTTGCCCCGAGCATCCCCGGCAGCGCCATCATGAGGATCAAAAATAATAGTAAAAAGGTTTTTTTCATCTGCCGCCTCCTTTTCTTGCTTTCACCCGTTCAGTTCCTCGCATGGAGGATCTTTCCCGATTCACAAAAATCGTAATGGCCGAGCTTTTCGACGCCTTTACGGTAAGGAACCGGATCTTGTCGTGCCGATTCCCGTCTTTTTCAGGTGATAGTCAATGAGCAGGCTGGTTCCCGATCCCGCCTGGCGATTGACGAAGCGGGAAAAGCTTAAAGGATCTTTTAACGATTATCAAGACTAAAAGCATGAAACAACAAATAGCAACAATAAATAGCAAATAATCGGTGTTGTCAGAAACCGGTCTTTCATGTTTTCCGTCCAGTTTTGAGATTAATGATATAAAAACTAATGTTGCAATTTCATGACAGCAACATTAAGGTGCGACGAAAAGAGAAGGCCTTGTTGATTGAATCGGGTGTTGCCATCAATAATTAATCGTAATTAATTCAAACATATGATAGACTTTTTTAAATGAAAGAATCGTTGATCACAATGAATGAGAAGGATGAGTTTCTTACCGATGAGGGCTGCTTTATCCTGGAGATGTGGAATACGCCGGACGATGGAGAGGCATCCATTGCCCGGGCCCGGGTTAGCCCCGGTGTCACGACGGTTCGCCACCGGTTAAAGGGCACCGTTGAGCGCTATGTCATCCTGGAAGGAACCGGCTATGTAGAGATTGGGACCCTTCCGCCGGCGAAGATCGGTCGGGGAGACATCGTCATCATCCCCCGGAACATCCCCCAGCGGATTACCAACACCGGTAGTAGGGATTTGACCTTTCTTTGCATCTGCACTCCGAGGTTTGTCCCTGAGGAGTATGAGACAATGGCCGGCCTTCCCTGATTCCGATTTTAACTCAAAGTGCCGTCTTCATTGGTTCCGACATCGATTCATCACCGTATTTCCATATCGGCCTGGGAAGGCCTCCTCATTTGCCGCCTCGGTTTCAGCTCTCTCTTGACAACCTCCATTTTGTGAATATATTAGGTGTGGAAATCAAATAAGGCCTGCAATATCATGATATTAAATATATTGCCGGTGATGTTGTCCTGCGCCTAAAGGCGCTGAACATATCTGAAGGCAAGATTCAAAAAGTAAGGAAAGGAGGAGCGATTATGTTTGGACCAGGAGTTTGGAGGTTTGGAAGGCTAATGGATCCCTATGCGGAGATGTCGCGTTTGCGAAGTGAAATGAACAAACTTTTTTCCGGCGCTGCCCATCCGTTTACGCAGGCCTATCCGGCGGTAAATATATGGGTTGATGAGCAGGAAGCGATCGTGACGGTGGAATTGGCGGGGATCGATCCCGAGAACCTGGACATCTCGGTGCAGGGTGATAATTTGACTCTGTCGGGGGGCCCGGGATCAGGAAACATTGCAGGAAAATGAAGCCTATCATCGGAAGGAAAGAAACGGCAGCCGCTTTGCGAGAACCTTGCAGTTGCCTTTCCGCATTGATACCGATGGTATCGATGCGCGCTATTACAAAGGCATTCTGATGATCACCGCGCCGCGGACGGCTGAAGACAAGCCCAGGAAGATTGCCATTAAGGCGGCATAAGGAAAGGGGGTAGATGAAACATGGAAAAAGAGAATGTAGATGTAATAAAACAGCAGGTCCAGACGCCTCTGGAAACGGAGCGGACCAGAAATCGCAGGGTATATGTTCCCAAGGCCGATATTTATGAAACAAAAAACAGTATCGTGCTGATTGCCGATATGCCCGGTGTCGATGAGCAGACGGTGGATATTACCCTGGAGAAGAACATCCTGACAATTACGGGCAATGTGGAGCCCGTCGCCTTTGCAGGGAAAACCCTCGTCTATTCGGAGTATGACACGGGCGACTATCAGCGGGCATTTACCATTTCCGACGAAATAGATCAGGACAGGATAGAGGCCACCGTAAAAAACGGCGTCCTTCGGCTGGTTCTTCATAAGGCCGAAAAGGCGAAGCTAAAAAAGATCGCCATCAAGGCGGATAAGTAGGGTCGGTTTCGCGGTTGACGGCTTATCGGTTGAATTGTCGACGATAAATGATTTTAGAAAGGTAGAAAGGAGGAACAGGTTATGTTTGGTAGAAATCTTTTGCCATCCCTCTGGAGTCGGTCCGATGTTCCCTCCCGGCGAGAGGAGCATCATCCCTTCTTTGGTATCCAGAGAGATATGAACCGTCTCTTTGACGATTTTTTCCGGGAAAATGATAAGGAAGTCCATATCCAGGTGGAACTTCCCGGACTGGATGAAAAGGACGTAGAGATTCTGTTGACGGAAAATTCCCTGACCATCAAGGGTGAAAAGAAGGAGGAGGAAGAAGACAAAGGGAAGGATTATTACCACGTGGAAAGGTCCTATGGGCCCTTCCAGCGGGTGATCCCTCTGCCCGAAGGTATGGATACCCAAAAGGCGGAAGCGAAATTCAAGAAGGGGATTCTCAGTATTTCCCTTCCCAAGCTGGAACAGCCAAAAGTAAAGGCGAAAAAGATAGAAATAAAAACAGAATAAATAGCTGCCTGCCTCTAATCTTTCATTCACCCCGGCCATTGCCCGGGGTGAATGAAAGTCCCATCTTAAATTCATGCCTTGTCATTAGGGATTATTTTTGTTACCGTCCTGCGTGTTTTCAAAACCGTCAAGACTAGGGCGTCTACCCTGCCGTCGCCATGATGAATAAAAGGGAATTCATGGAGGATGTCCGTAAGGATAACGATCTTTATCTGCAAGCTTGGACGGCGCGAAAGTCTAATTAGCTGCCCGAAGATGACGAACTCGCAAATAGATAAAGAATAACGAGGTCTCTGGATGGTAAAGGTGAAAAGCGGTTTTGTCGTTGCCCTGATCAGCGGCTTATCCATACCTCAGGATGCGGCGGCCATGCATATCGCCGAAGGGCTCCTGCCTTTCAACTGGGCGGCTTTATGGTTTGCCGTGGCCCTGCCTTTTTTTGCCTGGGGGCTCTACCTCCTTAACGGGCGCAGCCGGGAGGATCTTTCCTTCAAACCCCTCGTCGGCCTCATGGCCGCCGTAGTTTTTATTATCTCCTGCATGCCCATCCCGGTGCCCTTCGCCGGAACCTGTTCCCATCCCTGCGGCACGGGCATCTCCGGCATCCTCGTCGGACCGGCCATCAGTGTGGTCATCACCGCCGCCGCCCTGGTGATTCAGGCCCTTTTCCTGGTCCACGGGGGACTGAGCACCCTCGGGGCCGATATCGTCTCCATGGGCGTCATGGGTTCCTTCACGGGCTTCCTGACCTTTCGCGCCCTCCGCTCCGTCAAGGTGAACATGGCGGCGGCAGCCTTCATGGCCGGACTTTTCGCAGACTGGGCCACGTATTTCATGACCTCCGTGGAATTGGCCGCCGGAATCCGCGGGGAGGCGGCTTTTTTACCCCTGTTCTGGAAGGTCCTCATCGCCTTTATCCCCACCCAGCTTCCCCTGGGCATCCTCGAAGGGGCCATGACTGCCGGGATGGTGATGCTCCTTTATAAAAAGCGACCGGACTTGCTCATCAAAATGCGGGTCATCAAGGCCAGGGAAGTGGCGGTGATTGGGGCGGTTTTAATCGCCCTCACCATTTTCTTATCCGGGGTTGGCCCTGCGGAAGCAGCTAAATGGACGGGTGTCGATGAAGCGGTAATCGAAAAGATTGCGAAGGAGCAGGGACGGGAAACCAAGGACACTCTGATCAATATGGAACAGGGTGATCTGCCGCTCTTTATCTTTCTTGTTGCCGGGGCGATGGGAGGCTTTGCCGCCGGTTATTACTGGCGGGTGCTGATTGTAGAAAAAGGGCCGCCCCGGTGCCGGGGACGCAGGGAAACGGGACCGGAGACTTCCGGCAAGATAAAGGGAAGTTGATGTACCTGCTGGAATATTACGCCTCGGATCACCGGCTGTCCCGGATCGACGCCCGGCTCAAACTCCTCGTGGCCCTGATTGTCCTGGTCATGGTCCTGAGTTATCGGGGCGTCGGTTTCCAACTCCTCGTAGCGTCCCTCTCCCTGACCCTGATCCGGAGCATGAAGGTTCCCTGGCGCCTTTTTCTGCTCCGTTTCTCCGAACCGCTGCTGATCGTCCTTGTCGTCTTGCTGGTGAAGGTCTTCTTTTCCGGTCACGATCCCCTTTTTTCCTTTCATGTCCTGGGATTCCAGCTCACGGCGTATCGCGAAGGTCTGGAGGGAGGGATTGTCATCGGTAGCCGCATTATGGCCGCCATTTCCCTCATGGCCGTCCTGGTTTATGCAACCCCTTTTCCTGAGCTCATGGCCGCCCTGTCCTGGTTGAAGGTTCCCTGGGGATTCATCGAAATCCTCCTGTACGCCTATCGCTATATATTTGTCCTCTTTGAGGAGGCTATGGTCATTTATCAGGCCCAAAAAAACCGTCTTGGCTATGCAAACTTCCGTAATCGATTTAGCTCTTTCGGGGTCCTGGCGGGTTCCCTGATTCTCAAGGCCTTCGAGCAAAGCCAGACCCTCTCCACGGCCATGGTGCAGCGGGGATATGGCGGTAACATGCCCCTCTTCCAGAGCCGTCCGCTTCGGTTTTCCGAAATATTCCTCTCCTGCCTCGTAGTAACGGCGATGGGCATATTGTGGCGGATATGAATCGCATCGCCCTCAAAAATGTCCGCCATCGCTACGCCGACGGCACGGAAGCTGTGACCGGGGTGACGCTTGCCGTCCGGCGGGGCGAATTTGCCGGCGTCCTCGGTTATAACGGGTCGGGAAAGACGACCCTTCTCAAGATCATGGACGGGATCATCAAGGACTTTCAGGGAAGCGTTCATCTCGACGGGGCGGATATCCGCCGCCTGTCGTCCCGGGAAATTTATGGAAAGATGGGCATTGTCTTCCAGAATCCCAATGACCAGCTTTTTGCCCCGACGGTATTCGAAGACGTCGCCTTCGGGCCGATAAACATGGGATTTGGAGAGGACGAAGTCGTCAAAAGAGTGAACCGGGCTCTGGAAGCGGTCGAGATGGCGGTGTATGCAAAGAAATCTATTCATAATCTGAGCTTCGGCCAGAAAAAACGGGTCTGCATCGCCGGGCTTCTCTCCATGGGCCATGAGATCCTCCTGCTCGATGAACCCACCGCCGGCCTGGACCCCCTGGGGGAGTATCAAATGATGGATCTCCTCATGAAACTGAATCGGGAAAAGAAGGTCACTATTTTTATGGCGACTCACAGCGTCGACCTGATCCCCGTTTTTCTGGATCGCCTCTATGTCTTGAGCGACGGCAAGGTCGTCAGTAGCGGTACCCCCGAGGCCGTCTTTACGGCCCCCGAAGAGATGAGCCAGGTGCGCCTCCGCCTCCCCCAGATCGCGGAGCTGATCTACCGGTTGAAGCACGAGGACGAGCTGGCCTTCGGGCGGATTCCTCTGACCATCGGGGAGGCGCGGCGGGAAATCATGGAACTATTTCAAAGAGGCAACAGACAATAGGCAACGGGTAACAGTGGCTGGGATTGTTGGGGGAGGGCGTTTGGCAGGCAGATCCGGACAGGGCAGAATGGGATTCACGACGGGGAGCTGCGCCGCGGCGGCGGCCAAGGCGGCGGCCCAGTTTCTCTGCACCGGCAAGGAGCCGCAGAGCATCGAGATTGGCCTTCCCGACGAGAACCGGGCATCTTTCACCCTCCTGTATGTGCGCCGCCGGGATGACGGTGCCGTGGCCGCCGTCCGCAAGGATGCCGGAGACGACCCCGATGTGACGGACGGGGCAATCGTGGAGGCGGCAATTTGCTGGACGGATAATACGGATAATGGCGGTGATCATCTTAAAATAACTAATGCTGGCAAGCAATTCAAAGATAATAGCGGGAACGACCATCTTGAAGCAAGGATTGGATCCATCCACTTTGAAGCGGGCGCAGGGGTGGGGAGAGTAACCAAGCCGGGGTTGTCCATACCGCCGGGAGAGGCGGCCATCAACCCTACGCCCCGGAGGATGATCGAAGCGGCCCTGCGGGAAATAACATTGCGGGGGGCCAGGGTGGTTGTATCTATCCCCGGAGGAAAAGAAATAGCGGCGCGGACCTTCAACCCCGGCCTCGGCATTGAAGGGGGCTTGTCCATCCTGGGGACATCGGGACGGGTCCGCCCCTTCAGTTGTCCCGCCGTGCGAACCTCGCTGAAATATTGCCTGAATGTGGCGGCAGCTACGGGGGTGGAGCGTCCGGTTTTCGTTCCCGGTCATATCGGGGCCCGGGCCGCCCGGCGGCATTTGGGGGCGCCGGATGAGCGGATTATCGAAGTGAGCAACGAATGGGGCTTCATTCTGGATGCGGCCGTTTCTTGCCCTTTCCAGGCGGTCATGATCCTGGGACATTCGGGGAAGCTGGCGAAGCT
Organism: Syntrophus aciditrophicus; assembly: GCA_020718905.1. Classification (GTDB taxonomy): domain Bacteria; phylum Desulfobacterota; class Syntrophia; order Syntrophales; family UBA8958; genus UBA8958. Next base: position 2,898 of record DYRD01000040.1, on the reverse strand, counting down.
GGCCATGAACGAGTGGGACACCCATTCCTCCCGCTCCCCGAGCGCCGTTCCCTTTGTGACCGATCTGGCGGCAAGGGTATTGGGAAAAGAGCTTGAGGAATGCAATACCATTGAAGGCCTCTTTGCGGATTTCTCTACCCGGGAAAGTAAAATGCTGGGGGACGAGTTGGCCGGCGCTGTTTGCCGGGCGATCCGGAAGCGAACGCAAGCGGCCTGGGAAGTCAAAGTAATTCTGGTGAATATGAAGGGCGACCTGATCGGGAGAGGTTGTTAATGGGAAGCGCCCCCTTACAGCTTCTTCAACTCGTTATCGTTAATATTTCTCAGATTGAATCTTTTGTTTATGTAGTGTATTGTAGTGCGGGAGGGGCATCATGAGAAGTGTTCTGTCTGTTAGTTTACCGGAAAAAATGGCTATTGAACTGGATGCCATTGCCAAGGAAACAGGAAGGAATAAAAGCGATATTGTAAAAGAGTCCTTGGGAGAATTCCTGTGGGAGAACAGATTCCGCCGGACGAAGAAACGTCTGAGCCCCAAAGCCAAGGCAGCGGGTTTTGTCACGGATGACGATGTTTTCAAGGCAATCTCGTGAGGGTGGTATTTGATGCAAATGTTCTTATCGCCGCCTTTCTGACGGAAGGGCTTTGTTCCGGCATGCTGATTCGAGCTCGCAAGCAAGCATTCAATCTTGTCCTGTGCGATGATATCATCCGAGAATTTGAAGGTATCCTGATAAAAAAATTCAAACTAATCTCAACGGACATTTCCGAAATCTCATCCATAGTTTCGGAAGCAGCTTCTGAGATACTTCATAAGCTTAACCATATTCCAAATATTGGCAGGGATCCCAATGATGATATGATTATTGCCTGCGCTATCGATGCGGCTGCCGATTACATCGTAACCGGGGATGAAGACCTGCTGATCCTGAAAAAATACAAGAAGAGCACCATTATTAATCCCCGAAATTTTGAAGCCCTGTTTGTAGACTAAGGAGGTGCGAATCCTGCGATTGATGCAGAGGTAAAATATTTGACAGGTCGTTTAACAGGTGCTATTTATGATACCATAAAAGGACCATTCAGGAGGTTGATATGCCGCCGGGCGTTAAATATTCAGAAGACGTTATTCCGATTAGTGATCTTAAGATTAACCCTAGGCGGATCATTGATCAGGTTGATAAAACTCACAGACCTGTGCTTGTGACCAGCCGGGGAAGAGGTGTTGCCATAGTTGAAGCTTTAAAAGATTATGAGGCAAAAGCAGAAGAGCAAGCATTCTTGCGCGGCGTTGTAAGGGGCTTGATGGATATCGAAGAGGGAAAGGAAATAAGTCTGGCAGATGTAAAAAAACATTTAGGAATGAGCGCATAGGTATGCAGCCTAAGAAAACGATCACTTTTACCGCCTCGGCGGTCAATGATCTGGATGATATTCGTTCCTGGTATGCCGACCAACAGATACCTGCTGTGGGAGATAAGCTATTAAGAGAAATTGTTTCTCAGGTAGAAAAGCTTGGCGCTTTCCCCGAAAGTGGACGTGTTGTTCCGGAATTTGGAATTGCAAATCTCCGAGAGATTATCTGTTCGCCTTTCCGTATTATTTATCGTCTCAATGAAAACAAGGTCATGGTTGTCAGGGTGTGGCGAAGCGAAAGACTACTCAAGATGCCGTAATTATGAAAAAAAGACCGAGCTGAAAGTTACGTATAGCTTCCTGAAAGGTTGTTTTTTTCAGTTGGCAATCTTATGTGTCCTTTCAATCGAAAATCATTAACATATGTTGCAGGCTGCTTGGGGTTGAGGTATAGATACTGCAATTGGTTCAGAAGGGGAGCATCTATGACATCCACTCCGGCAAGGTTCATCCTTTTTTCTTTTTTCTTTCTGTTTTTCATTCCCCATCACATATCTGCCGAAACCAAAACTTTTATCAAGGAATACACATACGAGGCCAGCGAAGACGATAGCAGAAATTCAAGTCGTGTTACTGCAATGCGTGAGGTGAAAAGACTTCTATTGGAGGAACTGGGAACGTATCTTGAGAGTATAACGGAGGTGAGAAACTTTCAGCTTACAAAAGACCAGATAACTTCACTGACCGCAGGTATTGTAAAAACAGAGATTGTGGATGAAAAATGGGATGGTCATCTCTACTGGATAAAAACGAAAATATCGACAGATGAAGGGGAAGTCATAAAATCAATTGATAGTCTTCGCAAGGACCGTGAGAAATCAAGAGAATTGGAAGAAGTGAGGAAGAGATCAGATATATTATTAGAAGAAAACAAGAAACTAAGGGAAGAACTAAAACTCGCAAAAGGCGAAGATAAAGAAATAGTTCAAGTTAAATATAATAAGGCAATAAAGGAACTTGCGGCTATTGAACAGATTGAAAGTGGATATAGAAATTATCAAAAAGGCGACTTTGAGGCTGCAGTACATGATTTCGATAAAGCATTTAAAATAGATCCTATGTATCAGACTTATACCACCAAAGGACTGTTACATGCGAGTAATGACGAATACAATGAGGCCATTGTTGATTTCAATAAAGCGATTGAACTCAACCCAAAAGATGTACTTGCTTATTGCAACCGCGGGAAAACATATTCCCTTATTGGAGATAGAACGAGAGCTGTTCAAGACTTATCGAAAGCCATTAAATTACATCCTGATGCACGGAGTTTTGCAGATGACCCTGTCTTTGATAACATTAGAAATACTCCTGAGTTCAGACAATTGATAGGTAAATGAAAACCATTTTGATAGAGTATGCAGGTTAGGCCTTGATATGTGACTTTACATGTGTGGACGATGTGGAGAAGGTTTTGATGGGGGGTGTAAAGAGGTGGTGGGGGTTGTTTGGACAGGATACAGGTTTTTATAAGTGGGAAAT
>DYRD01000128.1 GCA_020718905.1 Syntrophus aciditrophicus | reverse complement strand
TTTCCCACTTATAAAAACCTGTATCCTGTCCAAACAACCCCCACCACCTCTGATTTTACCTTTAATTCGCCTTTGTATAGCTAATGGTTACGTCGCCTTTATAGATAATCGGCACAACGCTGTCAATAGCTGTCAATAATAATATCCTCGCTCGTCGCAGTACATGATATGTCCGGTTTCTGGTCTTCCCTGTTGGAGGTTCCGGATGAAAATATTGCTTCAAGTCCCTGTTGGCGGCTCCTTTTGTTGTTTTTCCATGCAGACAAGCCGGACTTTTGCGGACAAATCCTCCTGCCGTTATTCACGATACCCCTCCTTATCAACGGCGGCATGTTTGTTGAGGTTGACGATTTACTGATTATGGGAAGGACCCATCAACGGGATGAACCATAATAAAATCTTTGCATTAATTCCGTCACCCTGACAGATTCGCCCCCAATAATTATCGGGAAGGTCAGGGACAGCTACCTTTTTCCTTAACAATAACAGGTAGCCGTCCCTGTTTTTATATCCGACGACATGGAATGAGTATCCCTATTATGGACCTGCTGCTTACATTCATTGACATTTTCATTCATCTTGATCGGCATCTGATCTGGCTCATCCAACATTTCGGTGTTTGGGTTTATCTGATCGTCTTTCTTGTTGTCTTCTGTGAAACCGGTCTGCTCGTCACTCCCTTTCTGCCGGGCGATTCCCTCCTTTTCGGCCTCGGGGCCCTGGCCGCCATCGGCGATCTGAACGTGCTATGGCTGTTTGTCCTCCTATCCGTCGCGGCGATTGCCGGGGATACGGTGAATTATTTCCTCGGAAAATATTTGGGGACCAAGGTGTTTCATCAGGAAACAAGCCGTTTTTTCAAAAAGGCATATCTGGAGAGAACCCACCAATTTTACGAGCAATACGGAGGCAAGACGATCGTCATCGCCAGGTTTATGCCCATCATCAGGACTTTTGCCCCCTTTGTCGCCGGGATCGGCTCCATGACCTATGCCAAGTTTATCATTTATAATGTTCTCGGGGGAATTATCTGGGTGGCCGTTTTTATCTTCGGCGGGTATTATTTCGGCAATCTGCCGGTCGTGAAGAACAACTTCACCCTGGTGATCATGGCCATCATCATTATCTCCGTAATACCCGGGGTAATCGAATACTTCCGCCAGCGCCGGGCTTAGGATTCAGCCAGGAGGAAATCGTGATTTCGTCAGTTGACATTTCTTAAATTTCCCATACTGCGGCCCGGCACACATCCCCAGCTCAAGAGGAATGCCAGGGACGCCTGAATATCAAAGGGATAAGTCATAAAAAAAGAAAGAAGAGGCCCAAGGGTTCGGTACCCGAAGCCCTGCCCCAGGTTTTTCCATTAAAGTTCGTAAAATAATTAACAGTTTATTTTAGAATATTTTTAAAAAGGAGAGAAGTATGGCAGATAATAACGAAAAACAAGAAAGTGTTCTGGAGCGGTTTGGCCTGGCGCTGGCCGTCTGGAGCGAGAAATGGTTCCCCGATGCCTGGATCTTCGCCCTGCTGGGCGTAGTAATCGTCTTTATCTTCGGGATCCTCATTGGGGAATCGCCGGAAAAGCTGGTCCTGGAAGGCGGGAAATCCTTCTGGACTTTAATCCCCTTTACCATGCAGATGGCCCTGATCATCATCGGCGGTTACGTCGTCGCCACATCGCCACCGGTTCATCTAATCATAAAAAAAGTGGCCGGCATCACGACCAACCCCCGGGCGGCCATCGCCTGGGTCGCCTTCTTCTCGATGACGACATCTCTGATTTCCTGGGGATTAAGCCTGATCTTCAGCGGACTTCTTGTCCGTGAGATGGCGAGAAATATCAAGGGGCTGGACTACCGCGCCGCGGGTTCCGCCGGATATTTGGGCCTGGGCGCCGTCTGGGCGCTGGGTCTTTCTTCCTCGGCGCCCCTCATGATGAGCACCAAGGGTGCCATCCCGTCCAAACTCTTTGCCATCAGCGGCCTGATCCCCCTGACCCAGACGCTGTTCATCTGGCCCAATTTCTGGACCATCGTCGCCTTGATAACCACATCCGTCACCATCCCGGGCAAAGACAGCGGCGGACTTCGGCCTGAAAATCGACCCCATCGATGCGAGCCTCGAACCCAGACGGAAGCCTGGCGAGTGGTTGGAATACAGCCCCCTGTTGATCATCATCGTAGGCACCATGCTCGCCTATTACCTGCTCGACACTTTCAGTAAGGATCCGCGGGGGCCTATAGCTGCGCTGGATCTCAATAACTACAACCTCATCTTCATCACCGTGGGCATGTTTCTCCACTGGCGTCCCAAGCGCTTCCTCAAGGCCGTGTCCCAGTCCGTTCCCGCCACGGGCGGCGTCCTCATCCAGTTCCCCTTCTACGCCATCATCTTCGGGATGATCGTAGAGACGGGCATCAATAAGTGGCTGGCGGATCTATTTGTCATGATCACCACCAAGGAGACCTATTCCCTCCTCGTCGCGACCTATTCCACCGTCCTGGGCGTCTTTATTCCCTCGGGTGGAAGCAAGTGGGTCATCGAGGCCCCCTATGTCCTATCGGCTGCCATTCAGCACCAGGTAAACCTTGGCTGGGTCGTCCAGATCTACAATGCCGCCGAGGCCCTGCCCAACCTCATCAACCCTTTCTGGATGCTTCCCTTCCTGGGAATTCTCCATCTCAAGGCACGGGATCTCGACGGGAAACCGACTCCATCGCCCTCCAGGCTGACGCCTGGCACCTCCGGACCGACGTCTATACCTCCGCCGGGGTCATGACCGGCCTGGCCCTGATCTGGGTGGGCGGACGGTTCTTTCCGGCCATAAATCTCAACTGGCTCGACGCGACAGCGGCGATCGGCGTCGCCGTCCTGATCATCAAGGCCGCCTGGGATCTGACCAGACAGGCGGCCCGGGACCTGCTGGACGTCAATCTTCCCCCCGAAGAGGAGGCCTGGATCCGCCAGCGCATCCTGGGGCATCGACCGCCGATCCACGGATTCCATCAATTGCGGACCCGTAAATCCGGCCACTTCCGTTTCGTCGAATGCCACCTGAAGGTCGATCCCCTGATGACCGTCCGGAGTTCCCACGAGATCACGGAAGACCTGGCGGCGGCCATTGAAGAGCAATATCCCGACACGAGCGTCACGATCCATGTGGAACCCTGCGACGGCCGCTGTGGTGCGAAATGCCTTGCCGGCTGTCTCCTGCCGGAGGGCAAGCGTCGGGAGATCCAGAACGGGCCCTGAAAACTTTTTTATATCCGGCAGGGATAGGCGAACTTTTCGTCCCCCTTCCATGGATTGAGATTCCGGGGTCATTGCCGTGAAAAACTATCATTGAGGATTGACGTTGCGCCGGCCATCATACGCTACGGAAGAAAAAGAAAAGCAACGCCTGAGAACCCTGGTTATCATCGACGGGATCATGATCCTCCTGCTCCTTGGCAATCTCGCCGGGATGGTTTTTGACTGGTTTTTTGCCTTCCCCCCCTTTCACGAGTTTTTTCAGGCCAACTCCCCCCGTTTCTACCGTTTTTATGAACCCGTTCATCTGAGATACTGGTCTTACGACCTGATCTTTACCACGATCTATCTCCTGGAATTCTTTCTGCGCTGGTATCTATCCGTCCGCTGGCATGAGTATCATCGCTGGTTTTTCTATCCCGCCATCCATGTTTATGATTTCCTCTGCTGCATTCCCGGTCCCTTCCGGTGGTTGCGGCTCTTTAGGATCGTCGCCTTTTCCGCCCGCCTGAACAGGCTGGTCCGGATCGACAACATCGTTTTCAGAAAGTATCATAAATACCGAGACGTCCTCATGGAAGAGATTTCCGACCGGGCCGTCGTCAATGTCCTCAACGATATGCAGACGGAACTGCGAACGGGAACGCCGCTATTCAAAAGGGTCATCCAGGAAGTAATCAGGCCGAAGCGGCAGGCCCTGACGGAACTTCTCGTCGATAAATTCCGGACCGTGACCCGGGACATGAATGACATTTTCGATCAGGAAATGCGGCTCTATATCGAGGGTTGTATCAAAAAGGCCTTGACCAGCAGCGAGGATATCCGCTTTCTGGAAAGGATTCCCGGCGGGTCGAAAACATGGCGGCCGATATTGCCTTTAATACGGTCGACAAGATTTTCCGGGACATTCACGCACCGGAAAACGATCGGGTTCTCCATGAACTGGCCGGGAAGATCATTGACGGCGTCCTGGCGGAAGCCAAAGGGGACTTAAGCGGCGAAATCGTCGCAATCATCAATAGAACCATCGATGTCATAAAAGAGCAGGTATCAGAAAAGCAATGGAAAATCAAGGAACTGCAAGAAAAGACGGCACGTATTTCCCCTCAGTGAGGAGAGATTTTAATCTTCTGCGTAAAATACAGCGAAACGACGGTAAGGCTGGCGCCGATGAGAAAGGGCAAGCGCCAGTTTATCAGCCATAAACTGCCTCCCATCAGGGGAATGACAACTGCGGAAATATGGTTGATCGTGAAACCGACGGCGGTAGTCTCTGACAAATCTCCCGGATCGGCCGTTTTCTGCAGATACGTATTCAACCCGATGGAAAAATTGAAGAAGATGCTGTCCAGCACATACAGGATAACGGCCACCCAAACATTTTCAATACAAGCATAACCCAAAAACAGGACAAAGAGGCTGGCGCTTTCCAGGGAAAGCACGACCCGCTCGCCATATACGTTGATCGCTTGCGAGATATACCTGTTCGTAAGGAACGTAAGGGCATAATTCAGGACATAAATACCGGCGATAGTGCTGACGCCCAGTCTATATTTTTCGACCAGCAGAAAGACGGCAAAGACAATGAAGATCTGCCTGCGGGCGCCGCTCAGGAAGTTCAATGTATAATAAAGCCAGTATTTCCGGCGCAGGACGAGTTTATTCTGATAATGGAGCCCCTCGTCGCTAACGGGATTTTTGGAAAGCATATAGATTCCCGTGCAAGCAACGAAGACACCGAGGAGGAGAAAGTTGATGCGATACGGAAAAACGAAGGAAAGGGCCAGATAATAGTTCCTACGGCAATATTTGCCAGCGCCCCATATCCTCGCAGGCGGGCAAAAATAATCGGGTCTTCTCGCTTGTCGAAATACTGAACCGTAAGGGATTTGTTGGTCGTTTCAAAATAGTGAAAACCGATCGACATGATCACCGTGGTCATAAGCAGGCCCGGAAGGGTTGTGAAAAACCCCGTTGCCCCGATCCCGATCCCCGGGAGGACCACCGACCAGGCCGACAAGCGATGTTCCTTCATGATCAAGAGAGCGGGTATGGCAAAACTGGACAGGTGCATAAGTGGGAGGATTGTTCTA
>DYRD01000127.1:1458-5348 GCA_020718905.1 Syntrophus aciditrophicus | reverse complement strand
GTCGCCATCAGGATTAGAACCCGTTGACAGACGGTAGTAATTAATATGCCCGGAACGGTTATCCGATAAATAGTTGAATGTGTAGCTGCCGCCATCAACGTAATAGTACTGGCCCTCGTAGTAACGAGCTGTGCCGGTCAGAGGGGCGCTGACCGGAGTCACATGGCGGAGTAAGGAAAGCGCCTCTCCCTGCCACACACCAAGACTGGAGGCGATCCAGGTGCCGTTTCCGGTGGCGGCGCCTACCTCATCAAGCTCATCCGTGTAGAGGCCGAAAACCTTGCCGTCGATTGTTCCCAGGCGGGTGGAATCAAGATAGTAACCGCACAGGGCGCCGTTGATTGTCCCGTGCCCGGCGCCTGTGCCGTACTCGTCCCATGCGCCGGAGATATCGGCAAGCCAGAAACCCGGGGGCGAAGTCTCACCGTTATATCCAAAAAAGCCCTCTCCACCGATCTTCGCATTCCATACAACAGAAGAATCAGCCGGTTTCCCGGTGTATGCGTTGCCTGCTGATACTCCGTCTCCCCCCATTCTCAAATTGTACGTTCCGAAAGGAAGACTCCCGAAATACGATTCGCCATCCCCCCAAGTAATGAACTCCGTTCTGCCACTGTACGACTCGCCGACGATGTTTCCCGTGGCTGTGGAATCAGCAATAAAATTGCCGTTCGCGTAAGCGGTAAAACTGGAGTTGTCATAATCGATCATGGCCGTGGCAACATCGAAACCTTCTGGAAGAGACGATGTTTTGTCGATCCTCGCCAGACCTTCCGAAACACTTTCGAACTGCCACATGCCGGACATCTCATCATCATTGACATCATAGGACGTCTCGAAGAAATTCCCGGACAGGTCGCCCCGGACTAATCCCACCTGCCCGTCAGGCAGGTAGTACAACCCGGCCATGGCGCCGTCCATTCCACCGAAGGAATCAGGCGCTGCCCCGGAGACGGCGGGATTTTTCTTCCAGATGCCCCCGGTAAAGCCGGATATGTACTTTCTCTGGTTGGCAAGGGGCGAATAATAGTCAATCGAGCCGTTCCAGATGTGTGGGCCGCCGAAACCTTCCGTCCCGTATCCGGGATCGTCATATTCACCGACAGCGATGAAATCGTAGTTGCTGTCTGTGCGCTGGATGAATGCAAACTTCCCGTCATTGCCGCAACTCCAAGCCAGTTGTCCGGCATTGTCATAGAGCAAACTGTGAAACCAGTAGCCGCCGAAATCGGACGGGGTTCCCGACCAGGCGCCAAGCGATACCGCCTCCCAATCGCCTCCGGTTGTGCCTGTGTAGCCTCCGAGCAGGCTGCCGTCAATTTCACCATATTTTGTAAGGGTGACAAATTTTCCGCCGAGTGTGCCGACAAACCTGCCGTCCGACCAGGAACCGTCCTGGATATCACCAAGCCAGTAGCCTTCGTCGATTCTCAGACTCGCAAATTCTTCGCTTTCGCCTCTGAGATGGGCGCCGAAATAACCGTCTCCCCCGATTTTTGCACGCCAGACGTCGCCGCCGGACAGGTTCGAGAAAGCTCCCCCATCGGAGAATTGATAGATTCCCCAGTTCTGTGCAACCTTATTGACATCGTCAAAGAAAAATTTTGTATAAAGATAACCATCACTCTCCATTTTGCCGTCTGTGCCAATCACGCCGACGATTTTTCCCGACGCATAGCCATCCCAGATCGAATCGGTAAAGGAGGGAAGGTCTGTAGGCGTTATGCCGAGCTGGGCGGCAGAAACAACCTCTTGACGGATCAGATTGCCGTCCATGCTGAACATCCCGATTGCAGGATAGGCAGAGCCTTCGAACGAGCGATTTGCCTTCAAATAACCGGCGTTGCCGGACGGATCTATATAGAGGGCGATCATGTCCCCTTCCAGAAGATCGCGTCCTGTCCCTGCGGTCATCAATCCACCGGTAAACCCTGTGTAATATCCGGGAATATCGGACGCGCCATGGGAGGCAAGCCCATTGTCGTAGCCAACCCCGGAAATTCCCGTGCTCCAGACACGGTCAAGCTGCTCATGGATATAAGTTCCCATGACGGCAACCGGCACGCCGTCCTCCTCTTCAGTCAATGGCAGAGGAACGCTGCTGCCCCAGAGGGAATCCACGCCCCCCATGAAGCCGTTGTATTCGGTCATCACCGTGACGCCGTCGCTTGTGGTCGCCCGGTATGCCCCGAATGGATTGCCGAACCGCAATTCGTCGCCTTCGTATTGGCCTGTGCTCTCGCCAATCCAGGCGCCTGACTCCGGCACTTCGCCTGAGTTAACTCCGTAAAAGGGACCGCCAAGAAGGCCCATCTCGTACGCGGTTAAATATCGACCGCCGAGGGAACCGGTAATTTCGCCTGCGTCGTTCCAACTGCCGTTAACCCCGCCAAGCCAGTAGCCGTTTGATTCATTCAGATTAAAATTGCCGCCGACAACCGACGACCAAGCGGCGTTGCCAGCAGGCTTTTCCCCGAAAACTCCTGCATTCCCGAGGGTGATGCTGTAGATGCCCCAGGGGAGCCTCCGGTCATCCACCGTGAAATAGTGTAAGCTGTTGTTGTATGAGACACTCGAAGTTTCGTTCGCAATGCCGGATGTTCCCAATGCATCAAATCCGCCGGAAAGTTTGCCGGATATGGAGCCATACCCCTGAACAGGCGCAGCGGTGAGTTCTGTTTTCAAAGGCGTCGCCGTAAGCGTCCCTTTGGCCATCCACATGCCGCCGGAGCAGTTACAGCCTCCGACGTCGTCGCTGGAGATAATCCCGGCCGTTCCATCATGATAATAGAGGGCGCGCAGCGCGCCTCCGGCCATCAGCTCTCCCTCAATTGCCCCGTCCGCCGGTTCCGTCCAGATGCCGACCGTACGGCCGATGAAGAAGCTCGTCGGCATTGACGGCACGTTCGTTGCGATGTCGCCTCCCGCAATGCTGGTATTCCAGAGGTAATGCGTCGGGTTGTACGGTTCCAGATCGTTCAAGGCATAACTTCCCATCGCGACAAACGATGTTTCGCCGCTCCACGGCGCGGCAAGCCCGCCCATCAGACCATTTTCAGACCCCGCATAGACGGCGTATCCATCCTGATTGTAATAGAGACTGCCGCAACCTCCCCATGACCCGCTCCAGGCAAGAGGAGCCGCGATCATGGATCCAACCCCCAGATCTGTTGCCTGCCAGGCCCCTTCTGCATACTTGCCTGTCAAAACACCTGTTCCTGTACCGAATATGGTTCTGGAAAGATAGGTAAAGTCAGAAACCCCGTCCATATTGCCTGACGTTGCTGAAATATTTTTGGTCATTGAGAGCCAGTAACCGTCATAATCGGCGCTGTTCGGACCCACACTCTTGCCGCCGGCAATCAAATTAAACGATGTCGGCATGGTTTCGTAAACGCCGCTGTAATCGAGCTGCCAACCACCGACAGGTTGATCCGTTGCAATTCTAAGCCCTTCGGAAGTATCCCGAATGGCGCCGACAAGAAGCCCGCTATCGATTTTCACCCCACCGGTAAATCCTCCCAGTAAATCCTGCAGAACATAAAGATTTTTCCCAATGAACCACTCATAGGAACTGACGGGAGATTCATTGCCTGCCAGATCGACGGCCTTGAATTCAATGGTTTTCTTACCCTCGCCAACAGTCAGTGGACTGCCGTCGTAAAGCGTCCATTCCCCCCCGTTAACTCGGTAATAGCGGCCTTCCAGGTGTGTGTCTTCAGCGGTAAAAACAAAATTGTTTGTGTCGTCGCCGACAACTTTTTTCGGCAATGATTGTTCAGAAAGCAGGCTTACAGGCAATGTATAATCCGTGGTCCAGACGTACGTCGCGCTCGAACTGTTCCCTGCCGCATCCGTCGCCGTTGCCACAAAGGTGTGATCCCCTTCGC
>DYRD01000127.1:0-1358 GCA_020718905.1 Syntrophus aciditrophicus | reverse complement strand
CACCGGTGAAGGCAAGAGATGACGGGGCGGTATAGTCCGTTGTCCATGTGTATGTTTTACTTGAACTGTTCCCTGCCGCATCCGTCGCCGTTGCCACAAAGGTGTGATCCCCTTCGCTCAGGCCGGACAGACTGCCGTCCGATACACCGCCGTCAAGCGTGTAACTGTACGTAATAGCATGCACATCCGTCGCTGTCGCCCCTATCGCCGCCGTGCTCAGCTTCGTGATCGCAGCGGGCGCACCGGTGAAGGCAAGAGATGACGGGGCGGTATAGTCCGTTGTCCATGTGTATGTGTAGTAGGAGATGTTCCCGGCGGAATCCATAGCCTGGATTGTAAAGGTGTGTTCGTTTTCCGTCAGCTCCCTCAGCGAAAAAGAAAATGACGTGTCAAGGCCCGCGCCTGTATCGGTGTACCATTGCCCGCCATCGAGGCTGAAAGCCACGGTAACCCGCTCGTCGGTCTTAAAATCAAGTGTCGCCACGTTAGAATTTGTAAAGACGGCAGGCAAGACAACCGGGTCGATTCTGGGAGGCGTTGTGTCTGAAACAGGGGGAACGTAAGGCGCGACAGGCGTTGACTCTGTGACTGGACCTGTCGGCAATGAATCATCAACGGCAAAGGAAGTCATCCCTTCGACAATCGCTCCAAGTTCTGACGATCCGGATGTGTTTCCACCAGCGGCATTGCCCTCACTGCTTGCTTCCGAGGGTTTGGGCTCGCTCCCCTGGGAATTTTCTTTTTTTGCGTCTCCGTCTTCTTTCTTATCGTCTGAATTGTTATTCTTGTCCTTCCCGTCGGCATTGTCGGACTTCTTTTCTTCCTTATCCCCTTTTCCCTTTTCCTTACCGGAAGGAGTGGTATCCTGCTCATGCTGATTGAGTTCCTGCTCCGTTGCCGTTTTCACTGCGGGGGGAAGATCGGGGTTTGTCACCAGCATTGCCTGCCCCGACTTTATCGTCCTTACGTCGTCAGGTCTGTTGCTGCTGTAGCAGTAACCGGTTCCCTCCTTGAATATGGCGCCGCTCACGCCGCTCTGGAAAAACGAGAAGAAATTCGTGCCTCGAACTCCGGCAACGGCGGTTGGCGTGTGCACCTCATATTTGGACTTCCCCGCCGCCACAGCCTCCATCGTTTTGACGATATTCTGCACCTTGCCGCGGAACAAATCGAGCCTTGCACTGCGCCCGCCCTCCGCCTGCGCAAACTCTGTCACGCGTAACCTGCTGCTTTCGGCAAGACGCAGAACGCTTCCATCAATGAACGCAACCTCGCATTTAGATTTGGTCTTGGTGCGTATGATATCGCCGACGTTGAGCACATCACCGGGATTCGCCTTTGCGGCCGGATTGCCGGGA
>DYRD01000301.1 GCA_020718905.1 Syntrophus aciditrophicus | reverse complement strand
AATGGGTGAACTCGCTAGGGAAAGGGAATCAGGCATGGGTGGAGGAGGAAGGAGAACTGAAACTTGAGATCTGAAAGCGGAAATGAGATGCTCACGCGGAGACGCGGAGGGGGGAGGGGAAACTTGGTGCAACCAGTAGTGGTATCGTGCTTGGGCGAAGAGGATGCGGTTGCCGTCAATCCGATATACCAGCCTGTGCTCTTGGGTGATCCGGCGGGACCAGATGCCGCTCCCCAGATGTTTCAGGGGTTCGGGCTTTCCCAAGCCGGAGACGGGGTCCCGGCGAATCGCCTCGATAAGCTCAAAGATTTTCTGTCCATGTTTTTTGCATCGCTGCCGGGGTATTATTGGTTTTGTGGGATGAGATCCCACTCCGGTTGAAGGTCGAGTTCGCTGACCCAGCGAAGGAGCTCCGAATGGTTCGGAACGGAGCCGGCATCTAGGATCGCCGCGATATCATCAAGGTGTTTCTGCGATCCACCTTCGCGAAAAAAGAGCAGTTTGTTAACGATCACGGCTTCTGGTGGAGCGAACCATCCCCCGCCGAACGGACCTTTCAACTTTCGCCGGTTGGCAAGTTCCCATCGCGCAAGCGGACTTTTTCCGGGCAGGTAGCAGTCGGCGCGCAGCGCGCTGTGCTGGTGGATAATATTGAAATGCCCCCGTGATTCCCTTTGGATTTCTGCAAGAAGAACTTCCTCCGGCGGCAGATAGAAATCTTCGATGGGAAATGCGCTGACGAGGGCCTTGATATGGCCGGGAACCAGAGCAAGAACGAGATCTGCGTCCAGCGTCAGTCGGGGGCGACCGTAGGCGATGGCGGCAAGACCGCCCACGATGCAGTAGGGAATCTTGGCGGATTCCAACCTCTGGGTGATGAGGTTAATCTCCTGCATATCCTGTCACAAAGGCTCTCCGTGTGCGGGCCAGAATCGCTTGTTCTGTCCACTCCGGGTGCAACGATCTGAGTCCGCTCTTCTTGATTTCCCATGCCGTTTGATAAAGTTCAAAAGCGGTTGAAAGGCGCTGGCACGGGGTCATTTTCCTAATCAGTTCCTTTTGAAGCTCTTCGGCTTTTAGTTGGTGGGGGGACATTTAGGAAAGTGAGGGCGTAAATATTCGGTGAACCCCGTGAGGGTTCAATCGGCGAGGATGGCGCGGAA
>DYRD01000300.1 GCA_020718905.1 Syntrophus aciditrophicus | reverse complement strand
TCCTGCGCTCTCGTTATGCGGGTATGCGGGGGATTCTCCGTTCTTCGAACCGGCTTATGTGGATTTCCTGAAGAACAGCCGGAATTATTTCGAAGGGGTCAGGGCCAATGCTCCAGTCTGCGGTTCCCGCAAGGGCGTCCAGCTTATCTGGGATTTCGATGCGCCCAAAACTGCGCCCGGTAAAATCGGGAATGTGACCGAACTCTACTGGCCGGCTTTTGTCGTCCATGACATTCTCGGGAACAGCGGATTTCCTGTGACTTACGACGAGTCTCCTGTCCGCTTTCTTGTCGGTGATACCGCTTATGCTCTGCCGGATGATCGTCTGAAAGAATTGCTGAAAGGCGGCCTGATCCTTGATGGCACGGCGGCACGCGCCCTTTCGGAGCGCGGTTTTGGCGACATGATAGGATGCCGTCCAGAAGGGCCAGTCAGGGAGTTCGGCGCTGAAGAATGTGTGAATACGGAATATTTTGGCAAATATTCCGGAACTTATATCCCGCTGAAAGGGGTTACACTACAGTCTGTTGAAAATCTGGTTCCGGCGTCCGCTTCTCTCGAAATATCGCGGATAGTCAATCATGACCGCGAGAAGATTGCATCGGGGGGGCTTCTTTTCGAGAACAGCCTGGGAGGGAAGATCGCGGTTCTCCCCTATGCCATAACAGCCATGGACGGGGACTTGAGACATTTCATATGCTACCAGCGTCGGCACATGTTCAGGAAGCTGATCGAATGGATGAATCCAAGGTCGCTGCCGGTTTTCGTGGAAGATCCTAGCGACTTTGCTGTGCAGTGCTGGGATGATGGTAGAAAGATGATTTGCTGTCTCACTAATTTGTCTTATGATGATGCGGGACATATAATCATCAAGTTCAACACCGTTGCCATGGCTCTTGCCGATGCTTCATTTATTAATGATGATGGCAATGTGGAACCCTTGTCTTTGCTGGCGGAAGACTTATCTTCCGCAGGTGAAACGAGATGGCGGATAAAAAGGACATTCCATATATTCAACCCGTTCATAACGATAATTGGTCATACGGAAAAATGATCCGGGAGGGAAGACTTCTGGCCAGATGAATCATGCGGCGGGGTAGTACAGGGTCAAACCGAATGCCCCCCAACTTAAGCGAAACAGAACCGTAATTTAATCTCAATCCGCCG
>DYRD01000126.1 GCA_020718905.1 Syntrophus aciditrophicus | reverse complement strand
AGCCGCGGTTCTTCTGCCTGTTCAATCTCAGCCGGAAAACGATCCAGCGTCTGGAAATCAGCCGCTGGATGACCCCGGCGATCATCGGCACTGCCAGCATCGACATTCCTCCCAGCACCGTCTTCCTCTGCAGCGAAGGAGGACAGACCGTCACATTCCCCGACTGCGCAACGCGCTTCCCGTCCCTGACCGAGATCATGCAACGGGTTGCCGGCGAAGGCGGAACACGCAACCACTGCCTGACCATCAACGGGACGGAATATCTTCATTGACGGTGGCTGCTAATTCTCCTTGTCGATGGCTGCTGTCTTTTTCCCCACTTCACTGTGTTACCCCGAACACCACCTGACCCACCTCTCAGCGGCTGTATGAGGTCTTTTCCTACTTCCTGAACTGTCGGTGATTCCTCTTCGGTGCTCCCCTTCGGTCCTTCTTTTGTGATCTCTCTTTCCCTGTTTGGTTTTTCTCTCAGGATTTCCGATCTGTTGTCCATGATCTCCGCCCTGTTCCAAGCGGCATGAAGATCATCGCACTTCTCCGGGGTGCGATCTTGTGAGCTCAGGCGGTATGTTGCATGGAAAGAGTGTGTCGGCACTGTGGGGAGGTATTCGTCCCCTGTCCCCGCGTGAAGAATCAGGAGTATTGCCGAAATCCTGAATGCCAGCGTGCGCGGAAGCGGGAATGGAATCGACGGAAGATGGCCGATTCTGACTACCGGGCCAATCAGCAAAAAGCTCAGAGGGCGTGGCGGGCACAGAATCCCGAGTATTGGCGGAAATACCGTCAGGAGCATCCTCAAGAAGCGGAGAGGAACCGTCTCAAACAGCGTGAGCGGAATCGGGCCGCTCGTCGGCCGGGGGTCCCCCTTTCGATTCCGGTGATTGCAAAGATGGACTCGATTGGTCATCCATCCATGCCTGTTTTGGCTGGTCGATACCAGTTGATGCAGCTCGATAACCCTGATTGCAAAACGGACGCGATAATCGTTGAGATTCGTTCTATTCCTGATTTCGAGCGGGTTCCCACGGTCCCCGGCCCCTGATTGCAAAGAGAGGACTCGATCGCTTTCGGGGGGATTTTGAATACGTTTTCCTCATGAACGATCACATTGAAGAGTTCCCGCTGACCGAGATTCACGAAACATGCGCGGCATTGCGCCTTCCCAATGCACGGGCCCAGGCGACCATGGTCCGATCTCTTGGCATCCATGGCCAGATCACCCCCATCGTCTGCGTCCAACGACCGGAAGGCCTCGAACTGGTGGATGGTTTCAAACGGCTGTATTCCGCTCGTCTGTTGCTGTGGCCGGGGTTACAGGTTCGCCTTGTCGAGAGGAGCGACTGCGCGGCCAAAGCTGAGATGATCAAGCTGAATCGGGTTTCCCGGTCGATCCATGCGATCGAGGAAGCACGAATTCTGGATTCTCTGCATCGAGACGATCGGTTGAGCCTGGCCCAGATCGCCACCCTGATGGGATGCTCGCAAAAATGGGTGGATCGACGTCTTGAGGTGGTGAAAAGCGTGCACGTCGAGGTGTTTCGCCATCTCGATCGTGGAATGATAAGCGCTGACATGGTCCGAGAACTGGCGAAGATTCCTCGAGACCTCCAGGAACAAGCTCTGGCCTTGATCCTGGAAGAGCGATTGGGACGCCGCGATTTGGGGAAGGTCGTCCGATACCTGTGTGCCTACCCCCCCGTATCTTCCAAGCTCGTCCTGGCAAACCTTTGGGAAATCATCCCGCCTGAAGTCCCTTCCCCGGCCCCTTCACGCAAAGCCTGGTTTCGTCGGCTTGCCGAACTGAATGCTTCCCAGCACCTTCTTCTCGCCGGGGCAGTGGAGGACACGTTTGCGGAAAGTGCGTCCGATGAGATGCTGCTGCGGGATGTGATCCATGCCGGGCGGGAACTGCTTCACCATCTTGATCTTCAACTCTCTGACGAGGAGCCCTTCTGATGGCGACTCCCGAGCAGCGGGGCGTTCGTCTGGTTTCTGTGGAGTGTCTGCGCACGAGCTTTTCCGCCCTCCGCGCCGGACCAGCGACGATCGGCCCGGAATGTGAACTCAAGCCCCTGCCTCTTCGTGTCGTCGCCGGAGATGATGGATGCTTCGAAATTCTCGACGGGTTCAAACGGTTCGCCGTTTGGCGGGCTGAGGGCCAACGAGATGTGCCGGTGATGATCGAATCTCCTGGCTCTTCAGCAGATCACAAACGCTTGCTTCTCCTTGCCAATGCCCCGCGTCGAACCCTGACTCCGCTTGATGAAGCTCTCGTCGTCGAATCCCTTCTCGAACAAGACGGCCTGTCGCCTTCGGCGGCAGCCAAGCTTCTTGGGCACAAGAAAAAATGGGTGATGGAACGCCGGGCATTGGCCAAAGGCCTCTCTCCGTTCGCCCAGAAAAAGGTGGCGAACCGTGAGATCGGTCCGACTCTCGCTCATCACCTGACGAGCTTGCCGTCTGAAGATCAGGAAAAGCTTCTCGAGTGCTTCTCGCATCATCGCCTCAAGCGACGGGATCAACTGGTGGTCCTGCAAGGGTATCGGGTCGCTGATGCCGCCGACCGTCGAAGCCTTCTGGCTTCGCCCATGAGCATACTGCCGCCGAATCCCTCGCCGGCGTTTTCTCCACGGCTTCACGAGCTGGAACAACGACTCGAGGATATTTCCCGGGCAATCGCGGATCTGGGGGAATTTCGGATTCCCTCTGATCTGCCTTCCAACGAACGTCATCGGCTGGAAGCGCTCGTCCGACACCTCCTGCACGAGGCGAAACGCGTGCTCGCCGACATTCCACATGAGGAGAACGCAGATGAATTCACCACCGAAACAGCGGATGCGCCTGGAGGATCTCGATTCCGAGGTTCGGGCGAAGATTCTGGAAATGTCTCCGACCACCAGCATTCGCCGGTTATCAAAGGGGCTGGGGATCTCCCGGACGATGGTAGAGCAGGTGCTCGAGCAAGCCGGGCGGCGAACCAGGAACTCCCATCGGAAGTCGGGCAAGCTCGACGCATTCCAAAAGGCACTAGCGGAACGGGTCGACAAGGGGCTGACCGCGTCTCGGATTCTCCGAGAGATCACGGAATTGGGGTATCAGGGAAAGCGAACGATCCTGGCCGCCCACGTCAGTCGATTGCGAGCTCAGGCTCCGCTTGTTCGCCGCCGTCAGGTCAAGCGGCGGTTTGAGACGGCGATGGGGCTCGAATCACAGGTCGACTGGTCGGCGGGAACGGTTCTCATCGCTGGGAAACCCACGAAAATCCATGTGCTGGGAATCGTTCTTGGTCACTGCCGAAAGCTTTTCTATGGCATCTACCGTCACGAGCGTTTGTCTATCCTGCTGGAGGGCCTGTCAACAGGGTTCCAATACTTTAGCGGGATAACGACACGCTGCGTCTTCGATAACATGAGCACCGTCGTTCTGGGAAAAGTTGGTCGCAATCATCAGCCCATCTGGAATCCGCGTTTTCTCGAGTTTGCCCGGCATTATGGATTCAAGCCGTTTCTCTGCGCTGTTCGGGACCCTGATCGCAAGGGAAAAAAAGAAAAGGCATTTCGACTGGTGTTTGACGATTTCCTGAAGGGGAGCGAATTCGCTTCCTGGGAGGACATGCAGCAGCGTCTGGCCCTCTGGCTTGACCATACGGCGGGGGTGGGCAACCTTCGGAAACACGGCACCACCGGTCTTGTGCCGAATGAGGCGTTTCTTGCCGAGCAGGAGCTGTTGATCGATCTCCCGGAGCATCGGTTTCCCATCTACGATGAAGAGTCGCGGTCGGTGGATCAGGATTCGACCCTGTCGGTTCGCGGTGTGCGGTATACGGTTCCCGCGGTTCTGGCCTTTCGGCAAGCAGTCGTGCGTCTCTATGCCGCGCATTTCGAGGTGTTCGACCACCGGGGAATCCTCCATTTCTCGTGCAAATACCTGGACCCCGCTCTTCATCCGGAAAAGCTATCCATCGATCAGATCCACTATGGAACCCTTCCTCGCCGACCTCGTGAGGGGAACGGCAGACACCTGGACCAGGCATTCATCAAGCGTTTTCCGAGCCTCGAGCCTCTCGTCGATGGTCTGAAACGGGCCATGAAAGGGATCGCGGTCATTCATTTCAGGCACCTGCTCCGGCTTGCTGAACAATACGGCTTGGAGGCTTTCCTGAAGGCTGCGACCAAAGCTCAGGAATTCCGGCGGTACGATGCCCATGCCGTAGGGCGGATTCTCGAGAAGGAGCATCCGCTGCCGGAAGAGGAGGTAATCACTCCAAGCGACGGCAAGGGCGCTCTTCTCGTAGCCGAGGTGGAGGAAGATGATCTCGACGTTTTCGCTGATCTCGACAGTCGTCCCTGTACAAGAAAGGATTCCGATGAATAACAACGCCCCATCACGATCCCCCCAATTACAGGATCTGGCCCGCACCCTCAATCTCACTGCCTTGGCGGATAGCCTGCCGGCGATCCTCACGCGGGCGGAACAGGAGGCTCTGGCCTATACTGAGTTCGTCGAACGCCTGCTCCAGGCCGAACTCAACGCACGGATGGAACGCAAGGCTGCGCGGATTCTCAAGCGAGCCAAGCTCGGAACCGTGGAGGATCTGGATACCTTCGATTTCAAGATCCGCCCAAATATTGAGCCACGGGTCATCAAGGAGCTTCTCACCTGCAATTTCGTGGCTGAGAAGCGAAACATCCTCTGTCTCGGCAAACCAGGGCTCGGGAAGACCCGCATTGCCAAGACGATCGGACGGGCCGCCTGTCTGGCCGGCTATTCGGTCTTGTTCACGAACACCGCCGTCATGCTCGAAGACATTGGATCTTCATTCGCCGATGGAACGTATAAGCGGGCCATGCGCCGCTATGTGAAGCCTCAATTGATCATTTGCGACGAATTCGGATATGAAGGCTTTGATCCCAAGGCCACAAGATACCTCTTCAGGCTCGTTTCAGCCAGGCATGGCCAAGGCGCGATCATCCTCACCGCCAATACCGGCTTCAACCGCTGGAAAACCCTGTTCCCCAACGAAGCCTCCGCCGTCTCCACCGTAGACCGCCTCGTCGATCGGGCGACCATCCTCCGTTTCACCGGCCAGGGATGTCGTAAACCCAAGGACATTCACGGAGCGAACCTCGAGGACGACTGAACAGGACCGCCTCAACGAAGCCCGCCTTCCCTCTTCCAACCGTCAACCGTCGCTGATGCGGCGGTTTTTTCTATCCAAAAAATCATCGATTCCGGAAACAGCCACCGGCAATCTCAGCAATGCCAGTGGGCCAGTTCATTCGGCTTCCATAAACCCTTTCCGAAAATAACAGCCACGGGCGACAAACAGACGCAGCAGCCACCGTCAATGAAGGAACTTGCCGACGCCCTGATTGCCCTCCAACTCCAGCATCCGGACTGGACC
>DYRD01000039.1 GCA_020718905.1 Syntrophus aciditrophicus | reverse complement strand
GAGGTTGGTGAGTTGACACCTGCTGCACAGGTCAGGTTATTGCGTGTTCTACAAGATGGCACTTTCATGCGTGTTGGTGGTGAACAGCAGTTACATGTGGATGTTAGGGTTGTAGCTGCAACGAACCGTGATTTACGCCAAGCTGTTCAGGAAGGGGCTTTCCGAGAGGATTTGCCGCCAGGGGGCCAGTTCGGGACAGCGGACCGGCTTGTCGGTTCCTGGAGAGAGGGGCTTTCCGGCCGGGATGGAAAGATCGAGGCAGACATGACCCTCGCCGCGCAAGCGGCTGACCAGGGCTGCCGCCAAGGCTACCTCGGGGGCATGATCGCCGGCGAGTCCCCCGATGAACCGGGCAAAGTGTAAATCCAGCGCCGAGAGATACTGCCGCCGGTAGAGATAATCTATGTTTTCATTCATTTTTTTATCAGTTCCTGGGACAGCGCGGCGATTGTTTCCGGCGCCGGTCGATCCCGATAGATGCCGTAGTCGCCTCCCCGCGCCGGATCGATGCCCCGGAGAAAAAGGTAGAAAACGCCGCCGAAATGCCGCTCGTAATCGTAGGCGGCGCCCAGCCGCGATTTCAGATACTGATCCAGGGCCAGGACGTAAAGATGGTACTGAAGGAAGTAGTAATCATCCGCCATTACCCGCTTCAGAGCCTCCCGGCTGTAATTATCCATGTTTGTTCCCAGGAGATTCGATTTCCAGTCGATGAGATAGAACCGCCCGGCGAAGCGGAAGACCAGATCCATGTAGCCGTTCATGTAACCCTGGGCGGGCAGGAAGTTCAGCCGTTCCATCTGACAGGGATAATATTCCGGGAGGCCTTTACCGGCAAAGATCCTGCCCAGCTTCTCCGGCGTGACCGGCCGGAGGGGAAAATAGAATCCCAACTCCCGGAGGCAGCAGGAGGGGGAGACGGCGGCTAAGCGCAATCCGGGGACGGACGGGTAAAGAGGCGCCGCCAGTACTTTGCGGATCATCTTGCCGAGCGTTTCTTGCCAGCACGGATCGTAACCGTGCTCGTCGAGCTTTTTCCCGACCACTCCTTCGATGGCGTTATCGTCGGTAAAATCGAGGGCTTCGAATATGTCATGTATGAATATGCCCGCCCTCGTCCCGGCGGGAAAGGCAAAGATGCCGGTGAGATCCGTTGCTTCCGTCCCTCCCGGCGACGACATGAAAGCGGGTGAAGGAGCGGGGCAAGCGATGCGGCCTTCGGGATCGGCACCACCGGTTACCCGGGACCGATCCCGGTCGGCGTTGTCAAGTTCATCGTCCCGATGGGCGACAAAATAGGAAAAGCTGGCGATCCGGTCCGCCTGGGGAATATGTCCGGTGAAGGTCCGGCCGGCGAGGGGTGCCGCAGTTTCCGTTGGCCCCTGGTAGGGAATGCCCGGTCCGGCGGTAAAGGGCGTTATCGCGATTGTTCCCCCGGATCGCGCCGCGAGGTCCGCCAGATCGGCGCCGATCCGGTCTTCCGTGAGGCGGGAGAAATGGTTTTCCGTGGCAGCGACGATGTCCGATCCTGCCTCCTCAGGAGGGTGAAGAATGTAGGCGACGGCGGAACTGCCCCCGTCCCGGAAGGGTCCCCAGTAGAGATAGGTGCGGTATTTCGCCCGGGTCAGGGCCACGTAGAGGAGCCGGATATTTTCCGCCAGGGATTCCCCCTCGGTGATGATTCGGGCCTGACGATGTCCATCGCCAAGGACCAGATTCAAACGCCAATCGTCCTGATCGTCGTGGTAGCGCGGCAGTTCGTCCTTTCTCATCCGCGACGATCCCCACTGGAAAGGGCAGAAAACCACCGGGTATTCCAGCCCCTTGCTTTTGTGGATCGTAACGAGACGGACGGCGGCCATGTCGCTCTCCAGGCGCAACTCATGTTCTTCCAGACGGGTTGCGGCGGGGTCCCGCTGCCGGGCGAGCCATTTGATCAGCCCCGTCATGCCCAATTTCCGGGCCCAGGCTTCGTTATGGAGGATTTCCGACAGATGGAGGAGATTGGTAAGCCTTCTTTCCCCGTCGGGATAGCCCAACAGTCGCGGGTGGAGATTCTCGTTTCGCAGGAGGGTCCGGAACATGCGGATGAAACCCGTCTCTTCCCAGAGGTCATTGTAGTGCTGAAAGCGGTTAACCCACGCCTCCCACGGATGTTCCTCCCTCTTGGCGGCTTCCAGGGTTTCGCCGCTGAGGCCCATCATATCCGTCACCAGGGCCGCACCGAGGGCCTGTTCACTGCGGGGGGCGGCGACGCCGGCGAGGAGGCGTTCCATTTCCAGGGCTTCGGGAGAGTCGAAGATATTTCCCGCCCCATGGAGAACGCAGGGAATGGCAAGCTCATGAAGGGCCTCCTGAACGAGGCGGGCCTCACGGTTCTCCCGGACGAGAACGGCCATATCTCCCGGCTGAAGGGGCGTGGTGCCGATGGTCGCCTTTCCGTCACGGGCAAGGGACAGGAGGCGGGATATTTCTCCGGCCACGGCCCCGGCGATCAGGCGGCGGAAGTTTTCCTTGTTCCCGGCGGCATTGGCCCCGGCAAGGCATGCCTTAGCGAAATAGACGAGGTGGAACGGGGCGTCCGCAGCGCCGGAGATCTTCAAGGGGGGCCGGTCCGGATCGTTTACCCCGGAAGCGGCGGGGAAGGGAATTTCGGCGAATACGAAGGGGTCGCGGTTGTGCCGCCCGGGGGTCGCGAAGACATGGTTGATCACCTCAACGAGGACCGGTGCGGAGCGCCGGTTATGGGTCAGGCGGTAGCGGCTACGGACCCGCCGGGAGGCGCGGAGGTAAGAAAAGAGATCGGCGCTGCGGAAACTGTAGATTGCCTGCTTGGGATCGCCGATAAGGAAGAGGACGCTGTCTTTGCCGAAGACGGTTTGAAGGATGGCATACTGAACGGGGTCGGTATCCTGGAATTCGTCGATGAGGGCGGCGCCGTAGCGCCGGCGCAGGTCCCGGGCCAAGTATTCGCCGCCGGGGCTTTCCAGGGCCGTCCGGACCCGGATGAGGAGGTCGTCATAGGACTGGATATTTTGCTCCTCCTTCTTGCGGGGCAGCTCCCGGCGCAGGACACGGAATAATTCCGTTGTGAGGTAAAGAAGGTGGTGGTCCATTTCCCTTGCCAGGGCTTGGGAGATATTCCATAATTCGCCGCAGAGATCGCAAAAGGGATGTTCCGGCGTCTGCCCGTTCCTATTGGTTTTCTTTTTCAAAAAGGAGGGGGTGAATTTTTCCAGGCACGGGAAAGGGGGGAAACCGCCCTCCCCGTTAAGCCACTGATCCATAAGGGAAACGAGGACCTCGGGGTTCTTGTACGATGTCTTGTGCAAATCCGGGCTTATCAACTTGTCCATAACTTCGGATCTGGCTGCGTCCCAGGCCGTCTTCACTTTCCTCAGGGCGCCGCGAAATAGCTCCAGGGAAGCGAGTCCTAGCGGCTCTATCTCGGGCCGTATCCGGATATCGGGCTGAGAGAGGGCGTTCCTCGTTAGCCTCAGGAACAGGTCGGGGCTGTATTTTTTCTCCCCGGCGTAACGGATGAACTCCGGGGCGGCCCCGTAGAAGTTCCGGCGCCAGAAATCCTCAACGATTTCTTCCGCCAGGGGTGTCTCGTCGGTAATGAGCTCCGTATCGAAGAGACTCAGGCTTTCAAAGGCGTGTTCCCGCAGCACCTGCTGGCAGAAGCTGTGAATGGTGAAGATGGGGGCCTCGTCGAAATTACGGAGGGCCTCCTTCAGGAGGCGCAGCCCATCCCCCGGAGAGGCCATATTTGCGATGAGAACGCCGATAAATTCGTCTCCGGCGGCGCCGCTTTCCAGGGCGATGATGGTCGCCCTGATCTGCCGGCGGATACGGTCCCGCAGCTCCTCCGTTGCCGCCACGGTGTAGGTGACGACGAGGATCTGGTTGACCCGGAGTTGCCGCTCCAGAAGGAGCCGGATAAAAATGGCGGTAATGGCGTAGGTCTTGCCCGTCCCGGCGCTGGCCTCGATGAGGTTGGCTCCGTCCAGAGGGCTGTGGACGAGATCGAAAGGCTCGAATTCATCCATGCCGGGCAAGGGCCTTCCTATTTATGTCGATTATGCCTAAGATTTCAGGACCATCCATCTTGATGCCACCATCGTTGTCAAATTGGAGACGGTCCCCAATAAACGCCGTTGCTCCGGGAAAAGATCCTTAGAATTGCATGCGATCCCCAATACGCCAATAATCTCCCCAATAGATCTCAGGGGAATAAAATAGCAGGGTGTTTCCGGATAGGTATGAGTTCCCGCACCGGAGACCTCTCCATGGTTCAAGGTCCACAGGGCCGCGGCATTCTCATTTTCAGTGATTTCTATGTCCACGCTGCTCTTTGCCCATACCTTGAGACCTCCATCCTCGTCCCGGAAAAATATAAATGCCGGCACATCCAGGATCGTTTTCGTATACTTTAAGGCAAGCTGTCCTAACTGGCTGAACACTCTTGTGCGCAGGGACTCCGGGAGATGTTGGGTTGGAGTGCCCTGCTCGATAGGGGTAAGAAGAAGGAAATCTCTGCTCATATCTTCGATCAGGGCAAAACGATCCAGCCTGCCCTTCAAGAATGCATTCTGACGGCTGACAATGTTGATGAGATAAGTAATGAGAGCGGCGATGGTGAAATAGACGGTAACATTATAGATGTCCTGGGGCTTGGAGATATGGAGAGAGTAATATGGCTCCACAAAGGCAAAGTCAAAGATCAGGAAGCCGGCGGTAAAAGATAATACCGCAGCCCAGGTTCCGAAATAAACAGCGCCTGCAATCGTCGGCACAAGGTAAACAAAAACCAGGGAGGACGGGTGAATGAAGTGTTCCAAAAAGATGTTGAGTGCCGTGGTGAGGATCAACATACCCATAATGCTCAGGAACTGCCTCAGTTTTCTTAGTCTGTCTTCGCGAACGTCCTTCCCTCTGATAAAAAAAGGCACGGAATTCTGACGCTGATCTATAACTTGCATAACCATTCACCCCTGCAATGTTTTATCCGTCAAGTCGTGGATAGTCCGTATACCCTTTAGGCCCGGGCGTGTAAAAAGTATTTTCATCCCACGTCTCCCAGCTTGCCCCGCGACGGACGCGCTCGACAAGGTCAGGATTCGCGATGAACGCTTTTCCGAAAGCGACGGCATCGGCAAGGCCCTCTGCCAGGACCCCGTTGCCGCTGTCACGATTGAAACGGCCGTTAGTCACCAGGGTGCCCCGGTAACGGGGCCGGAAATGTTTTGCGATTTCCTTCACCGCATAGGGTACGTGATCCACGGGGGCCATGGGTTCGACAAAATGGGCGTAAGCAAGACCACCGTAGTCGTTTAATCGTTCCACAAGGTGCTCGAAGGTAGGGATGGTAGCCCGGTCAATCGGTGATGCCGAAAAAACCGTGAGCCGAGGGATTCAAACGAATTCCCACGCTTTCAAACCCGATGGCTCCACCCACGGCATCGAGGGTTTCGAAGAAAAAGCGCGTCTTGTTTTCGTGACTGCCGCCGTATTCATCCTTGCGTATGTTGGAACAGTTGGTAAAGAATTGGTGAAAAAGGTATCCGTTGGCTGAATGGATTTCTACGCCATCGAAACCGGCGGCGATGGCATTTTCAGCCGCCTTCTTGAAATCAATTGTAATATCGTGAATTTCGCTCACGGTCAGGGCGCGTGGAGTTACGGTATCATTGAAACCGTCGGGAGTAAATGATTTGTCCCCGGGGTTGATGGCAGAAGGCGCCACAGACAGCTGGCCGCCGTGAAAATCGGGATGGGACATGCGGCCGCAGTGCCAGAGTTGGCAGAAGATGTGGCCATTCCGGTCATGCACGGCCCGGGTAACCTGCTTCCAGCCTTCAACTTGGGCCTGGCTATGAATGCCCGGCGTGTTGGTATAGCCGACGCCCTGCTTTGAGACCTGGGAGCCTTCGCTTACGATGAGGCCGGCGGCGGCCCACTGGGCATAGTATTCGGCAATGAGCGGTGTCGGAACGGTTTCAGCATTGTTCGCACGGCTTCGTGTCATCGGGGCCATGAATATACGGTTCGGAAGTTCATATCGCCCAATCCTGAGCGGATTTAAAAGCGCCTCGTTTGCCATTTCACTCTCCTTTTTTTGTCAGAAAAAAACAACACCGGTTCAAATACGCGCTGTCTTGCCTTTCACGGGTGACCATACCCGTTGGCATCCGGTGGCATGATAGCATAAAAGAGCAAAACATAGAAACAAAGACTAGCGGCAAGAAGAAACTCATTTTTTGGCAACGATGGCCAACGTACAGCGGGATGTGCAAATCAAATTTCCCTTTTCATCGCTGATCCGGATATGGTTGGCGTTTATTTCCAGGCCGACGGCGTACTGCTTTTCCGGGTCTATATTCATGCAGGCGCCCATGGTTGCCGCCGTTTCCGCGAGGACGACGGATACTCCTCCATGCAGAGTTCCCAAGGGATGATGCGTTTTAGGGGTCACCGGCATGGTCAAAACGACATTTTCTTTTGTTATTTCGAGTTGTTCTATGCCGAGTAGCTCCATAACTGTTCCCTGGAAGTTGCTTAGAGTTGCCATTGTCCCCTCCTCGATGCGCTTGATGTTAATTCATTATTGTCCTGCGCGATGTTAAGTCCGGACCGTCTCCGGGACAAGGTTATTGTTTGAAGGAGAACCGGTCAGATCTTTTCTTCAAAAGTCATAATGGGGATGAAGACGCCCAGGGAAAGCTCCCGAAAGGCTTCATCCAGGGGGGCCGTGTCCGGGAAGCAGATCCGGAAATATGGATCTTCCCGTTCCTTTTCCATATACCCGTCCCATTTGCCCAGGGCTGCGCTCATGGCCGCCGCCTTGTCCTTGCCGTTGAAGATTGCTTCTGCGTGAGCCGCTGACGTGCGGGGGAAAAAACGGAGGGGGCGATGGAGTCCCTCCCAGTAGATGGCGAGGAGTTTCGCGAGGTTCTCCTCGGGATCGGCCAGGGGGGGATACCGGCATGTCATGTCTTCTCCCATGTAGATGCTTTGGCGGCGGCCTGGGGATTCCGGGGCCAGCTGGAGGAAGAGATGGGTGATCCATATTTGCAGGCGGTCGTTGGCCTTGACCTTGGCGGGACGGAAATGGATGACCCCATGTTCGTAGCGACGTTCGATCCTGCCGGTCAGATGGTAAGGGCCGATGGTGCCGTCGATAATCAGGTCGGCCAGCCGGGGGCCGGAAGCCAGGGGGGCAAGTCGGGCGAGGAACGCGGTTGCTAAACGATGCTCGTCTTCATAGCAGCAAACGCCCGGATTGCCGTGGGGGAGCCGTCCCGCGGCGAGGATCAGCTCGGGCCGGCTCGGAATATCCCGGCCCGATAGTCCCTGGTCGATAAGCTCCCGGCGGAGCCGGTAGCTCTCCAGGTTATGGAGGGAAAAGCGTTCCTTATCCTCCAGGATGGCCCGATCCTCTTCCAGGCGAATACCGAGGCGCTCTCGGAGAAGATAGCGGGCGGGATTTGCAAAAAAACGGCAGAGAGCGGACAGGCTCACCGTCTTCCATTCCTCCCCGGCCTCGGGAAGGCCGGCGGAAATCAGGGGCAGGGGCTCTTTCCGTTTCCCGGCGGCCCGCCGGGCGGCCGCTCCATTCTCCGGGGAATAACTGAAGAGTTGGGGGTCTCCCCCGAAGTAGGCGGGGCTGAAGGCCTGGAGGGGATGTTTTATCACCAGCCCGGCACGGATTTCCGCCGCGGGAAGTGCAAATCCTTCCTCGATACTGTCCAGAAGTTCGCTTACGAGCACCGAGGGAGGACGGCGGCCGTTATCCCGGATATCCTGCCCGACGTAACTGATATGGAGCTTGTCCCGGGCCGAAAGGATTGCTTCGAGAAAGAGATAGCGATCGTCGTTCCGGAGGGAGCGGTCCCCCGGGCGGGGCTGTTTTGCCGTGAGATCGAAGCCGGGGGTGAAGGACCGGCGGGGATATGAATCGTCCCCCATACCGAGGAGGCAGATGATCCGGAAGGGGATGCTCCGCATGGGAAGCATGGCGCAGAAAGTGATGCCGCCGGTCAGAAAGCCCGTACCGAAAGCCTGGCCGGCGATATTTTCCTTGAGCCATGCCCGGACGGTTTCCAGGGGAATCTGCGCCGGGAATCCGGAGCGTTCCTGGAGTTCCGCCAGTTTATGAAGGCTGCGACGGAGGACCTGGAGGTCGCGGAGCCGTTCTTCCGTTGCGGCAAAGAGGTTGTCCGAAAAATCGGTTAGGTATGCGGCCCAGTCCCGGAGCGTTCTTGCTTTGCTCAGGGCGGAAACACGGCGAAAGAGGGTATCCGTGAAGTTGAGAAAGCGTCCCAGGATGTCCGTAACGCTTCCTTCCCGCTGGTTATAGGGGAGGATGCCCTGAAAAAGGCGGCCTTCCCGCGGAGCGGTCAGGGCATAACCCAGGAGAAGCCGCTCCAGTCCCGCCCGCCAGGTGTTCCAGGGGAGGGGAGGTAAGTCCATGTCCCCCCGGCTTGCGGCGTCGGTTCCCCAGCGGATCCCCGTGTCCTGGAGCCAGCGGTGAATCTCGTGGAGGTCGGCCTCGGCAAGGGAGAATCTTTCCCGGACCGCCGGCGTGGCGAGGATATCGAAAACCTCGGTGGCCTGGAAACGGCTGCCGTGGAGGGCGAGAAGCCGGAAAAAGGTTTCCAACAGGGGGTTTTCCTGGGGGATGGTGCGATCGGCGATGCTGAAGGGAATCCGGCGGGGGTCGTCGGCGGGAAGAGCGAATACCGCCTGAATTAAAGGGGCGTACAACCCGATGTCCGGCGTCATGACGAGGATGTCCCCCGGTTTCAGGCCGGGGTCGGCGGCAAAGAAGGAAAGGAGGCGGTCCTGAAGGACCTCTACTTCCCGCATGTGACTGTGGCAGGAATGGATCAGGAGGGAGGTGTCGGCTTCCGGGAGCAGCATTTTCCCCTCCCTTCCCCGTTCCCGGAGATTCAAAATGTCCGATTGGATGGCCCGCAGCAGCTTATCTTCCCCCGGTTCTTCAAAGAGGGCGTTTTCCCTAAGGGGATAATCATTGAGGAGTTGAAAAAAATCCCTCCCCAATGTCCCCAGGGAGGCCAGGAGGCCGTGGCCCTGTTCCAGATGGAGACCGTCCGCCTCGGAAAGACCGAAGATCTTCCTTTTTTCGGTGATCCTGGTTATCTCCCGGTCAGAGACGATGTCATGCCAGTATTCCCGGGAAGGATTCATGAGGAAAAGATTGACTTCCATGGCCGGGGCGAGGGCCGCCAATATTTTCAAGTGAAAGGGAGGGAGGGCGGAGACGCCGAAGACGGAAACACGCCGGGGCATATCGGACCAAGCCGGCGTACGCCCCCGCAGGCGCTGAAAAAATTCCTCCTGGAGAGCGGCCAAATGGGGGGATTTCATGGTTTGCACCAATTCTCGCCAGAGCAGGGCCTGCCAGTGGTCCTCCTCGCCCCGGTCCCATTGCCTGATCATTTTGGGACGGAAGAGAAGATATTGATGGAAAACGCCGGCAATGCGGGCGGAGAGCTGGTAGCGGCGGAGATTCGTACCGCCGTCCCCGAGATAATATCTGAGGCTTTGAAAGGCTTCCCCGTCCAGAATGCGGGGGAGGATGTCCATGATCTTCCAGGTGAGAACGGCGGGATCATAGGGGGATGCCTCCGGCAGGTTACCCAGGGTATGGCGGAAGACATCATAGACAAAATGAATAGGGAAGGGGAAACTGATATGGGCACAGATCCCGCGGCGGCGGGCCAACTCCAGGGAAAGCCAGCGTTCCATCCCCCGGCTCTGGACGATGACGACTTCCGCCGCCAGTGGGTCTTCCAGCGGTTCATCCCGCAGCAATACGGCGAGGCTGGCGCTCAGCGCCTCCATACGGTTGCTCGTATAAAGTTTCAATCCGCACATGATGTAAATAACCTATCATGATGGAAAAAGGGAAATCAACCGGGAAACTTCCAGGGAACGTTTTTCAGGACCTTGTCCATCCCATAGCTTTCCGCCGCGGAAATTTTGCTTTTTCTGCCGGTTGTGCTATGGAGAAGAATATGCACCCATTGATCATTTCCCGGAAGGGACACAGTATATCCAGGAAGCAGATGAACTCGAATGCTCTGCGCACCCTCTATCGACTCCGTGACTATGGCTTCATTGCCTATCTTGTAGGGGGGTGCGTTCGCGACCTGCTATTGAAACGAACTCCCACGGACTTCGATATCGCCACCAACGCCACTCCCGGCCAGATCAAACGGCTCTTCCGTAACTGCCGTCTCGTGGGCCGCCGTTTCCGATTGGCCCATCTCCACTTTAAGGACGAAATTATCGAAGTTTCCACCTTCCGTGCCGCAGCCCCTGCCGATGAAGGGGAGACGGAAGAGACAGGACAAAACAGAAAGCCGCCTCGTCACCTCATAGACGACGATGGGATGGTGCTTCGGGACAACGTCTTCGGCACCCCGGAGGAGGACGCCCTT
Organism: Syntrophus aciditrophicus; assembly: GCA_020718905.1. Taxonomy (GTDB): domain Bacteria; phylum Desulfobacterota; class Syntrophia; order Syntrophales; family UBA8958; genus UBA8958. The sequence goes on along the minus strand of DYRD01000039.1, from coordinate 10,878 downwards.
CGCCGCGACTTTACCATCAACGCCCTAGCCTACAATATCGCGGATTTTTCCGTTATCGACTACAGCACCGGACTGAGCGACCTCAAGGAGCGGATCATTCGCCCCATCGGCGACCCTTTTGTCCGCTTTACGGAAGATCCGGTGCGCATGCTCCGGGCCGTTCGTTTTGCCGCCTCCCATAACTTCGTCATCGAACCTGCCACCTGGGAGGTCCTCCGCACGCTGTCCCCCACCATTTCCCGGGCGGCGCCGGCAAGGCTCTATGAAGAGCTGCTGAAACTCTTTCTCTTTGGATCCGGGCGACCGGTTCTTGGCCTCCTGGACACAAGCGGCCTCCTGGCGGCCCTTTTCCCCGGTTTCAGTCAGTGGCTTCACGGAAACAGCCGTCACTTGATGTTAGTGCAGGCAAACCTCGCATGCCTCGATGAACTATATCGAAACGGAACGATCTCATCGCCGGCGCTCTTTCTGGCGGCGCTCCTCGGGCCCGGCCTGGAGGCGGCGACCCTTGTCCGCCAACGCCGCGACGGCATCCCGCGCCAGCAGGCGCTGGATGCGGCATGCGCTATTTTCCTGGAAGAGTTCTCCAAGACCGTGACCATCCCTGCCCGGGTCGGCGATCGACTGCGCCGCGTTCTTGCCTTTCAGCCCTCCCTCCACAGAATGCCCCCCCGGCGTCCCGCTTCCCTGGCCGGGCGGCCTGAATTTGCAGATTCCTTAGCATACCTGCGGCTAGCGGCGGAGGCAAGAGGGGAAAATCGCACGGCCCTGGAATGGTGGGATGCCTTCCTTTCCGAGTCTCCCCCGGTGGTGGGTACGGAACCGTCCGGCAATGAAGCCACGGCAAAGCGGCGGAAAAGGCGGCGGCGCCGACGTCCCCATTCTGTTCCGGCTGCCGTTGCTGCCCCGAATACCGAGCGGCAATAAGGGCTTTGCTCCCGAAGTACTGCCAGTTCAGATTATCCGGTGGAAACTATTTTTGAAGCACCCATCTGCCGTTACCGTCTCGGCAGGCCGTGGACATTACCTTTTCCGGGCGCCCGTCTACGGTTGCTTGAATTTCGGCATTCCGGCAGACTTGGCCGGAGGGTTCCGTGTAAGCGGGCTGCGGCGTCACGGCATAAGAGCGTTTAGTGTCCGGGTTGACCCAGGTGGTGCGGTGATTGGAAGGGGAAGTTTCGTATATCCTAATTGAGCTGCGCCTGGTGGTATTTGTCCATTTCGTTGCCGACGATATAGCCCAGCATACCGCCCACTGCCATACCTATTAGGGTCCCCCCGGTATTGTGGCCGATGGCCTGACCGGTGAGGGCACCGGCTGCCGCGCCGATTACCGCACCCGTTGTTCCTTTGGTCGGTGTATCAGTGGCGCACCCGGAGGTGACCAGGATGAGAATTATTGCCCCCGCCGTCATTCGCAATCCATACTTTTTCTTCATGGCGTTCTCCTCGAAAATTTAGTATCGGTGCCGCGATATCGTGGATACTCGGAAGTATTCTACGTAATGTAAGGTATTCCTTCAATCAGGGAAATGCCGATGCGAAGCCTCGCAATGCCTCATTACGGCCCTCGAAAATCCTTATTTTTTTCTAACCGAATTATTTATTTTTGCCGGCCAGGGCTTTCCAGATCGCTTCTTTAAGCTCTTTTTGCCGGTAAGGTTTGTCCAAGAAGACCTGGGGCCAGGGGGGATGTTCTCCCGGCATGACCTGAGCCCTGTCATAGCCACCGGCCAGGATCGGACAAAAAGGGAAAAGGACTAAAGGCAAGCTTCGCGCTGCGTTTATGTGACGAATATCTTGCGAAGAGAATAAATCCGGGGACAGGGGAGAGCTGAAATTCTTCTTTGATTTAACGGGATAAGATGATAATGAATTGCCAATGGTCAATCAAATAAGGGGGGCCCATGAAGATCCAGATCACCTTGAAGAAGAAGGTTATTGGTCTTGCGGTATTAGCGGCTTTTTTGCCGGTCCTGGTGATGATCGTTCTCGTGGGGCAGTTTCAGACATCCGTTTCCCGGGTGGCGGGCAAGGAAATGAGCGCCTTCGCCATGATGAATATCGCCCAGTTTGCCAAGGATGTGTATGGCCTGTGCGAAACGTCAAATGACCTGATCCAGCAAAAAATCAATCATGATCTGAATGTGGCCAGGGAAATCATGAAACAGCACAAAACCGTCGAATTAGGTTCCCAGACGGTCCTCTGGGAAGTCTCCGATCAATTTACAAAAAAGACCCAAAAGGTAAACCTGCCCAAGATGATGGTCGGAGGCGCCTGGTTGGGACAAAATACGAGTACCTCCGTTGCCACCCCCGTGGTTGACGAGGTCAAAGGCATGGTCGGGGGTGCCTGTACTATCTTTCAGCGCATGAACGCCGCAGGGGAGATGGTCCGCGTGGCAACCAACGTCGAGGACCTGGACCGCAAACGGGCGATCGGCACTTACATACCGGCCCTGAATCCGGACGGCACGCCCAACGCCGTCATTGCCGCCGTGTTGAAAGGCCAATCTTACCGGGGGCTGGCTTATGTGGTCAACGCCTGGTACCTGACGGCCTATGAACCCCTTACGGATAATGCCGGTAAGATCATCGGCATGCTATTTGTCGGCGAGAAACTCGAAGCCGTCGCGTCCCTTGCGCAGGACGATTATGAATACGAAGGTGGGCAAGACCGGCTATGTGGCCATTATCAGCGGCAAGGGAGAAAATCGCGGGAAATATGTAATCTCCAAAGACGGAGCCCGTGACGGCGAAAACATCTGGAATGAGAAAGACGCCCAAGGTAACAATATTATCCAGGAAATAACGACGAAGGCCGTGGCATCGCCCAAAGGAGAGGTGACCTTTCATGCCTACGACTGGCAGAATCCCGGGGAACCGCGGGCCCGCAAGAAGATCGTGGCGGTTCTCTATTTTGAGCCTTATGACTGGATCATCAATGCCGGGACTTATGAGGAAGATTTCTTCCAGCCCATAAACCACGTTAAGAGCGTAATCGATCGTATGTAGTGGGAAATTATCCTTGCCGGCGGCATAATTCTGCTTCTCGCTGCCGGACTGGCCGTATTTGTCGGCAACCGGATGATCAGACCCCTCAGCCTGGCAACGGACTTGGCCAGGAAGATCGCCGCCGGCGATATTCAAGAGGCGAAGACGGATCTGGCCCCGTTTGCGGGGAAGGGGCGGGAAGGGGATGCCGGGATTTTACGGAATCGTGATGAAACGCAGGAACTCCTCAAGGCCTTCCAGGTCATGGTGGGCAATCTCGACGGCCTCATCGGTCAGGTCCAGCGTTCGGGGATACAGGTGACGACATCCGCCACCGAGATAGCCGCCTCCGCCCGGGAATTGGAGGCGCCCGTGGCCGAACAGGCCCCTTCCACGACGGAAGTGACGGCGACGACCAAGGAGATTTCCGCGACCGCCGAGGATCTGGTGCAGACAATGGATGGCGTCGGTTCTTCCCTGAACCAGACGATTCAGATGGCCGAGGGAGGGCGCTCGGATCTTACGAACATGGAAAGCGCCATGCGGGGGATGGCAACGGCGACCACTTCCATCTCCGGCAAACTGGGAACGATCAATGACCGGGCCAATAAAATTTCCAGCGTGGTTACCGTAATCAACAAGATATCCGACCAGACGAACCTCTTATCTCTCAACGCCGCTATTGAGGCGGAAAAGGCGGGAGAATTCGGGCGAGGGTTTTCCGTCGTCGCCAGAGAAATCAGCCGCCTTGCCGATCAAACGGCCATTGCCACCCAGGATATCGAGCATGTCGTCAAAGAGATGCAGACCTCCGTCTCGGCCGGGGTGATGGAAATGGGCAAGTTTGCCGACGAGGGGCGCCGGGGCGTAGGGACCGTGGTGACCATCAGCAACCAACTCGGCAGGATAATCGATCAGGTGCGGGAGCACGGACCTCAGTTTGCGACGGTGAAGGAGGGCATGAACGCCCAGTCCTTAGGGGCTCAGCAGATAAGCGAAGCCATGAGCGAATTGACTGTAGCCGCCGATCAAACCAGGGAGTCTCTCCACGAATTTAAACTCGCAACGGAGCAACTCAATGAAGCCATCATGGGGCTTCAAAACGAGGTTGCCCATTTTCGCATCAGCGCATAGGCTATGCTGGTTCTTCAATTCCGCGTCGGAGGGGATTATTATGGTCTGGAAGGAAGGACCATTATCGAGGTTGCTCCCCTGGTAACCTTGAGAAGTATTCCCCATGCCGCAGCTTATGTAACCGGTCTGTTCAATTACCGCGGGCGCCTGGTTCCCGTAATTGACCTAAGCGCCCTGCTGATCGCCGTTCCATCCCGGTCGTTGATGAGCACCCGGATCGTCCTGGTCAACTATGAACTCGCCCCCGGCACCCCCAAGATATTGGGACTGATTGCCGAGGGGGCCACCGAGGTTATTTCCTGTGATCATAAGCGGATGCAGTCACCGGGGATGGCCATTGAGGGGGCGCCCTATCTGGGTAAGATTTGGGTGGATGAAAGAAAATCACTGCAACTGATCGATTTGCCTAAGATCATGCCGGCAGAGCTGCGAACAGCCCTGTTCGCCGCTCGCGAAGAAATATCATGACCCCGTCCCTTTACATCGAAAAGATGCTTACAGATGCCCTGGGCCTTGATCTGGCGTCCATGGGAAAAGGTTTCCTCGAACGGACCCTGGGGGACCTGTTGAAAAAATCAGGTTTTCCGACTCTTGAGGATTATGTGGCGCGCCTCAAAGTGTCGCCCGAAGAAAGGGAAAGGATCATCGAAGCGGTGGTTGTTCCGGAAACCTGGTTTTTCCGTGACCATGGCCCCTTCGCTTATTTAAAGAATTACCTGCGTGAGGAGGGGCAACAAAAAACCCGCCCAGAGAAGATAAGGATTCTGTCCGTGCCCTGCTCAACGGGGGAAGAACCTTATTCCATCGTCATGACCCTGCTGGAAGCGGGCCTGACGCCGGAGGAGATCGCCGTCGACGCCGTCGATCTCAGTGAAAATGCCTTGCAACTCGCCAGGAGGGGCTGCTACGGAAAAGGATCTTTCCGGGGCGTGACCGCGGAGATGGGGAGAGGATATTTTCAACAGGAAGGAAATGAGGTCCGGATCTCGGCGGAGGTCGTCGCGGGGGTTCGTTTCTACCGTGATAATCTGCTCCGCCCCGCAGCAATGGTGCAGATGCCTGCCTACGACGTGATATTTTGCCGGAATCTGCTGATTTATCTCCACGCAAAAGCGAAGGAGACGGTATTTTCCCATCTCGACCGGCTGTTGCGTCCGGGGGGGGGCCTGGTCGCCGGGCCCGCGGAGGTGCTTTTCTGGCGGCAACGGGGATACCTGCTGGGAGATCACCCCCGGTCTTTTGCTTTGAGAAAGCCCGCCGGGAAAGAGGGGAGAGTCTCTATCCCTATTCCGGCGCCGGGGAAGGGGGATATGCATCCGCAGCGGGAAGCCGGGCGGAGCGAATCATGGGGGACGGGGGGAGCGCCGCAGGCCCATATCGCCCCCCCTGAAGATTTCAGGAAACATGGTCAGGCAGGCGGAGATGGGCAAATACCCGGAGCCGCTGATGTTCACCGGGACGGGGTCGAGGCAGCGAGGCGGGATACGATGAGCGATAGTTCTACCCATGCTTCCCCGGGAGAATTCATGAACCGGGCCCGTTCCCTGGCGGACAGGGGAAAGATGGAGGAAGCCCTGTCCCTTTGCCGAAGCTTCCTTGCAAAGGAGGAGCCCTGTGCGGAGGTTTATTATCTTATGGGTTTGATTCACGAGTCCCGCGAGCGCGTCGGAGAAGCGGAGGAGTGCTACCTGAAGGCCCTCTATCTTGATCCCCAACACTTTGAGACGCTCATTCACGCCGGGATGATGTATGAACGTCGTCATGACCATGAAAAGGCGGCCCTGTTAAAAAAAAGGGCGACCCGCATCGCGGGGCAACGGCAAACCGGTTCCAACCCCAGCCTGTCCCTGGAAGGGGAGGGGGAGACCTCTTCTGCCTCTTGCTCAGAGGGGGAGCATAGGAGATGAAAAACGAAACGGATGCTTCCAAGGACAGATGCTGGAGTGAAACCGGCGTCTTTGGGACCGCCGAGTGCCCGGAGTTGGACGTGTGCGGTCATTGCCGCCGCTGTCCCGTGTATGCCGCCGCGGGTCGTGATCTCCTGGACCATCCTATTCCCGAGGGATTGCTGGATGAGCGCGCCGCCGCCATGGCCCTGGGAAAAGAAGGGGAAAGTTCTCACCCCCTTTCGGTCATGGTCTTCCGGATCGCCGGCGAGCTCTTGGCCCTGGAGACGCAATACTTTCAGCAAGTTGCCGAGATGACAGTCATGCGCCGCCTTCCCCTCAGAAGTAATCGCGTTTTCCGGGGGATTGTTCATATTCACGGTGAACTCCATTTATGCTTCTCCCTGTCGGGTTTGCTCGATTTGACTGTGGAAGAAAGGGGAGCGGCGGACCAGCGGGTTTTCCCGCGCTTGATTATTGTTAAAAAAGCGGGGGCCCGCTTTGTCTTTCCCGTTGACGAAATCAGAGGTGTGGCCCGTATCGCCCGGGAGGGCTTACAGGACCTGCCCGTGACCGTGGCCAAGGGGCCGCGGCACCTGACAAAAGGCCTGTTTTATCTTGACGGCGTCCATGTGGGGCTCCTGAGCGAGGACGATCTGTTTTCGTCCCTTGCGCGCAGCCTCGTGCCATAAAGGGGAGCTGGGGATGGAAAATATCGACCCCATGATGCTTGATCTCTTCCGGGTAGAACTGGAAAACAATTCCCGGGTTCTGGAGGCGGGTCTGGTAGGGGCGGAAGCAGACCCCGCGCCGGAAAAAATGGAGCCCCTCATGCGGGCGGCCCATTTCATCAAGGGTGCGGCCCGGATCGTCGGACTTCCGGCGGCGGTAACTCTGGCCCACGCCATGGAAGATATCCTTGCCGCCGCCCAACACGACAGGATACGCCTCGCCTCCGGCCATGTCGATCTCCTCCTGAAAGGAAACGACATATTCAAGGACCTGTCCCAAATCGAGACCGCTTTTATTCCCCATGGATTCCATGATCGACGCCAACCCATTGAAGACCTGGCCCAGGCGCTTAGAAACAGCCTGACGGCCGGTTTCCCTCCTCCCGGCGAAGTTCCGAAGGCCCTTCCTGCGATTCAGGAGGTTGCGCCGTCTCCGTTGCCCCGCCCCTCGCCAGACCGGAACCTGCCCCGGCGACCCGGGAAGGGGGAAATGAAACGTCTTCCCCCGTCGGTGCCGTGGCGGAGACAACGGAGACGGTAATCAGACAAAAAAGGGCCGGCGAACAACAGCGGACGGAAACCGTGCTTGTCCGGGTCATGTCGGAAAACATGGACAGGCTGATGGGCCTGGCGGGGGAATTGCTTGTCCAGGCCCAGTCTGCCGGTTCTTTTAACAGGTCCCTGCTGAAAATGAAAAACAGCGTCCGGGTAATCCATGATGAGTGGGAAAGAATGCTGCTCAGAAGATCCCGTACCGCTTATCCCGCATGGTGCGGGATCTTGCCCAGGAACTGGGCAAGAAGGTCCGCTTCCAGATCCTGGGGGAGACAACCCAGGTGGATCGGGATATCCTGGAAAAAATCGAAGCCCCTCTTTCCCACCTCTTACGCAATGCCGTCGACCATGGTCTGGAAACCCCGGAAGAGCGGAGGGAAATCGGCAAGGCACAAGAAGGTATTATCACTCTCGAAGCGCGCCATGTTGCCGGAATGCTTAATATATCCGTCAGTGACGACGGCCGGGGCATGGATCCGGAAGGCATCAGAATAAAGATAGTGCAAAAAGGCCTGGTTAAGGAAGAAATGGCGGCGGCTCTGACGAGATCGGAACTTTATGAGTTTCTCTTTCTCCCCGGGTTTTCCACTTCCCATAAGGTTACGGAGATTTCGGGGCGGGGCGTCGGTCTCGACGTCGTTTTTTCCATGACCCAGGAGGTCGGCGGCCTGGTGCGCGTCGATTCGGAAAAGGACAGACTGACCGTATTTGTCCTCAAGCTTCCCTTGACCCTTTCCGTCTTGCGCACCCTGATTGTCGAGGTTGCAGGAGAACCCTAATCGGTCACAGTGACGGCGGCTCCATCGCCTTGATATTTGCCGCCGCTCACCGGGAAAAGGTATGCTGCCTGATTACCGAAGCCGCCCATATCTTTGTGGAAGATGTCACCCTGGAGGGGATTCGCGAGGCCGTCTGGCGAAATATCATGGCGAAAAGACGGATCTTGTCTTCAAGAGATGGTCCGAGACCTGGCTTGCCCCCCCCCTTTAGGGAATGGAATATCGAGGCTTACCTCTCCGCAGTCAGCTGCCCGGTTCTGGCCATTCAGGGCCAGGATGATCCTTACGGTACCCCGGCCCAGCTAGAGGCCATTGTCCGGCAGGTGTCCGGCCCGGCAGCGGGGCTGATTGTTCCCGCTTGCGGCCACATCCCCCATTTCCAGGCCCGGGAAGCAGTCACGGCGGTAATGGCGGACTTTGTCGGTAAATGCCTGAAACGAAATCAATGAGGCAAAAGGAAAGAATGAGATGAAGATTACGGTGCTAAGCGGCAGCCCCAAGGGTGACGACAGCGTTACCCTGCAATATGTCCGTTACATGGAGAAGACCTTTCCCGCTCACGACTCTTGCCGGCATCGTGACCGATGAAGGCGGAGATTCGCTCCGCCTGGATGAACTTCTGGGCGATCTGGCCGGGCGCCGCGTCGATCTTGCCGGCCAGAGATACGTGCAACCCATCGATTTTCTTGGTGTCGGGGGGATGAAGATCTTCCGGGACGAGGGCTGGGGGAGGTTGCGTTTTGTCTTCCCGTCCGATCAGCGCTATTACAAACGGCACGGCTACTACGATTTTCCTCAGAAGGATTTCAAAACCCGGAGGATGAACTTTTTCATGATGCTAATGACCAGGATACCGGCCTTCAAGAAAAAGTTCCTGAAGATGATCGAAAAAGAGATGGTCAAGCCGTTGAAGAATGTCGTCGAGAACAAATGATCATAAAAAATAGATTACACTTGTAAGGAATTTTAACCATATGCGTTCGGGGTGACTCTTTGCTTCCCGAGCTTTATTCCCGATCCGAGTGTAGAGGGCGTCCTGATTTTCGGCCACCCGGCGGGACGGGATTTTATCCGGTTCTAAATCAAAGATGAAATCAAGGTGGCAAGGAAGAGGCGACGCAGGCGTATTGTTTATACGTCGAGGAGCCGATGACGAACCCATTCCCGGGGTCGCATCGCCTCCGGACCGTCGGTGCCGGGCTCCATGCCGATGATCAATGCGCATAAATCACCCCCTCCCCCTTGGCAGAGGGGAAAGGGGTAAATCATATTAAACTTCCGAATATTACAGGAACGAATGGGCGTCGTCTGGAAAGGTGCCGTTGCGTACTTCGTCGCAGTAGGCCTTTACCGCTTCCCGGATGTGATCGTTGATCTTGGCGTATTTCTTGACGAATTTTGGAGTGAAGCGCTCAAATAGTCCCAGCATGTCGTGGACGACCAGCACCTGGCCGTCGCAGTCGACGCCGGCTCCGATGCCGATGGTGGGGATCTCAAGAGAGGCGGTGATCTCCCGGGCCAGGCCTTTGGGGACGCATTCGATGACGATGGCGAAGGCCCCGGCCTTTGCGAGGATCTTGGCGTCTTCCAGGAGGCGTTGCCCCGCTTTGTCTCCCTTGCCCTGGACCTTGTATCCTCCCAACTGGTGGACCGACTGGGGGGTCAGGCCGATATGGGCCATAACGGGAATCCCCGCGGCGGCGATGCGGTGGGTCACTTCGGCGACTTCCCGTCCCCCTTCGAGCTTTACGGCCTGGGCCCCCGCTTCCTGGAGAAATCGGCCGGCGTTGCGGACCCCTTCCTCCGGAGAGACCTGGTAGGACATAAAGGGCATGTCGCCGATGACCATGGCCTGCTGGGTTCCCCGGGCGACGGCCTTGGTATGGTGTAGCATGTCTTCCATGGTGACGGGGAGGGTGCTGTCGTAACCGAGGACGACCATGCCGAGGGAATCCCCGACGAGGAAGATGTCTACGCCCACGGAATCCATTGCGACCGCCGTCGGGTAGTCATAGGCGGTTAGCATGGTGATCTTTCCCCCTTTTTTCTTCATGTCCCGGATCTTGGCAGTGGTCACCCTGGTGATTTGTACCTGTGTGCTCATGATTTTCCTCCTTTAAGATGTTTTTTGATCATGTTTGCCTTTTCGTCCGTCAAACTCTGTTTTTTGAGTCCCAGTTCCGTGGTAACCATGCCGAGGGCCTGGTAGGCGTGGAGAAATTCAGGCAGTTTATCCTGAAAAGCAAGGATATGCTTTTCCACCGTCCCGATATCTCCCCGGGCAATAGGTCCTGTCAGGGCCTGGACGGACCCCCGGGACTCGATGTTTTTCAACGTTCCCCGGACCAGGGGCCAGAAGGCGCGGGCGGCCTCCTCGCGGTCCAGTCCGAGGCTGAGATAGATCTCTTCGACAATATAGAGGAGCGTGGTGAGGTAATTGGAAGCGATGCAGGCGGCAGCGTGATATAAGGGCTTGTCGGCGTCGGGGATGAAAAAGGGAACCCCTTCCAGGGCGAGGACAAAATCCACGGCCCACGCACGGATTTCTGCATCGGCGGTGATCCCGAAGGTGCTGCCGGGGATGTTCCGGATGGCCCCTTCCACATCGGCGAAGGACTGGAGGGGATGAGTGCTGGCGATAAAGGCCCCGGCCTCCCGGGCGGCCCTCAAAAGGTCGAGGGAGCCGGCGCCGCTGAAGTGAACGACCTTCTGACCGGGCCGGATAACCCCGGCGGCGGCAATCTCCCCGCAGGCGACGGCAATGATGTCGTCGGTAGTGGCGATCAAAACGGCGTCGGC